>CAZYVY010000036.1:0-20602 GCA_964651555.1 uncultured Lachnospiraceae bacterium | reverse complement strand
TTCTCCCGAGGCAGCCAGCGGCGGTGTCATCGGCATAGTAAAAGAAGGCGACATCATCAGCATCAACATTCCCGAAAATACCCTTGAATTAAAGATAAGTGATGAAGAATTGGAAGCACGTATGAAGGATTTTGTGCCTAAGACCAAGGAATTGAAGGGTTATTTGAAGCGTTATGCTTCTTTGGTTTCCAGCGGTGCCAAGGGTGCGATTTTGGAGTAATATGCTCAAAGTCTTTTTGAAATGTTTTACAATGGACACATAGATTGTAGGTAAATTACAGAAAGTGTAATGTTAGAAATGAAAAAAGAATTTTTAATTCAATTACATTCGTTGACGGTCTTTCGTAATCTTTTGAAAGACCCCGTAATACAGGCATTATGCGAATATTTAAAGGATCTTGGTGAACAGGATCCTTTAAATGGTGTAAGCGGATATTGCCGGATTGTGGAAAACCTGTATCTTTCCCATAAAAACAGTTTTGCGGATTATATCCAAAGAATGGTCAGTGATGATGAGAATGTATATATCCATACCATAGGAATGGGAAAAAAGCCGGAACCTTTTATGGAGGAAGCGGTAGCGAAGGAATTGGAAATTCTGCAGGAGATTGCGGATATCACACCGCAAAGCCTGAGGGAGGAATTAGTCTATGATGGATATCTTCCCGGTTTTGCAGAAAAGAAAATTAATCTTGCAGAAGAATATTATCACCGTTGTGACAACATCCACCGTTATGGTTACGGAATATATGCCCGCTATCACATGTTTTACGTGAATGAGGAAGGACAGATTACGCCGGTTTGTTCGCCGGATAAAATCCGCCTTGCCCATTTAATCGATTATAAAAGAGAGCAACAGATTATTATAGACAATACCTGTGCGTTGCTGGAAGGTAAGCCTGCTGCCAATATTTTATTAACGGGAGATGCCGGAACCGGTAAGTCTTCCACTATCAAAGCAGTAGTAAATGAATTTTATGACAAGGGTCTGCGTATTTTGGAAATCCGCAAGGATCAGCTTCACAAAATTCCTGCAATTATAGATGAACTAAGCAGAAATCCTTTAAAATTTATTCTTTTTATTGATGATTTATCCTTTGTAAAAGATGATGATAATTTCAGTGCATTGAAAGCGATTCTGGAGGGTTCGGTATCTTCCAAATCAAGCAATGTGGTGATTTATGCTACCGGTAACAGGCGTCATTTGGTAAAGGAGAAGTTTTCCGATAGGGAAGGCGATGATATTCACAGAAATGACACTATGCAGGAGATTATTTCCCTGTCAGAACGTTTTGGTATCCATATTACATTTAACCGTCCGGATAAAGAAACCTACCTTAATATTGTAAGTCATCTGGCAGGGGAATATGGTGTTGATATGCCGGAAGATGAACTAAGAGCCGGAGCGGAGCGCTTTGTACTCGGTAGGGGTAACCGTTCGGCCAGGGCCGCAAAACAATATGTGGACAGTCTTATAGTAAAGAAAAAGTAATAATGATAATAGACAGGTAAAAACCAATACACAGAACAAAAACACTTCGCAGGAGGTCACCTCGCGAAGTGTTTTTTGGAGTTTACAGTATTTATGAAGTATGTGTTAGCATATGCTAACTAAAGAATACACTAAAATTTCTTATTTGTAAAGTATAAAATACACATTTTGTACATTTTATAAAATGAAAGAGAGGTGTGTCATGACAGGAGATAAAAAATACGGAAAAAGCTTTTGTGTGATAACACAATTATTTCACAAAAGCTTTGCTTTTTTTTCTTTTCATTTTTATCATAAGTGATATAATGATATAAAGTGGAGAATTTATTCTATTTATGGGGATTACACAAATAAAATTACGGAAATAGGGAGGGTTATTATGGGAAAGACTCAAAAAAAGGTAAAAGTGAACAAAAAGATTCTGAATGCTAAAATGCGGGATAAGTTTAAAATGGGATTTGGTCCGGTAACTGTGGGTATTTCAGTTACTTCCATTATTTCGATTATTGGAATTATATTGCTGTGTTTATACATGGCAAAGAATGGTTTGTCCATTACAATAGGTATTATTTTTATTGTGGTATCGGTTATTGCGCAAATATTGACGATTACCATGTGTAAAGTTGTTTCCTCAAACTTGGCCAGCTCCATTACCGTACCTATCTATGAATTGAGGGACGCCGTTAATAAGATTAAAGAGGGCGATTTTGATATTGAAATCACCTATGAAAGCAGGGATGAATTAGGTGAGTTGGCAAATGACTTAAAAGAAACCTGTGGACGTATCAAAGAGATTATTAAAGATACAGGTTATCTTTTAGGGGAAATGGCAGAAGGAAAATTTGATATATCTTCTACTGCTGCTGATTTGTACATAGGCGATTATGAGCCGTTGATTTGTTCCATGAATCGGTTAAATACCCAGTTAGACAGTACTTTACGCCGGATTAAGGAAGCTTCCCGGCATGTTATGGTTGGTTCTGAACAGTTGGCAGGCAGTGCGCAGGATTTGGCAGAAGGTGCCAGCGAGCAGGCATGTGCGGTAGATGAACTTACCGCTACTATTGCCGACGTAACCAATATTTCAGAGGATAGTGCAAGAAATGCAATGGGTGCAGCAAACAGTGCTAAAGAAGCTGCTGAAGATGCTGAAAGCAGTCGTGAAAAAATCGGCAAGCTTACAGAAGCAATGGAACGTATTACCAATACATCCAAAGAAATTGAAAATATCATTGCAGCAATCGAAGGTATTGCGGCGCAGACCAATCTTTTATCCTTAAATGCATCTATTGAAGCCGCAAGAGCCGGTGAAGCAGGTAAAGGTTTTGCAGTAGTAGCAGACCAGATTGGTAAATTGGCGGCAGACAGCCGTCAGTCAGCGGTTACGACAAGGGAATTAATCAGTAAATCACTTACAGAAATTGAAAACGGAAGCATTATGGTAGAATATACCATGGAATCCATCGGTACAGTCCTTACCAACATGGAATCCTTTGCAGGGGCAGCCGCAGGTGCAGCTGAAGCATCCCGGGAGCAGGCAGATATGTTAAAACAGATTCAGGTAAGAATTGACCAGATTTCAACGGTTGTACAGAGTAACTCCGCTTCTGCAGAAGAAACGTCCGCAATCAGTCAGGAGCTTTCCGCTCAGGCGATTGGATTAGAAGAAATGATTGATAAATTTGAATTGCGTGAAGAAGGATATAGTGAAACAGACTATAGCGAAGAAACAGAGCCTTAAAAGAAAAGGATGTCGCAGAATATAAGTGAATAACAAGGCCCCCTGCTTTTTGATTAATATCAACAAAGCAGAGGGCTGATTTTTATGTCGCAAAACCGGTTAGAACTTAATCATTAAATTCTACGGAATTAATGATGGCATAAGCGGTTTCTTTGTCTTTTACTCTAATAAGAATTAAGTACTCGGTATTTAAATCTCTAGTGTCATAGAAATTAAAGTAATATCTGTAAATATCGCTACTTTCTACATACATCTCGTTGATAAAACCGCATTTATTCTCGTCCTCATAAAGGTAAGACCAGCTTGTTATACCGTCATAGACAAAAACTGAACCTGCGCGGTAAGGAAGAGCATAGGTAAAAGCCAAAGATTTATTGTAGTTAAGAAGATTATAGTCTTTGGAGTCCATTGCAAGTGCAATTCTTATACTGTCATAGACAGTAGTGGGCATACCGTAGCCTAACTGCTCAAATCCCTTGTTTACCCTGCGCCATAAGTTATCGGATTCATAGAGTTCCCGATTGAGAAGAATCATATTGGAATAATCTGTCCCATCGCCGGTGGAAGCAATTGTCTCATGGATTTCGTTTCCTTCAGGAGTTCCTTGGGGAATATAAATGGTAAATACATCGCTCTCTCTTTCCTGTTCTACCCAATCGGAAGGAACACCGATACTAAAGTCTCCGTAATTAACCGTTGTTAGTGTGTCATCCGTAACATCGTATTTTTCATAAGCCATTACGGACTCGCCAATTTCCGTAGTGCCACCCAATGAATCATAGACCATTAAAGTCTGGGAATACAAAGCCAGACGGGGATGGATAAAAACTATGTAGAGTATTGCTGTCAGAATTACGGATGTTGCTACAATAAGGATTACTTTTAATTTCTTGTTCATATAAATCGTACCTTTTTTAATTATAAAAGTTTTAAATATTATATACTAAAAATTAATATGCCGCTACCCATTCTCCGCTATCGGTAGAGCGGTAATAACCGGGGCAGGATGCGAATTCAACGGTATACTCGTCGGGTATACTGTCTGCCGAAAAACCGAAAAGAGCAGTTTCTCCGGGCTGAATTCCAAAAACAGCTTTGGAAGGGATTCGGGGTTCGTCTCCTGCAGGTACCAGATAACAGATAAGCAGTTCAGTTGTTTTATTGCCGGTATTTTCTGCTTCAATCACAAGCGTACCGTTTGCATCGAAAGATTCCTCCACAATGGTCATGTTTTCGCCCATTTCCCGGATGTTTTCCAAATCCACCTTGAATTCCACACTGTCAAACATGGAATAAACAGCAGCCCTGGCTTCCTCATCCTTCTTGGGATAGTGCATTTCCACGCGATAGAAGCCGTCTTCCTTTTCAAAGAAAAGGGTTTCGATAATCTTCTTGTTAGAGCTGTCTTCTATCTTGTAACGCCATACATCTACACCCAAATCAAAAGAAAGAATGTAGCCGTAGACAGGGTGGCCGCCATCTTTGACAACATATTCAAGGTTATAGTCCTCTAACATATCTTCCCATTTAATCTGCTCGGCATCCTTTACTTTGTATCCCTTGGTATCTTTGGCATTATTGCAGTAAGCTTCTGCCTGGTCCGCAAGGGAAGTGCTTTGGTCTGCCAGATATTCTACCTCGAAATAAACCAATTCGTTGGCACCGTCTACCGTAGCATTCTCGTTGTACATGGCAAGCCAGTCTCCATATTCGAAGTCATCTTTTCCGGGAGCCACGGTAAAAGTAATTTGTATGCGGTCGGAATCTGCCACATGGGTATCTGTATAATTGCGTCCTTCATCCGAAGCAGGATAGTAAAAAAGAAGATTCGGGTTCATTTTAACATGGTTATTCTGTAATTCGCCGTAACTGCTGTAGTTTTCATAATCGAATTCTTCCAAATTCAGCGAGTTGTTTAAGTTTGATATGGCGGCAATATCTGTAATGATAAAAACAACAGCTGTTATAATGATTGCGGTTGCAGCTATGCAGCCTATAATAATTCCGATTTTCTTTTTCATTTTTTTATCCTCCATCAATCCGAATCTATATTTACATATATTTGCGCTTCTTTGGATCTGCTTTCTAATAAAAATAATTTTATAACTGGTTTTCCTTTAAGTCAAAAACCTGGTCGTTAAATTCTAGGGTGATGCTTTCTGCCTCATAATAATCAATTGCAGGAAGCGTAGCATAGATGTAGGCGCGTTTTAAATTGTTGGTAGTTCCATTATAGTTCCAATTTACGGAACCTAAGCTACCCTGCGCAAATTTGTATTCCGTACCGTCTACATTAATGGTAATATTAGTTCCCACCCGCAACCAATCTAAGTAAAGCTGGTCTTCAATGGCGATTTTTTCATCGTTATCTGCCGGTGCAACACCTTCGGGGTAGTTGAAGTAAAAAACAAAGGTTGAAGTATAGTGACCGTAATCTACGGACTCCAATACATAGTCATAATTTCTGCCTTCCAATACCACGGAATGATATTTGCGGGAAGGTACGTTTGCAAAAGTTCCTTCCGGTACCGTAACTTTAAATTCATGGTTTATTTCATGAACGGTAAAAGGAGGTTCGCCCCATTCCGGTAAGGGGTCGGACCAATAAGATATGTCGTCGGTTTCCTTGGGATCGATATCCGTAAAGATATCTTGAACCGCAATCACAGCTTCATTACCGGGCATTAACCAGGCAGGTGCCCCCTCAAAAGTTACGTGATAGAGGTTATTTTCTTCTTCATCTTTTGTGCCGTAACCGCCCAATATAGCGTAGTGTTCTTTGTCGTTTTCGTATGCTTCCACACCCAAAACATATGCGGTGAGGAAGATTCTGTCATTTGTGTCTGCCAATGCTCCATCTTTCAGATACACATCCATAATAATCTGCGGAGTCTGTTTGTCACCGCTGATTGCAACCAGTTTTAATGCGAAATCACCGCAGTCGTCGAATTCATCGATTTCATATACATAACCCTGTTCAATAATTTCTGCCGTGGTCTTATTCGTAAAAATATTGCGAATAAAAGTTCCAAGATCGCCGTTTACCGCGAGAATGGTAGTACCCGATAAAAGGAATACACCGATGCAAGCTGCCACAGCTTGAGCAATTTTGGAAAATAAATGTATGTTGTTTTTTTTGGCGGAAGTCGCTTCTTCCTTTTTATCAAAAGATTTTATGTTTGTCAGTTTAGAATGATCAGAACCGGTATTTTCCGGTTGTTTCTGTTTGGTCTTTTCTAAAATGTCCTGTGCGGTTATTTTACAATTGGCTTCACAGAATTGATTCATTTGTTCTATGTAAAGGTCATTCATTTTCATTAGAACCAGTCCTCCTTATTCAAGATTTTTCCTAGTTTGTCGCGACCTCTTTTCAGGTGTATTTTTACCGTGGCCTCGGGAATATCCAGAATATTACCTATTTCCTTAATGCTGTAAGATTCATAGTAGAATAGGTGAATTGGGATTCGGTATTTCTCCGGTAGCGTAAAAACAATTTTCAGCAATTCATTATCCTCACTCTTGTCAAAGAATGGAATATCCTCCTCAAGGGGAACAATTTTACGTACCTTTGCATTTCTTAAGTGATTTTTACATAAATTAATGGAAACACGAATCAGCCAGGCCTTCATATGCTCATCGCTCCGGAAGAAATTATTTTCGGTAGCGAACAGCTTGACAAACACTTCCTGTAAAAGGTCCGCGGTGTCTTCCGTATTCTGCACGTAATTAAATATCACCGAATACACAGTATTCTTATATTTTTCATAGTGTTGGCAGAATAATTCCTCTGTCATTGTTAGTCTCCTTCATCTTAAATGTACATTCTTAAATAAGGCTCTTATACCGATAAAACACATAAAATCACAAAAAGGTTTCACTTTTTCAAATTATAGCAAAAATTTTAAATAAAACATAGATTTTATGTTTTACATCGAAAAAGATGGGCACTTTGTATCAGTACCCATCTTTGTATTAAAAGATAATATTTTAATATTCATTTTCCCATGCAGCAATGCGTTCTTTATTTTCTTCCAGCCAGTTTGCGAATTCCACAAAAACGTCTTCGGAAGTGCTTGCTTTGATGTAGGGAAGTGTTTTTTCTGCGTCATATGTGTATTCCCACTGTCCCGCATCACAGCTTGCATCAGTAAGAATTACTTTAAAGATATCTTTACCGTATTCTTCCATAAGGAAGGTCATAAAACGGTATCCGTATAAATAGTTTTCCCAGCCGTCTTCTTTATCTTCAAGGAAAATAGCCTCTGCATTTTCAGGAGTAATTTCCCTATTATAGTTGGAGTAGTTATAATTTGCATTGAAATTAAAAGGTATATCCGGGCTGTTATTAATTACCTGAGCGCAATTATAGGTAGCAAAGCCTTCTGTCATTATATCACCTAAATAGACTCCGTTTGCCAAATGCAATGAATGGCTGTATTCGTGTACGAGAACCCAGCCTTCACCACCGGCAATATCCAAATCAATTTGATTTAAAACAAGGCATCCGACGCCACCGCAGGGACCGCATTTCTCAGGGGCAACTACATAGATGTGATATTTTTCATTTTCCGGATCCACATTATCCAAAGCTGTTTCTCCGTAAAATTCATAAGGTGCGAAAAAGGTAAAGCCGGAATCATAACCGATGTTGTTTGTTAAGGTAAAACCACTCACCTCTTCTGTTCGCTGCATTAACTTAGAAATTAAGTCTGCCGTATTACCCTGCACGGTAATATTTTCATCCAAATAAAGAATGAATTTATCAGTCTCCACATATTCCGGGCGGGTAGTTGTATATGAATCTTCCGCATTACCGCTTAAAACAAGGGGTTCTTGCGTTTCTGCAGGAGTTTCAGCAGGTGCATTATTTTCTGTATTTGTTTTCGCTGCTTCTGTTCTTGCGGCAGCTGCCCATTCATTCACTACAGACTGAGAAATAGGATTACGTCCTTCTTTTATACCGAATTGTTCATAATGGGTCCAAAGCCCGGTTACATCATAACCGAAAGCTTCTTTTAAATCGGAATAACGGTTAGCGTAGGAGACTGCATCAAACATTCCGCCGCCATCGCGCCCTTCTGTCAAGCCAAAGGTTAAATAATGGTCTGCATAGCTTTTCCAATTATCGCCGAAGGCTGCTTCCAAATCTGTGTAATTTTCACGATAGCTTAAAACATTAAACGCTTCGCTGCCAATGCGACCTTCGTTAATGCCGTAGTTTATGTAGTGATTAAATAATGCTTCTTCATTGTCACCAAATGCTGCAGCCACATCGCTGTAGTTTTCAGCATAATATTCTGCGTCAAAAATATCCGCGTAAGTGGGTGCTGCCGAAACGGGGAGAACGGAACCCACCAGGGTAACTATTGTTGCGGATAAAACCAAAAGAACTTTTCCTTTTTTTCTCATCGAAATGAATCCTCCATATTTTAAATCAAATGTTTACGGGTACGGCATTTAAAGAAATGCCGAAATTTAAGCGCTTATGTATATAAAACACAGGGATTGGGGAACAGGTTTCATTATTTTGAAAAAATTTCCGATTTAATCAAAACCTGCAAAAAATACCAGTTTAACCAAAAGAAAACCTGCACACAATATGTTCAGAAACGTGAATGCGTTTTGAAACGCAAAGCGTGTTGGCGTTTCCTTTAAAATAGAATGCGGACAGAAAAAAGATTTCAATTGGAAGGAGAGGTGCATCATGAAGGATAACTATAACGATAAGTCATACAATGCAAACAAGGATTGTTACAAAACAGAAGATAAGAACAACAAAGCAAAGAATGCTTCTAAGAACAACTATTCCGATAAGGCTGAAAACAAGTCAAACAACAAGTCTAACTATAATAAGGAATACTAAAATGAAAAGTGCCGGATAAGGCAAAAAAAGGTCTGTAATACGTTTTGGTTGTATTACAGACCTTGTTACATAAGCAAATCTATTTAATAATTTTCTGCGTGAATCTCAAAGTACGCCTGAGGGTGAGCACAGGTAGGGCAGATTTCGGGAGCATTTGTGCCAACCACGATATGACCACAGTTGCGGCATTCCCATACCTTAACTTCGCTCTTGGCGAATACTTCTGCCATTTCGATGTTCTTTAACAATGCACGATAGCGTTCTTCGTGGTGCTTTTCGATAGCAGCAACCATACGGAATTTAGCTGCCAACTCGGGGAATCCTTCTTCCTCAGCAGTTTTGGCAAAACCATCATACATATCTGTCCATTCGTAGTTTTCGCCGGCAGCAGCGGAAATAAGATTTTCAGATGTGTTGCCGATGCCTTCCAATTCTTTGAACCATAATTTTGCATGTTCCTTCTCGTTATCGGCGGTTTTTAAGAAAAGTGCTGCAATCTGTTCATAGCCTTCCTTTTTTGCCTTTGAAGCAAAATAAGTGTATTTGTTTCTGGCCTCTGATTCTCCGGAAAAAGCGGCCATTAAGTTTTTCTCTGTTTGTGTACCTGCGTATTTAGACATAGGTGTAACCTCCTTTATTAAATTACTATAGTCTTATTATATTTTTTTTAAACAGAATTGTCCATTTTTTTAATAAAAATATTTGTGGCAATACTCCCTAAAAAGTAAAAATAATTCAATTTTATTTCCCGGTTTCTATGTGTTATACTGTAACATGTCAGATATAAATTTTAGCAAGTCAGGAGTTATAAATATGAAATTCGTCATTCAACGGGTAAAAGAAGCAAAAGTAGTGGCAGAAGGAAAAACTACCGGTGAAATCGGTAAAGGTTTTCTTGTTTTTATCGGAGTATCCAATGAAGATACCAAAGAAATTGCGGACAAGCTGGTAAAAAAGCTTCTGGGTCTGCGTATTTTCGCAGACGCGGAAGGAAAGACCAATCTTGCGTTAGAGGATGTAGGCGGAGAACTTCTTTTGGTTTCCCAGTTTACCCTGTATGCAGACTGTAAAAAAGGCAATCGTCCTTCTTTTATTCGGGCGGGAGCGCCGGATTTCGCCAATAATATGTATGAATATATTATTACCAAGTGCCGTGAGAGCGGCATCAAAACCGAGACCGGAATTTTTGGAGCGGATATGGAGGTGTCGTTAGTGAATGACGGACCTTTTACCATAATTTATGATTCGGAAGAGATGATGTGAAACTTTTTATGCAAGTCGAGGACCCGTTGATGGGTCCTTTTCATTTTATTTGCTAATTTTAAGATATAAAAAGAGGTGCTTTGTACGATTGTTATAAAAAATACAATAAAAGCTATAGAATTATTTTAAATGCAGTACTAAAATCACATTGCAATAATCTTAAAAGGAGTTTAAGATAGAATTATTATGAATAAAGTAGAGAAAAAAGAATTTTATAAAAAATTATTAAGACTGGTAGTTCCTATGGCGTTCCAACAGCTGATGATTGCCCTGGTAGGTGTATCCGATGCGGTAATGATGGGGTTTTTAAATCAGGATGCTTTATCGGCGGTGTCCTTGGCGACGCAGGTTATGTTTGTATTTACCTTGTTTGAGTTTGCCTTAACTTCCGGAGTATCGATTTTTGCGGCGCAGTACTGGGGAATTCAGGATAAGGATTCCATCGAAAAAATACTGGGCATGGGATTGAAATATACCATATTGGTATCACTTCCTTTTGTGTTAGGTTCGATCTTTGTACCGGAGTTGATGATGAAAGCGTTTGCATCAGATCCCGCATTGATTGAAGGCGGGGCTGTCTATTTAAGATATGTGGCACTTTCTTATCTGTTTCTGGCAATTTCCCAGGTATACCTTACCATTATGAAGAACTGCGAAAAAGCAGGTATGTGTGCCATAATCAGTGCGGCATCTGTGGTGATTAATATCGTATTTAATGCGTTGCTTATTTTTGGTATCGGACCTTTTCCGGAGCTCGGTATTGCAGGTGCGGCAATCGCAACCGTAATTTCCAAGTTTGTGGAGATGGTGTGGGCATTGATTATTATGTGTATGCCCGGTAGTGTAAAAATTCGTATAAAGTATGTATTGCGT
Source organism: uncultured Lachnospiraceae bacterium (assembly GCA_964651555.1). GTDB lineage: Bacteria > Bacillota > Clostridia > Lachnospirales > Lachnospiraceae > UBA3766. Next base: position 9,370 of record CAZYVY010000036.1, on the reverse strand, counting down.
AGCGACAAGGTACTTTTGAAGGATTTTTGGAAGTATACACTTCCGATATTCGGAAACCAGCTTGGTTGGGGCTTAGGTTTTACCATGTATTCGGTAATTATGGGCCATATGGGCAGTGATGCGGCAGCTGCCAATTCCATTGCCAATATTGTCAAAAATCTTGCGATTTGCGTATGTACCGGTGTTGCTATTGCCAGCAGTGTTATGGTAGGGGCTCTTCTTGGTCAGGGTAAAAGAGATTTGGCAAAGGCATACGGTAATCTTTTATTAAAGATTGCCATTATTACCGGAGTGATTGCCGGAGCAATCGTGCTTTGTGTCATACCGTTTGTACCTATGTTTGGAAGCCTGACAGCAACGGCTCAGGGATATCTTAAAGTAATGCTGATTGTCTGCTCCTATTATGTAATCGGTAAATCCATTAATATGACGGTTGTGGCAGGTATATTCCCTGCAGGCGGCGATTCACGTTTTGGTTGTATCTGCGACATTTTAACCATGTGGGCGGTAACGGTGCCTATCGGTTTGATTGCAGCTTTTGTGTTAAAGCTTCCGGTATTGTGGGTATACATTCTAATTAATACAGACGAAATCATTAAACTTCCGGCAGTGTTCTGGAATTTCCGAAAGTACAAGTGGCTGAAGAATCTTACGAGAGTTGAAGGTAAACTTGTCAAAGAGTAGTTTAGGGTTACCAAAAAAGGTCAGAGGATTAGAGAACAAAAAGAAGATGCGTATGAGGAGTTTTTTATGTGGGATAGAGAAGTAAGCAGGGTTTATGCAATTGAAATCATGGACAATTCTTCGGAAATTCTGGATTATAATGTTCCCGAAATTCCGGTAAAGGCAGCAATAACCGCCCAGGAAGAATATATGCAGCCTATGGTAAATCATTGGCATAATGACTTTGAGTTTACTCATGTACAAGAGGGCGAGATGTGGTATTGTGTTGACGGTGTAAGATGTAAGCTGGAGGGCGGACAGATGATTTTTGTCAATTCTGCCAGAATGCATTACGGTTATTGGGAAGATGTATACAAATGCAAATTTGCCTGTACTATTTTTCATCCCGGTATGCTGGATGCAAAAATGTCACGAAAATACATGGAAAACATCGCAGGAAAAAGTATGCCTGCTTTTCTGATATTACGTCCTGAAATCATGAGGGAAAGAGAAGTCATTGATTTGGTAAACCGTTTAAACATCATTACCAGAGAAAGAAGAGACGGCTATGAGTTGGAGATGATGGCACTCATCTACCGTATTTGCTTCTTATTAAAAGATTTGATAAAAGTAGCACCGGAACCCTTATCTTATGTGGACGCAAAGAAGCTGGAAGCGATGCATCGTATGACCGGTTTTATCCAGCAGCAGTATCAACAAAAAATATCCTTAAATGAAATTGCTATGGCAGGATTGGTATCCAGAAGTGCCTGCTGCCAGATTTTTAAGCAGTTTTTAGGAAAATCCCCGGTAGAATATTTGACAGAATACCGCATTTCCAAAAGCGTAGAGCTGATTCTTGCCGGAAAAAACAGTATGACGGACATTGCCATGTTGTGCGGATTTGGCAGCTCAAGTTATTACGCAGAAACTTTTCATAAGGTTTTAGGCTGTACGCCGACAGAATATAAATTAAAGTGCGGAAAGTGATTATTTTTTGGGGTACTTACTGGGAATATCGCTTGCGCCGGTGATATAGTCCAACGAAACATCATAAAATTTAGCAAGAATAATAAGACAGTCTACGGGAATGCGGGTTTTGCCGCTTTCATAGTCTGCATAAGTTCTCTGGCCGACATGTAACAAGTCGGCCACTTTTTGTTGGAGGTTTTCTAATGTATAAAATTTAAGACATTAAAAAGAATGTATATAATCTGTTGTATAATAATATAAAAATACGAAAAAATAAATAAAAATGGTTATTTCTTGAATTAAAATATCCTTTAAAAGGTTGACGCTTTTCCCATAATTTGACATAATGAATTGACGCTTATGGGAGAAAATATATGCTTTTTCCCAAAGGTGTATTTTTATTTTCACAATATGTAAGAATATAGTGAAGACTATTTTTATCATAAAAGAAAAGAGAGTATTTGTATGCGTAAAACAAAAATCGTCTGTACAATGGGTCCGGCAACGGACAAAGAGGGTGTTGTAGAGAAATTAATCGAAACAGGTATGAATGTTGCAAGATGCAACTTTTCACACGGTAGTCATGAAGAACATAAAGCAAGAATGGACCGTTTGAAAGCAGCCAGAGCGGCAGCAGACAAGCCTGTAGGCATTCTTTTGGATACTAAGGGTCCCGAGGTTCGCATTCGTGATTTCGAGAATGGCAAGGTTGAATTAAAAGAAGGTCAGGAGTTTGTGCTTTATTCCGATGAACAGACCGGAACCGAGAAAGGTGTCAGTCTTTCTTATCCTACCCTTTACAGTGATGTTTCCATGGGAACCCGCATTCTTATTGATGACGGTTTGATTGAAATGATTGTCATCAAACTGGAAGGTAAGGATATTGTCTGTAAGGTGTTAAACGGCGGTACTGTTTCTAACAAAAAGGGCGTAAATGTGCCGGATGCCCACCTTTCCATGCCGTATTTGAGTGAAAAGGATAAGCAGGACATTTTATTCGGTATCGAGCAGGATGTAGATTTTATTGCAGCGTCTTTTGTACGTACTGAGGATGATGTACTTGCAATCCGCACACTTTTAGATCAGAACGGCGGACAGAATATCCGCATTATTGCAAAAATCGAGAATCGTGAAGGTGTAGAAAATATTGATGATATCATCACAGTTTCCGAAGGCGTAATGGTTGCCCGCGGCGACATGGGTGTGGAAATTCCCGGTGAAGATGTTCCCGTTATTCAGAAGATGATTATCAAGAAGGCATATGAAGCAGGCAAGGTAGTTATTACCGCAACCCAGATGCTGGACTCCATGATGAAGAATCCCCGTCCTACCCGTGCAGAGACTGCCGACGTTGCCAATGCTATTTATGACGGTACCAGCGCAATCATGCTTTCCGGCGAAACGGCTGCAGGTGCCTATCCTGTACAGGCTTTGGCTACCATGGTTCGTATTGCAGAGCGTACAGAAGCAGATATTGATTACCGTAAAAGATTTTTTACCAGGGATCGCAAGGCAAATCCTGACATTACCGATGCGATTTGCCACGCAACCTGTACAACAGCCCACGACTTAAATGCCAAGGCGATTGTAACCGTAACCAAGTCCGGCCGTTCTGCGTATATGATTTCCAGATATCGTCCTGACTGTGATGTTATTGGTTGCACCACCGACGAAAAAGTCAGCCGTCAGTTGAACTTATCCTGGGGCGTGGCGCCTCTGGTAGTGCAGGAGAAGCAGGAAGTGTTCGGCTTATTTGAGCACGCCATCCATGTGTCTGAAGAGAACGGATACCTTGAAAAAGGTGATGTTGCGGTTATTACTTCCGGTGTGCCTATCGGCATGTCCGGAACCACCAATATGATAAAAGTACAGGTAGTGTAAATCTTGGCGGCTTCTTCTTATAAAGGGGCCGCTTTTTATGTGGAGGGGCAATTTTATACAATCCTTTTACTTCAAATGTACGGGAATAAAAATTTCTAAACATATCCGGATTAGATAGTGTATAATGGACGCAAACACCGCAAACTCACCTTCCATGGTTCGGTTGCGGTTTCCGCAGACATCGTGTCTGCGGATTGCTGGGTTTCAAGGGATATGTTAAGAAATATTAATTCCCTGCCATAAAGGCGTAAAAGGATTGTATAAAATTGCCCCATTCATATGAAAAAGGAGGTCTGATGATGAGTAAGAAGCGATGGATTTATATTATATTGACAATTATTTTACTAACTATCGAAGTCTTAATTGCACTTTTTATCCACGATAATTTCATTCGTCCGTACATAGGCGATGTGCTTGTGGTGATGGTAATCTATACTTTTATAAGGATATTTGTACCGGAGAAGGTTAAGATGCTGCCGTCATTCATATTATGTTTTGCGGTATTGGTAGAGGTTTTGCAGTATTTTCGAATTGTGGAAGCCTTGGGTCTGCAGAACAACAGATTTTTTAGCGTGTTGATCGGGTCGGTTTTTGATATCAAAGATATTATTTGTTATGCTGTCGGCTATATTTTGATTGTGGTGGGACAGATGGTGTATAAAATATGCCGTAAAGCCGGGCGTGATGGTGAGAAATATGAGGAGACTGAGGAAAAATTAATTGTCAAAATACTGTCAACAGAGTATGATAAAAAAGACGAATCAAGTTAGAAAGCCCTATAAAAGGATAAAGAGGTCATTATGAAGGATTACATTCACAAAGTACATTATTACGAAACCGATAAAATGGGTGTGACCCATCATTCCAACTACGTTCGCTGGATGGAAGAGGCCCGGGTGGATTTCTTAGACCAGATTGGCTATGGTTATGCCAAAATGGAGAGAGAAGGCATTATTTCGCCGGTAATCGGAATCGAGTGCGAATATAAGAAGACTACAACTTTTGATGATGAAATCCGGATTCGTCCGGAAATAGAGAGTTTTAACGGTATTAAGCTGGTAATCCGCTATACGATGACCAATGTTCAAACAGGGGATTTGGTACTAATAGGGAAAAGCAAGCATTGTTTTCTGACCAAAGAGGGAAAGCCGCTTTCGTTGCGTAAGCAGTTTCCGGAAGTGGACAAAGCGTTAAAGGAATTAATTTGTACGGAAGAACAATAGGAAGGAAGAAACCTTTGAATTACGTAGTTTTGGATTTGGAATGGAATCAGCCGGATAAAAGCGGTGAGGGAGTGAATCCCGAGCTGCCCTTTGAAATTGTGGAAATCGGTGCCATTCTGTTAAATGAAGAAAGGCAGATTATCGGGGAGTTTACCCAGATAGTAAAGCCTACGGTATATACCGAAATGAATCGGATTACCGGTAAATTGATACATTTGCATATGAAAGAATTAAAGCAGGGTAAGCCTTTTGTGGAAACCATGGAAGAATTTTTCGAGTGGTGCGGAGAAGGTTACATTTTCTGTACCTGGGGAACTCAGGATTTGATGGAGCTTCAGCGAAACATGAAGTTTCACAATATGCCTCCTTTAGCACTGCGCCCCTTCCCTTATCTGGATGTGCAGAAACTTTTTAGTATTGCGTTTGAGGACCGTAAAGTCAGACGTTCATTGGAGTACGCGGTGGATTATTTACAAATTGAGCAGGATATTCCTTTTCACCGGGCATTTTCGGATGCATATTACACGGCCAAAGTACTGGCGGAAATTCAGGATGCATCGGTGTTTGAAAACTATTCTTATGACGTATTCCACGTGCCACAGAGCCGGGAAGATGAGGTAAATGTATTATTCCACGATTATGCCAAATATATTTCCAGAGAATTTGAGGATAAAGTAGAAGCCATGCAGGATAGGGAAGTGTTTTCTACAAGGTGTTATTTGTGTAAACGTCCCCTCCGTAAAAAAATCCGTTGGTTTTCTGTTAATTCCAAACACCTATACAGTGTGGCCCATTGTGATAAACATGGTCTGATGAAAGGAAAAATCCGCCTGAAAAAAACCGAAAACGGTGGAGTTTACGTGGTAAAGACCCAAAAATTTATTACGGAAGAAGAAATGGAAGAAATTCTGGCAAAGAGAGAGCATATTCGCGAAGTGCGCCGTCAGAAAAGAAAGGCCGGCAACGCCGAACAGAAATAAGGAAGCAGGCAGGGCAGAAGTATGAGCAAAGGTGTTAAAAATACAGACCCAAGCATCAAAAGAAGACGTTATAAACAGGACAATCTGATTCCCGGAGGCGGAAACCCATCCCGTGCATACCTTTCCAAGGGCGGCTTAAAAAAGGGCTCGCTGATAGGTGATGTACTTTTGGAAAACGAGTTTATCCTGACACAGGAAATGAATAAAAAATATGCAAAGCATACCTACGGTATATTTCATAAAAAATGGCGTAGAAATACATTTATGGCAGGCTGTCTTTTGATGATACTGGCATTTGTGTTTTTATATGTTTGGAAGTTGTACTTTTTATGGGGATTGCTTCTGTTAATAGGATTGTATGTATTTATTATGTCGTGGCTGGGTTATCTGTATGGAGCGTCAAACTCATACAGAGGATTTAAAGAATTTTATGGGGAACCGGTAACCATGAAGGTGCAGTTTTATGAGAAATTCTTTCGTGTGGTTACTCCCATGGGAAACAGGGATTTTTTATACGCCAATATTATAAAAAGAATGGAATTGCCGGATATGGCAATTTTGATTGTGGCACAGGAAGGAATTATCCGGCACGGTCAGATTATTGATAAAAAAGCATTTGAACCCCTGGAACTTTCCAAGTATTATGATATCCTGGAAGCTGCAGAGGTTCAGATTAGTTGATTTTTAAAATTTCAGATTTTTAAATTCAGAGGAGTCGTAGGAAGTACGTCTCCTTTTTCTTCGCTTTCTCGCCATACGTCTCTTGGCGAAATGGTAATTCTGTGTAATGGTCCGCCAGAAAAGAATGCCGACAACCACAACTACAATAGCGATTATAACAATGACAATAATTTTTACATTAATATAAATATTGTTTTCATCTTCATTGGTTATTGGTTTAGCGGTTTCTTCGGAAGAAGCTTCACCGGAGGTGAGTTGTTCGGAAATCAATCCTTCCATCACTTCGCTGCTGACTGTCAATTCCGTAGAGGTGCCGCTTTCGGGAAGAGAGCCTGCGGTTTCTGTTTCGCTGCTGTCCCCGGAATCATCGGTATCATTTCGGAAAATAACCGGTGTCTGGCCGGAAACTTTAATGTAGGTTTCCCCCACATAATTATTTTCATAAAAATACTGTACTTCTGCTACGGCATCCGTTCTATTAGTATCATAAACCAGTTCAGAGGTTAAATCTTCAAAAGAAATGGTATTGGGAACGATGACGTAGGATTCTTTATCCAAAGAGATAAAAGGACTGGAATTACCGAAAATATCAGAACCGGATTCCAAAAATCCCGTGTTTGTCATGGTATAGTTGGTTTCGTTTTCTGCAACATTAACCTTTTTGAAATTTTCAAAGCCGTAATCAAAAAGTGCAATGGTATCGGTAAACTGGGAAGGCGATTCCTCCACCATAACTACGCAGATTAACTCCATGCCATCTTTTTTAGCACAGGATACAAGGGTCTGCCGGGCCTGTGAAGTATAACCGGTTTTACTGCCTACCAGCCATTCATACTCGTATTCTTTTCCTTCCACCAGCATGTTTTTGGTAGCCAGCGTAAAAGAATCCGGCTGGGTTTCTGTTGCCTCAAAGGTGCAGTAGGTCATACCGGAAATATTAGCAAGTACATCATGACTAAAGAACTCTCTTGCAATCAGGGCAAGATCTCTTGCGGATGTGTAGTGATTTTCGTCATGAAGACCGTGGGCATTCATAAAATGGGTATTTTCGCAACCTAGTTCCTCGGCCTTTGCATTCATCATATCCACAAAAGATTCCGCATCACCGGCTACATGTTCGCCTACCGCGTTGGCAACTTCATTGGCAGATAAAATTAAAATACCGTGAAGAGCTTCATTCATGGTAATGGCTTCACCTTCATCCATACCGATGTTGGAAGAGCCGCTTTCAATGCTGAAGACCGCTTCGTGGGAAAAGGTAACCATTTCATCCAGTTCACAGTTTTCAATGGCCAAAAGGCAGGTCATAATCTTGGTAACGCTGGCCGGATACTGTCTTGCATCAATATCCTTGGCATAGAGAATGGCGCCGGTCTGTGCGTCCATAAGAATGGCAGATTCCGCACCCACTGCAGGACCTTCCGGCCAACCGGGAATTTCATTGGTCTGTATCGGCAGAGTTTTCCGGGCTTCCATTTCTGCATAATAATCTATTGGTTCTGCATGGACGGTTAAACAGGAACCCAGCAGCAGGGCAATTCCCGTAAAAGCAGCGGTCCATATTTTTAGCTTCTTTATCAACATGTAAAATCCTCGTCTTAATTGTTTATTGCAAATCTTCTATTTTATATAGTAAGTGTATTCAAAACACACGTTAAAATGCTTTTAATTGCACTTATTATCATACACCATTCTCCCCTTGTCTGTAAACAAACCTTTATGCTTTCATGTAAATTACAAATATTCCTTGACATTCGCAATATATATATATAATGGTTTTCACTAAATTTCGGTTGTGAAAGTGAGGGAAGACCAATGAAAAAATAGTAATATTGATGTTTCAAATGTGACAAGTGATGAGATGGAAAGCGAGCCGGTTTTAGTGAATGCTTATTCGCCATATGATTATTTTGGCGTAGAATTATCAAATTCACCATTAAAATAATTATTGCTTAAAAAGTTTTTTGACATACATAAGCCTTGTAATCTCAAGGGTTTGCAGGACTTTTTTATATGCTGTTTTTTGATTTGTTGTGCATTTTACCGATATTGACGGACATTTATCTGCTTGTTATGATGGACGCAAATACAAGCAATGCAATTCTTGGAAAGTCTGTTTGTGATTCATCAGTTTTTTCGATGCAAATGGATTCTTTTGTATTACAATGTTTATGAATTATTATGTGATGAAATCATATATTCAGATATTTAATTATGGCGAATTCGCCATAATTAAAATAAGATTAGGAGATTGTATGTCGAAAATATTAGTTAACGATACAGAAATTAATATAGCACAAATCAATGATGAAGATTATATATGTATAACAGATATGTTAAAGGCAAAAGATGGTGATTTTTTTGTTACTGATTGGTTGCGAAATCGAAATACCTTAGAATATATTGGCACATGGGAAAGCGTCTATAATCCGGATTTTAATTATGAAGAATTTGGCCTGATTACAAATCGTTCTGGGTTAAACAGTTTTAAGATCAGTGTGAAAGAGTTTGTTGAAAAAACAAATGCGATATCGATTACTGCTAAAGCCGGAAGGTATGGAGGAACGTATGCTCATAAGGATATTGCTTTTGAGTTTGCAATGTGGATAAGTCCGCAGTTTAAAATATACATGGTAAAAGAATTTCAGCGTCTAAAAAACGAAGAACAGAAGTTGTTGGGATGGTCTGCGAAGAGAGAATTAGCCAAGATAAACTATCGGATACATACGGATTCAATTAAGAATAATTTGATTCCGTCTGAACTTACACCCGGACAAATGTCAATCATATATGCAGATGAAGCGGATGTATTAAACGTTGCAATGTTCGGAATGACAGCAAAGCAATGGCGTGAGAATAATCCTGGCAAAAAGGGAAATATAAGGGATTATGCTAGTATTAATGAATTAATCTGTCTTTCAAATATGGAAAATATTAATGCAGTATTAATTGAGGATGGATTAAGTCAGA
>CAZYVY010000035.1:13375-21391 GCA_964651555.1 uncultured Lachnospiraceae bacterium | reverse complement strand
CGTACAGCGTGGTGGCCCCGGTCTTGGTGGTATTCAGCCTTCACAGTCAGACTACTGGCAGGCAACTAAGGCACTTGGACACGGTGATTTCCAGATGTTTGTTCTGGCACCTTCCACAATTCAGGAAATGGTAGACTTCGTTCCCCTTGCTTTTGAAGTGGGTGAGAAGTACAGAGTACCTTCCATGATTCTTTCCGACGGTATGCTTGGACAGATGATGGAGCCGGTTGAATTCCCTGAGAAAAAGGATGCTGCCATTGCAGAGAAGCCTTGGGCAACAAACGGACATCAGAACAAGAGAGAAAGAAATGTTATCAATTCATTATACATAGAGCCTGAAGTGCTTGAGAACCTTGTAAAAGAACGTTATGAAAGATATGAGAAGATTAAGGCGGAAGAACAGCGTGCAGAAGAATTTATGACGGAAGATGCAGAAATCGTCGTAGTAGCGTTCGGTGCTTCCTCACGTGTGGCAAGAAGTGCAATCAAGACTGCAAGAGAAGAAGGTATTAAGGTTGGTATGATTCGTCCCATTACCTTATGGCCTTTTCCTGAAAAAGCAATTGAAAAGACCATACCTGCAGCAAAGAAATATCTTTGTGTGGAAATGAACATGGGTCAGATGGTTGAAGATGTGCGTCTTGTAGTAAATGGCAGAAAGCCTGTTGAATTCTTTGGTCGTACCGGTGGTGTGATTCCTACACCAGCAGAGGTACTTGATCAGATTCGCGCACTTGCAGGAAAGGAGATGTAATCATGGCTGTTGTATTTGAGAAAACCAAGGCATTAACTGACGTGCCTTTTCATTACTGCCCAGGATGTACACATGGTATTGTGCATCGTCTGGTTGCGGAAGTTTTAGATGAGTTAGGAGTAGTAGGACAGAGTGTAGGCGTTGCATCTGTAGGCTGTTCCGTATTCAGTTACAATTATTTTAACTGTGACATGGTACAGGCAGCACATGGTCGAGCTCCTGCTGTTGCTACAGGTATTAAAAGGGCAGTTCCCGAGAATGTAGTATTTACATATCAGGGTGATGGTGACCTGGCAGCTATTGGTATGGCAGAAACCGTACACGCAGCAACCAGAGGTGAAAACATCACAGTTATTTTTATCAACAACGCAATCTACGGTATGACAGGCGGACAGATGGCTCCCACCTCTCTTCCCGGACAGATTACACAGACTTCACCTTACGGACGTGATACCTCTACAGCAGGCCATCCCATCCGTGTATGTGAATTACTCTCTACCTTAAGCGGTACGGCGCTTGCGCAGCGTGTAACCGTTGACAGCGTAAAGAATGTAAATATTGCGAAGAAGGCAATCAAGAAAGGTTTCCAGAACCAGATTGATAAGAAGGGTTACTCGATTATCGAGGTTGTTTCCACATGTCCTACCAACTGGGGACTTACTCCGGAAGAGTCTATGAAGTGGCTTCGTGAAAATATGCTTGAGTACTATCCTCTCGGCGTATACAAAGATATCGATGCAGAAGGAGGAGACAAATAATGGGCAAGACATTGAATGTATTATTAGCAGGATTTGGCGGTCAGGGTATCCTCTTTGCAGGTAAGACAATTGCGTATTCAGGGCTTATGGATGATAAGGAAATCTCATGGCTTCCTTCCTACGGTCCAGAAATGCGTGGCGGTACCTGTAACTGTAGCGTTGTTATCAGTGATGAATCCATTGGTTCGCCTTTGGTAACACAACCCGACGTATTAATTGCAATGAATCTTCCTTCCCTGGATAAGTTCGCAGATGCGGTTGTACCCGGCGGTACAATCCTTGTAGACAGTTCTATGATTTCCAAGAAGGTAGAACGTACAGATGTAAATGTTTATTACATTGACGCAACCAAGATTGCAGATGAAAAGGGCTTAAAGGGCTGTGCGATTATTATCCTGGTTGGTAAGATGTTTAAGGAAGTCGGCTTCTGTACTAAAGAAGCATTGGATAAGGGTATTCAGAAAGTTATTCCTGCAAAGAAAGCGGCTATGCTTGGTTTGAATCAGGAAGCGTTAAAGATTGGTATGGAATCATAAAAGATTTTTATAAGGATGGGAATCGTAAAAATGCGATTCTCTATTTCCATATTTGCATATGGAAATGCTTCGCAGATATGCGCACCTCGCAGAGAGGAAGTTGCACTGGCGTGTCTGCTCGGGCGCAGAAAGAGTCGCGAGCGACTCTTTCATCTTTATTTTTTTTTAGGAGGTTGACTATGGACGAAATCAGAGAAATTGCTCTGCGTATCAAAGAACTTCGTGAGATTTGTGATTATTCGGAAGAGGATATTGCGAAAGAACTGGGGATTGATGTTGAGACCTATAAACGGTATGAAGCCAACGGTCAGGATATTCCCATCAACGTAATTTATCAGCTTTCCAAATTATATAAGGTTGATTTCTCGGAGATTCTTACCGGTGTATCTGCTAAGTTAAAGACTTATCAGGTAGTTCGCGGAGGTAACGGACAGAAGGCTGACAGATATCCGGGATATGAGTTTAGGGATTTGGCTTATCATTATGCAAACACCATCATGCAGCCGTTCCTTGTAACCTTGGATCCTTCGGATAAGAAAGCAGATTTAGTATCTCACAAGGGGGAAGAGTTTAATCTGGTATTGGAGGGTACTGTCGTCGTCACCTTTGGTGACCAGGATATCGTTTTAGAAAAAGGAGACAGTATTTATTTTAACCCTAACTACCCTCATGGACAGAGATGCGGCGGGGATAAACCTGCAACTTTCCTGACCATGATCGCAGAATAATGATTATGCGTACAAAGCATGGAATGGAGAAAAAATGTTAGAAAAGTATTTACCTAGGATTCAGTTTGATTCCTATGAAGATTTTATAAAGAATTACACCGTAACTATTCCCGAGAATTTTAATTTTGGTTTTGACATCGTTGACGGATGGGCAAAAGAAAAGCCCGACAACAGGGCATTGGTTTGGTGTAATGACCATAATGAAGAGAAAATTTTTACCTTTGAAGACATGAGTAAGTTATCCAACAGAGCAGCAAACTTTTTTGCATCAAAAGGTGTAAAAAAAGGTTCTGTTGTTATGCTGATTCTTCGCAGACGTTGGGAATATTGGGTATGTGCTACCGGTTTGATTAAGTTGGGTGCAATTGTAGTTCCCGGAACTTTACAGCTTACTAAAAAGGATATTGCATATCGTGCCAATGCAGCAAACATTGAGATGTTTGTATGTTTAAACGATGCATATGTAGTAGAGCAGATGGAGCTTGCAAAGGCAGAAGCTCCTTGTATTAAACATATTGCTTTGGTAGATAATACGGAACGTGAGGGCTGGATTAATTTTAACAAAGAATTGATGGAGCAGTCTGACGTATTTGGGCGTCCTACCGGAGATGCAGCAACCAAGAATACCGATATTATGCAGATTTATTTTACATCCGGCACAACCGGTATGCCTAAAATGGTTTGTCATAATTATATGCATCCTTTAGGACATATCGTTACTGCAAAATATTGGCAGAGAGTGCAGGAGAATAAGCTCCACATGAGCGTATCCGATTCCGGCTGGGCAAAGTTTGGCTGGGGTAAAATTTACGGTCAGTGGATTTGTGGCGCAACGATTTTCTGCTATGACATGGACAAGTTTATACCTGCAAATTTGCTGGGTGTGATTGAGAAGTATAAATTAACCACTTTCTGTGCGCCTCCCACCATGTATCGTTTTATGTTACAGGAAAAGGTGGAAGATTATGATTTATCTTCCGTAGAACAGTGGTGTACAGCCGGAGAGGCATTGAATCCGGAAGTATTTGACCGTTGGGAAGAATTAACCGGCAAAAAGATTGCGTCGGGATTTGGTCAGACCGAGGGTACTGTATTGATTGCATGCTTTGAATGGTTTGAAGCAAAGCCCGGTACTTTGGGAAAACCTTCACCAATTTATGAGTTGAGACTTATCAATGAAAATGGCGAAGATTGTGAAAATGGTGAAGAAGGAGAAATCGTAATTTCGGGACTGGATACCAATCCTCCTGTAGGTCTTTTTGTAGGGTATTATAAAGATGAGGAAATGACCAAGGAAGCTCTCGGCAGCGGTACTTACAACTTGAAAGACGTTGCATGGCGAGATAATATGGGTTATCACTGGTTTGTAGGTCGTCATGATGACGTAATCAAGTGTTCAGGATACCGTATCGGACCTTTCGAGGTAGAGAGTGCATTGGTTGAACACCCTGCGGTTGTGGAATGTGCCATCACAGCAGCACCAGACCCTATCAGAGGTCAGGTGGTTAAGGCTACCGTTGTGCTTGCAAAAGGCTACACACCTTCTGATGAACTGATTAAAGAATTACAGAATCATGTAAAGAAGGCAACAGCACCTTATAAGTATCCCAGAATTGTGGAATTTGTAGATGAACTTCCTAAAACGTTGGGTGGCAAGATTAAGCGTGCCCAGATTCGTAGTGAGGATGCAAAAAAGTAATATTTTCGGAGGAAATTATGAGCAATCAAAAACGTGAATTGCAGAAAAAAAGAAAAGAACAGGCAATCAGAAAAGCAAATGCGAAAAAGAGTATCCGTAATATTTTAATTGGTGTTGCTGTTCTTTTACTTGTAGCATTAATTGGTTATGTTGTGTATTACAAAACTGTTTTAACCACTCCGGCAGTCGATAATTACAGTGCAGGACTTACGGAAGCAGGAATGATAGACGGTGTTACTGCTACAGATTATGTTACACTTTGTGATTATAAAGCATTAGAAGTAAGTTATGAAGAACTTGCGCCCACTGAGGAAGAAGTCAATAGTCATATAGAATCTCTTTTGGAAACATATTTAGATTATTCAACAGAAGCAGGCATTGTCGTGGCAATGGGTGATACCATTAACCTTGATTATGTAGGTAAAATTGATGGTGTTGCTTTTGATGGAGGAAGTACTGAGGGAATGGGTACTCAAATCACAGTTGGAGAAGCCGGATATATTGATGACTTTGAAGAACAACTGGTAGGGAAAAAGATTGGTGACAGCTTTGATATTGAAGTAACTTTCCCGGAAGACTACGGTAATGAGGAGTTAAACGGAAAAGATGCAGTGTTCAGTATTACGCTGAACGGAATTTATACAAAAGCAGAGTTTGATGATGTTTTTGTACAAGCATATCTTTCCGATACTGCCCTAACTGCAGACGGTTATATTCAAGCGTATAAAGAGCAGGAATTTGAAACTGCATTAGACGCAGAAGTGCAGAGCCTGATTATTGAAAACTGCCAGGTAAACGGATATCCTGAAGACTATGTTAAAGACATTATGGGTATCATTAAGTACAGTGATCAGAGTGATTATGAATATTATAACGAATATTATTATTCTTATTTCGGAGTATATATGTATGACTCTCTTTATGACTATAAGGGCGTAGAGAATGAAAAGGAATATGAAGCAAGCCTTCGTTTATCTGCACAGGAAAGAGTGGGAAATGTGCTAATCAGTCAGGCAATTTTTGAGGCTGAAAATCTTACGATTACTTCTGAACATCTTAGTGCGGTTATGGAAACGTTGGGAACATCTTCTGAGTATCAGGTGCAGATGGAGCAGATGTACGGAAAAGGATATATCTATCAGATGGCAATGGTGGAAGCGGTCACCGATTATCTGATGGATACCGTAAACGTTGTAGAGTAATAGTGCATATTAAAAATAATTATCTGCATATATATGATTTGTGTAGAATTATATAAAGTTTTACCACTGAAAAGCCGATATCCAATGTAGGTTATTATTTTACATTGGATGAGGCTTTTTTATGTTGGTTGTTGCACACAATTTGGTAGCGATGAATACGCAGAGGCAGTTTGGAATTAATACCAACGCAAAATCTAAATCTGCGGAGAAATTGTCATCAGGATATAAAATTAACAGAAGTGCAGATGATGCCGCCGGACTTGCCATTTCGGAGAAAATGCGCAGGCAGATACGCGGCCTGACACAGGCATCGGCAAATGCTATGGAGGGAATATCCCTTGTGCAGACTGCAGATGGTGCAATGAATGAGATATCAGATATGATACATCGTTGTAATGAACTGGCGGTAAAGGCGGCAAACGGAACCAATATGGAGGAAGACCGTAGCTATATTCAGGAAGAGATTCGTCAGATTGCAGCGGAAGTAGAGCGAATTACGGATACTACAACTTTTAATAAAAAACCAATCCTTCAAGGGGAAGGCGATGGGACCATGATTACAGTAACGGTGCCGCAAGGTAATTCTTTGCCGGCATGGGTTGCTATGGATGGCGCAACAGCATCCAATGGAATTATGGCTGATACATACACAGATGCAAATGGAGATACTTATGTGGCTTCCAGTCTGGATTTTTCGGGATTGAATGCATCAAACGTAAATGAATTGGATGGAACAGGTTTTCACTTTACCTGCTGTACTTGTGACAGATATTACAGTGTACAGTTTGATGCTTCAATGACCGGTTCCAAGACAGAAACTCCCGGTAACAATTGTTATGTATATACGGTGGGAATTCAGAATATGACAACTCCATCGGAAGTGTTAAATGCCATATATGATGCATTGGGTGGGGGAAATCCTCAAAATCACTATACACAAATGGAGATTGACGGGGATACAGCGATTTTTCATGATAATCGTACTACTGCGAAACCGAATAAAAGCAATGACCGGGGTGTGTTTGCAGAAGAAACGGTTGTTTCAATAAAGCAGGCTGCAAACAACTATTCTGTTACATTACAAGTAGGGGCAGAAGATGATGAAAATTGTCGTTTAAAAATAGATTTGCCGAATATGACAACACTCAAAACCAACTCATGGGATGTCAGTACACCGGAGAAGGCTATTAAGACCATTCAGGTTCTTGACGGGGATCTTCAACACGTAAATAAAGAAAGAAGCCGAATGGGAGCATACCAAAACCGCTTGGAACACACCGTTGCAAACTTAAATAATGTGGTGGAGAATACCCAGTTTGCAGAAGCTACGATTCGAGATACGGATATGGCGAAAGAAATGGTTAAGTATTCCAATATCAGTATTTTAGAGCAGGCCGGCATAGCCATGATGGCACAGGCAAACCAAAGTAATCAAGGCATTTTAAATTTGTTAAATTAAAGAGATATGCATATCCTTGTCATGGGTTTCATAGAATGTAAAAAACGCATGGCAGGGAAGCTTTGAAAACATATATTGAAGAACGCGCAATTGAAGTCGCAAATTATATTATTGAGCAAAATGCTACGGTAAGGCAAACGGCGAAAAAATTTGGCATTAGCAAAAGTACCGTACATAAGGACGTTACGGAGCGGTTGGAGGAAATTGACCCGTCGTTGGCAAAACGCGCAAGGGTGGTGTTGGATGTGAATAAATCCGAGCGCCATATTCGTGGTGGTATGGCAACCAGAGAAAAGTATTTGCATCAACATACATAATGAAAGGTTAAGAAGGTCCTTTTACAATATTGTAAAAGGGCTTTTTTTATAAAAAAAACATTATGGGGGCTTGAATAAGCTGCTCATACCTTGACTATATGCGAAAATTCGACTAAAATAATTATAATTATACTCATTTGGGGGGAGAAAAGTATGGTTGAATTAAATAAGGGGTTAGTCTATACCAATGATGATTGTGTAGGTTGTAATCGCTGTATTTCGGTCTGTCCCGTTTTACAAGCGAATCATGCAGCTGTGGAAGGTGTCACAAATGTTGTAAGAGTAGATGGAGACTCTTGCGTACACTGTGGAGCCTGTATTGATGTCTGTCAACATAAGGCAAGAGATTTTGAAGATGATACCGAAAGATTTTTTGCGGATTTGGCAAGCGGACATCGCATCAGTTTATTATTGGCGCCGGCTTTTATCGCAAATTATCCTGACCGTTACAGACAGGTTTTAGGATACTTAAAGAGCATAGGAGCAAATCATATTATCAGCATCAGTTTTGGTGCAGATATTACTACATGGGCATATTTAAATTGGATTACCAAGCATAATCT
>CAZYVY010000035.1:0-13365 GCA_964651555.1 uncultured Lachnospiraceae bacterium | reverse complement strand
GCGGCATTTCGCAGCCTTGTCCTGCTGTTGTGGATTATATTGAACATTATGTTCCGGAATTGGTTTCCAAACTGGTACCGATTCACAGCCCGATGATGTGCGGAGCAATTTATGCCAAAAAATATATGAATGTGACAGACAGATTAGCTTTTATCAGTCCTTGTATTGCTAAAAAGTCTGAAATCACACGGCCTCAGAATGCCGGATATATTGAATATAACGTTACCTTTGAGCATTTGATGAAAAAGCTGGAAGGTATGGATTTAAGTAAATATAATGGTTTTGATGAAATTGAATATGGTTTGGGAAGTGTGTATCCCCAGCCCGGCGGACTTCGTGAGAATGTAGAGCATTTCTTGGGTAGAGATGTTTTTATCCGACAGATTGAAGGTGAAAAACATGTTTATCATTTCCTGGAAGTTTATGCTGACCGTGTAAAATCCGGCAAGCAGCTTCCTTTTATGGTAGACGCATTAAATTGCGGCGGCGGATGTATTTATGGTACTGCTACGAATCCTGAGAATGAAATGAATGACGATATTTTACTTGAAATTCATAATCAGAGAGTGAAATCAAACGGTCATAACAAGAAGAGTGCATGGAGTAAGGACATCACTCATGATGTACGCTTGAAACTGTTAAATGAACAATTTAAGAAATTGAATTTAAATGACTTTGTCTGTACATATGAAGCAAAAGATAACCGTCTGGAAGAAGTACCGGAGGAGGTTATTGAGAATGTATTCATGAAGATGAAGAAATTTGAACCGGAGCAGAGACATATTGACTGTGGTGCTTGTGGTTATCAGAATTGTAAAACCATGGCGACTGCGGTTGCCTGTGGTATCAATGTAGTGGACAATTGTATCCATTATGTAAAAGACGAACTTGGCGAAACCATGAGATATGTGGAAGAGAAAGCGCAGGAAGCTGAAGAACAAAGACAGCAGAAAGAAGCTTTGTACCAGGAAGTTGCAGAAGAATTGGCACGTATTACAGAGGCAATGAATGAATTGTCAGAAGGTAATTCGGCCACAGCAAGCGATGCCACCAATATGGCGCAGATGATGTCTGAGGTTGCTGAATTTGGTGATTCTATGAAAGAGTCTACAGATCAGGTAATGCATTCTGTGAAGGGCTATGATGAAATCAACGAAGAGATTATTAAAATCTCTAGTAAAACCAATATGCTTGCATTGAATGCAGGTATTGAGGCTGCAAGAGCCGGTGAAGCAGGCAAGGGATTTGCGGTTATCGCTGAACGTGTGCGAGAACTGGCTGAGTTAACGAAATCGACGGTAGAAGACGGACAGAAGCAGAGTAAAGATGTTGTTCCGGCAATGGAAGAGCTTTCTTCTGAAACAGATAACTTCTTAGAGAATATACGTCAGGTAAATGAAGCAATTGTTACGCTTGCTGCTAACAGTGAAGAAATTGCAGCGAAAACTGCAGAAATTGAGGCACTGATTGGGAAGATTTCAGAGCAGATGCAGCAGATGATTGAATAAAAATAATGTCTGATTGCGTCTTTATAAAAAGGATGATTTGAGGAATACTAGTAACATCCTAAGACCGAAGGAGATATGACATGACATTGGAAGAAAAGAAATTGCATGATAAGGAGATCAGTGATAGGTATTTATTGCGTGATGAGGAAATTACGGAGGAAGAATACGCCACATTGAGTATCCAGGATATGTGTGTACTGATTAATAATGCAAAATGGTTACTTCAGTCCAGCAATTACATGGATACTTTGGATAAAATGGATGGGATGAAAGATAAAATCCGTAAAATGCATTTCAAATTGGTTGATAAAATCCGTGATGCAGAGATTCTTTATACGGTTGTGGATGATGCTACCGGATATTCTTTTATTACCGAGATTAATGATTCCATATGGATTTTTTCTGAAAAAGAATATGCAGATGCCTGTGTGGAACATTATAAGGAAGAATATCGTAATTTTCATACCTTGGAGATTAAAAAAGAGTCGCTGATAACATTTTTGGGACGTGCTTTTTATACCAATGGTGTCGGCGGAATTTTCGTAGATAACGGACAGACAGGATATTACATTGAAGCATGTGATTTGGTATTGCCGCCCGACTGGAATGGTTTTCCTGAGAATAGAATTCCGGTGGTAAATCCTGACTTTATGCGTGCTCATTTGAAGTTATCTCAGGAACTCGGCTGGAAAATTGATTATCGCGAGCGACGCAAAGTTCTTGAAAAACTGGAAAATGATTTGGTGCGTGCATCTGCCAATGTTCGTTTCCTGGTACCGACCAAGGGGGCTCCGGAATCAAAAAATCCCGCAGATATCATTCTCGGCGAAAATTCGGATACCATTCTTCCTATGTTAATCGGTAAGGACGGGGTAAAAGGACTTCCTGTGTTTACGGATTGGGACCAGTTCCATCTTTTATATTCTGATAAAGAATATCATGCGTGGGTAATGGATTTTGACTCTTTAACCGGAATTTTGAATAACGAGGGTGGATTCGACAGTATAGTAGTGAATGTGAAGAGTCGTCCTATGGACATTAACAAGACCACAGTAAAAAGAATGCAGGGACTTGCTAGAAAAATAGAAGAACGTGCTATGTGGAAGGCTGAAGAATAAAAATATGATGAAAAAAATGACACTGTAAATGCAGTGTCATTTTTTAATTGTAACGAGATAAATGCCCCAGAAAACATGGAAAATACGTTGTTTGAAATAAAAATTATATTTGTAAAATAATTATGTTTTTCCCTTGACAATATATATATATATATATAATGGTATGTATGAATTTATCATTTTTGCTTTGAAGAAAGTTATGTAAAGCAAAATAAAAGGGAGGGAAAGTATGATGAAGAGTAAGAAAATTGCAAAATTCGCGCAAAAGTTATTACTTTTAATGGCAATTGTAGGCGTAGCATGTGGTAATCGTATGGTAGTAAGTGCTACGACAACTCAGGCGGCTACGCTTTCAGGAGAAGAGATAACAGAAACACTGCCTGCTGCAGAAGTTTCAAGTGGTACATACTATGGTTTGAATTGGAGTTACTCTGCGGGTACTTTAAATATCAGCGGTTCCGGAGATATGCAAGATGGTGGTGTATATCCCTGGTCAAGTTTTAAGGCGTCAGTTACTAAGATTGTTATAGATGATTTTGTAACAAGTATTGGTGAGGATGCCTTTTATAATATGGACAACTTGGCATCAGTAAAAATAGGGAGTCGTATAACAATAATAGGTGAGTCGGCATTTGAATCCTGTGATAATTTATCTTCTGTTACTATTCCGGCGAGCGTAACAGAACTTGGTACGAACGCATTTAGAGAATGTGGCAATTTAGAGGCAATTACATTTGAAACAAATTCAAAATTAACTTCGATTGGAAACTCAAGTTTTAATAATTGCGATAGTTTAAAGCGAATTGAAATTCCGGCAAGTGTAGAAATAATTGGGGATTCTGCATTTAATAATTGCGATTCACTAATTTCGGCTACCTTAGAAGAGGGAATTTTATCTATTGGTCAATATGCGTTTTCGAGGACCGCCCTAAAATCTATTGAATTGCCGAATACAGTTACCACTGTAGGAGCAAATGCATTTGAGTTATGTAAAGGGTTGGAAAGTGCCGTAATAGGGAATGGATTAACAGTCATTTCAAATAAAATGTTTAGTGAATGCGTATCTTTGAGTGATATCGATATGGGAAATAAAGTGAACACCATTGATAAATATGCATTTTATTACTGTACAAATTTAAAAGATATCACATGGTCGGAAAAATTGAATTATATTAATCAATATGCATTTTATAATTGTGCGTCGTTGACCGGTGTCAAATTTCCAAATTCATTGAAAGAAATTGGTGAAAGTGCGTTTTCTACCTGTGATTCATTGAAAGAGGTAGAGACGGGGGAAACAATTACGGATATTAGACAGAGTGCATTCTTAAATAGTCCGGTTTCCAAATTCTTGACTCATAGTTCAAATATTGTCATCCATCAGTACGCTTTTTATGACAAAAGTATATTAACTATTTATGGTTGGTCCAATACTACTGCCGAGACTTATGCAAATACATACAGTATTGCATTTAAACCTATCAGCACATTAGCTGCTCCTGCTCATCGTAAGATTGTAAATGTAGTATCCGGTGTACATGTATGCTGGAATGAAGTCATAGGTGCATCTACATACAATCTATATCGAGCCACATCCCAAACCGGTAGTTATACATTGGTTAAAAAAGGAGTAGCTGCTTCACATTACATTGATACAACAGCAGCGAGCGGAAAAACATATTATTATAAAGTGGAAGCAGTTCGCGGAAATGTGAAATCGGAATTGTCCGAACCGTCAACAGGTATTACATATGTGGGAACACCGGACATTACATCACGAATCAATAAAGCAGCCGGTATTCAGTTGGGTTGGAATAAGATAGTAGGAGCAACAGGCTATGCTATCTATCGTAAGCCTTATGAAGGCTCTACCTGGACACGCGTTACCACTATCAGCGGTAATAATACATTTACATGGACTGATGAATCTGTAAAAGCAAATAATGGTACGGTTTATAAATATACTATCCGCGCATTGGCAGGCTCAGATATGAAGACATTATCCGGTTGTCGCAATACAGGGCGGACTATGGTAAGACTTTCCAGCCGTACGTTAAACAGCGCGGTAAAGGCATCTGCCACATCGATTAAGTGTAACTGGACAACTTCTTCTGCAGTCACAGGATATGAAGTAAGATTCATGGTTGGAAGTACCGTATACAGAACGTTTACAGTGGGTAATTATAAGACAGGTGTTAAGACCTTTACAGGATTGGCTGCCGGAAATACTTATAAGATTCAGGTACGAGCATATAAGAAGGTAGATGGAGTGGGAACATTCTATTCCGCATGGTCTACAGCCAAGACGGTAAGTTTATAACGTAAGCACGTTTATCAGCAGAGTTATATTTGGATATATTTGTGGCAATATCCGGAGCTATTTAGCAGTTCCGGATATTGCATTTTGGCTATCCTTTCACAGCGGCAAGTTCGCAACGAAGAGCTTCCAGTTCTTTTCTCAATGCTGCAATGGTTGCTTCTGCTTCTGCACGCCCCTCTGCACGACCTTCCTCTCTTCCATCTTCAATCATGTCACGAAATGCTTTACACATACCTCTTTCTTCCATTCCTTTCTCCTCCCTTCTTAATAATTCTTCACTTAGTTTCTTCTGTCCTAACATGGTGGCAAGGAAAAACTTACTCTCATAATCCAGTTCGTCTACTTCCTTCTGGTGGGTGTCTATATAGTTTTGCATTTCTTTTCCATTGTTCTTTTGAGCACAAAGCTCAAACACAGTCTTTAATGTAGTTTGAAATGCCGAAAAATCAGTTTCTTTATTTAAGTCAAACACCTTGATTCTATAATCCGGCAGTAATTCCAATATCTCTTCGCGTAGTACCTCATCTTCTTCCGGCAAATCCATCAGCTCCCGTAAGGACTTCGCACCGTCCCATTCCTTATCTCCCCAGTATACCACTGTGGTATAAATAGGAGTAAGTCGGTCCGTCTTTTTAAAACCATACAGGAATTCTCCGTTATTCAATGGTTCTACCGTGGTTTCTTCTTTTGATTCCTTTGTTTTCATTTCCTCCCGGTTTCTTTTTATGATTTCTTTCCGTTGTCTGTCATAAAGCAGACATTCTTCCATCATGACACGTATCAGCATGCCGTAATCCACGGTTTCCTGGTTTTCCAATACATAAACGGAATACATGGAGCCGTCTTTGGTTTGTTTCTTGACAATGTCACAAAACCTTTCTAACACGGTTTGTCCATCTGCTTTTAATGCAGACGTATTCATGGTTTCCAGCTCCTCTGGTTTTACAACCTGTCGCCCATGAAAACACACTGCATTCATAAAATCGGCAAACCTTACATTGTCATCAAAATAGTGTTTCTGGGTAATGTCTTTTTTGCTCATTTACTCCTTTCCGGGTATACAAACCTTGCAGGAGACCATTCCTCTTTCTCTGAAATTCTCCTGCTTTTATTAATAAAGATTTTGAAAAGCATAGAATTTCTCTGATACGGAATGTTTCATACAAAAGATTCCTTTTAGAATTGTGATAAGACTTCACAAGAATTGTTAGAAAGATATGCTTTTGTGAGGGTATGATAACAGATGCAAGGCAGATTTGTCTATTATTAAAGTTTCACAAAGTTTTTAAGTATAAAAAGAACCAAATACCCGCAAAACACCGGATTTACAGGCTTTTCGGGTATGGTAATGTTGTCAAATAGTATATGAATATTAAGCATAATTTTAATTAGTGTGTTTACGTGTAGTAGAAGCTGTGTCAGTTCCTATACCCGAATGTCCCCAATACCGTGTCCGATATTCTTTGGGTGTCATACCATGCCGTTCCCTAAATACTTTAGCGAGATAACTGTAGGACGAAAAGTTCAAGAATTCACTGATTTCCGTTAAACTATAATCCGAGTATTTCAGCATGTTTTCCACTGCTTCCATTTTTTTAGACATTACATAGTCAGAAAGAGTAGAACCGGTTTCTTTATGAAAAAGCGTAGAAAGGTAAGAGCGATTAAGACCGGTTACTTCTGCCAGTATTTCGCCGCTGACAGGCTCATGAAGGTGATAATATATATAATCCATACATTGTACTACAGGTTTGGAAAGAACTGTTTGACGTTGCAGGGTTGCCACCTGTTTGACGTAATAGGTTAGCATCTCTTTGTGAATATCATATATTTCGTCTACGGTTAAAGCTTTGTCGGCCCTTTGGATAAAAAGGTCACTGGCAATATAGGCAGTTTCTGCGTCCATACCACCTTCAATGGCGTAGCGGGTGGCCAATGTGGTTGCAGCTACGAAAAGGTATTGCTTATTGTGTAAAGGATTGTCTGAAAGATGTCCTACTTCATCGGAATGAAAAATGCGCATACCCTCCGTTACGGCTTTCATATCCCCCTGCTTAATATATTCATAGGATAATACTTCTTCGCTGTAACTATGATGTTTAAAGCTGTTTTCGCGTTGTATAAATTGCAGATGTGTAATTTTCTTTTCAATCGATTCTTTCATAGTTCTCCGATACAGAAACCCGTATAAGAATAACAATCAATTCTGGACAGATTTCTTTTATAACAATTGTATTCATTTATAAATAAAAAATTTGGCACTTTGCAGACGAAAATATAACTTTTTCCAGCTTAACTATACAATATCACTAATCTTGAAAACAGACAACAAAATTATTGCAAAAACAACAAAATTATTATAAATGAAAAAATTATATTGATATAATCCACATAAATTAAAGAATGAGTTTCGATAGATTTTTAAATTAGAGAAAAATTGGTTGATATATGATGAAAACGGAAACAAAGAAAGAGATAAAAAAGAATACAGGGAATATGACGGAAGGTTCAATTTTAGGATGCTTGTTGACCTTTGCGTTTCCTATTTTGATTGGGAATATCTTTCAGCAGTTATACAATGTGGTAGATACTGCAGTGGTTGGAAATGTTTTAGGAGATAATGCATTGGCATCAATTGGCGCTGCGGCTCCGATTTATGGCTTGGTGGTTAATTTTGCATGCGGTATTACCAATGGTTTCGCAGTAATTATTGCAAGAGCCTTTGGCGCGGGAAAAGAAGATGAAATCCGAAAAAGTGTTGCGCTCTCCTACATATTGACAGGCATTTTGTCCATCCTGTTTGTGATTGGCAGCCTTTTGCTGTTAAATCCTTTATTAGGATTTCTGGAGACACCGGTTACCATTTTAGATGAAACCAAAAGCTACTTATATATTATTTTGGCATTTTCTGTAGCAACCATGTTTTATAATATGCTTGCCGGTATGCTCCGCGCAATTGGCAACAGTCGTGCACCCTTGTACTTCCTTGTTGTTGCCATGATTGTAAACGTAGTATTGGATATTATTCTTGTAAAATACACGCCTATGGGTGTGGCAGGTGCAGCTGTTGCAACCGTGATTGCCCAGATGGTTTCGGTAATCATGTGTCTGGTATATATTTATAAAAAATGCCCCATGTTCAAGTTTTGTTCAAAAGATATTGAGGCTGATTGGAAGCTGATAGGAGACCTTTTGTCTACCGGCTTTTCTATGGGTCTGATGATTGTGGTGGTATCCATCGGTTCCGTAGCGTTACAGCGTGCAGTAAATTCTTTGGGCGAGCAGATTATAGCAGCTCATACTGCAGCCAGAAAGATTGATGATATTTTTATGCTTCCTTTGGGAACCATTACCATGGCAGCATCTACTTTTACCGGTCAGAATTACGGCGCAGGCAAGATGGAACGTGTAAAAAAAGGTATTATCACATCCATTCTCATCGACTTCGTCTGGAGTGCTTTTGCCTGTCTCTGTGCTATGGTGGCGAGTGAATTCATGGTAAGTGCGTTGAGCGGTACCAAAGACCCGGTAGTTCTTGAGGCTGCAACCAATTATGTGCGTATCAATCTTCCTTTCTTCTTTGTGTTGAGTATTTTGCTGGTACTTCGAAGCAGTTTGCAGAGTGTGGGAAGAAAAGTGATCCCTGTTGTAGGTAGTATTGTGGAATTAGTGGCTAAATTCCTTGCAGTCATTGTGGTGGTTCCTATGTTTGGATATATGGGAGTATGTTTCCTGGAGCCGGTTATTTGGATTCTGAGTGCCGTTTTAGTGTGCATTGAATATGCCCGTTTCGTAAAAGCAAACCGTCAACCCCACTGTGAGAGGAGAGCTCATAGCTCAAAACCCCGCACAGTTTCATCTTCATAAATAAACCCCTCGAAGAAAGACCCGGTAATTGCCGGGCCTTTTTTATTGTAAAAGGGACAGAAACATTTTTCTTGTTTTTTATAAAATAATATTGACAAAAGGAAATTTCTGGGATATATTGATGATATCAAAATGATATCAAAAAGAAATCGTTTTAAAGAAGAGTTGTTTAAAAGAAAAGATGAAACGGAGGAGAGTTTTATGGAAGAAAAAATGAAAATGAATTGTAACGTGGTTGAGAAAGAAATTCGCCCGATGCCGGGTATGGCTATGTTGCTACTTATTATTTTAGCATCTTTGGCAAGTATTGGTCTGTTTATTATAGGTGCCATTTTTAGTCCTTTTCTTATTGTTGTCGGTGTTGTGCTTTTGGGTGTTGCAATGACTTGTATCGCAGGTCTTAAAGTAGTCAATCCTAACGAAGCGCTTGTACTTACCTTATTCGGTAAATATTACGGAACGATTAAAAACGCAGGATTTTATTTTGTAAATCCTTTTGTTGCTACTTTTAATCCCGGTGCAGAGAAAATTGCGACCAAGGATGCAAATGGTAATGTTTATATGAAAACAGTAGGAAGTAAAAAAGTATCTACCAAGGTATGTACTTTAAATAACGACAAGCAGAAAGTAAATGATGTGCTGGGTAACCCTATTATTATTGGAGCGGTTGTTATTTGGAAGGTAGTAAATCCTACACAGGCTGTCTTTGCGGTAGAGAATTACAGTGAGTACTTATCGATTCAGTGCGATTCTACAATTCGTAATATTGCGCGCCTTTATCCCTATGATGATTTGGAAGAGAGTGATGGTGTAGAGGAAAAAACTTTGCGCGGCAGTAGCCAGGAAATTGCTGACCAGATGAAGCAGGAACTCCAGGAGCGTGTGGCGGGTGCCGGTCTTGAAATTATGGAAGTGCGTATTACTCATCTTGCATATTCGGAAGAAATCGCAGCAGCGATGTTACAGCGTCAGCAGGCAGTTGCAGTCATTGCAGCACGACAGAAGATTGTAGAAGGTGCCGTCAGCATGGTAAAAATGGCAATTGACCAGTTGGATGAAGATGGAGTTGTTGTTTTGGATGATGAACGTAAGGCATCTATGGTAAGTAACCTTTTGGTTGTACTTTGCGGAAATAAGGAAGCGCAGCCTATTGTCAACAGCGGATCTATTTATTAAAATATAGCTTGGAAAGGAGCATGAAGATGGAAATAGAACAGAGAGAACAGGCCTTGCAGGAACGCCTTGAGAAGCTTCATGCTATGGAACAGGAAATCCTTGAGAAAGAGAAGAATTTAAAAGAGAAGGAGAAAGCAAAGAAGCAGGTGCTTCTGCGCCTATCCCCCTCTTTGTGGAATGAACTTGCTAAATGGGCGGAAGATGATTTCAGAAGTATCAATGGACAGATTGAGTATCTGCTGGCAGAGGCTGTAAGGAACCGGAGAAAGTAGTAAATTATAGTGAAATGATAAAATGCGGTGCACAGAAAATGTGCGCCGTTTTTTGTTGTAGCATAGGTCCTTTTATGGTAAAATAAAGCAGTAAGGTTATGCAAAAATAAAATAAAAAAGTATCGCATAGGGGATAATTTATACGCGATAAGAATGGGAGATTTTAATAAAATGGCATGGTATGACAAAGCAGTTTTTTATCACATTTATCCGTTGGGAATGACAGGAGCACCAAAGGAGAATTCTTATGGGGAACCTGTGGAACGCTTGAATCAATTAATTCCCTGGATTTCACATATTAAAAATATTGGTTGTAATGCACTCTATATCGGACCGCTTTTTGAATCTGTGGGACACGGTTATGAGACTACGGATTATAAAAAATTAGACAGTCGTCTTGGAACCAATGAAACCCTGAAGAACTTTGTAGCAGAGTGTCACGCACAGGGCGTAAAAGTTATTTTTGACGGTGTATTCAATCACACCGGCCGTGATTTCTTTGCTTTTAAGGATATCAAAGAGCATCGTGAAGGCTCACAGTATAAGGATTGGTACTGCAATGTCAATTTCTGGGGCAATAACGAATACAACGATGGTTTTACCTATGAAAACTGGGGAGGCTATAACTTACTTGCCAAGTTAAACCAGAAGAACCCTGCCGTAAAAGATTATATTTGCGATGTAATCCGTTTCTGGGTGCAGGAATTTGATGTGGACGGCATTCGTCTGGATGCGGCAGATGTTTTGGACTTTGATTTTATGAAGGCATTGCGCCAGACCGCAAATGAAGTAAAGCCTGAGTTCTGGTTGATGGGAGAAGTAATCCATGGCGATTACATTCGCTGGGCAAATGAAAGTACGTTGCATTCCGTAACTAACTATCATTTGCATAAGGCATTGTATTCCGGCCACAATGATCATAACTTCTTTGAAATTGCCCATACCGTGAAGAGATTATATGAAATGGGAGGCAATCGTCCCGATGGCTTGAAACTTTATAATTTCGTGGATAATCATGACGTGGAGCGTATTTATACTAAGCTTAGCAACAAGGCACAGTTTGCGCCGGTGCATATTCTGATGTATACCTTACCCGGCATTCCGTCTATTTACTATGGTTCGGAATTCGGCATCGAAGGCCGTAAGGAAAAGTTTAGCGATGATTCCCTTCGTCCCGAAATGTCTTATGATGTGTATGGTCCTAAGGCGGCGGACAATGATTGCGTGAAGTTGATTTCTGCCCTTGGTAAAATCCGTCAGGCAACCAGAGAATTAAGTTACGGTGATTATAAAGAATTGCGTCTCACCAACAGACAGTATGCGTTCTCAAGAAGCTATCAGGGCTCTACTGTAATCGTAGCGGTAAACAACGATGAAAACGGTAGCAGTGTATGCGTATCTGCACCTGATGGTGAGTATATCGGTGCATTGTCAGGACGCAAGATAAATGCTTGCGGTGGTAATTTAAATATTGATATTCCGGCAAATTCCGGTGATATCTGGGTGCCGGCGGCTTCTTGTGTGAACTGCGAATTGGGTGAGACTTGCGAAGTGGCACAGATGGAGTTTGAGGCAGTGGAACAGCCGGTGAAGGAAGAAGCGGAAGTCGCTGATGTAAAAGAAGAAGCAGTTGTAGCACAGGCAAGTGTTGCTGAAGTAAAAGCAGAGACTGCACAAGTGACAGCGGCGGTAGAAGTATGTGCTGAAAAGGATGCCGAAGAAATTGCCAAGAAGGACGAAGCAGTTCTTGATTTAAATAAACCCTACGAAGAAATGACCGTGGCTGAATTGCAGGAAGTGATTCTCGGAAAAATGCGTAAGAATGGTACTCCTATGACAGAGCAGATTATTAAGTCTGTAAGGGATAATGAACATTTGGGTTCGTTAGTAAGCTGGGCGAAGAGTTTTTAAGGCTAGAAAAATCGTGAAAATGCTTACCCTTATTAAATCAGATGGAGTTTGGTTTCGTCCGAGGATGCCTTTGTAAAATTAGGGCTTTTATGTGCAACCGAAGCAGTTGCTGATATTATTCAGAGCAGAATCGGTGTCTATTTAAAAGAGAATATGTAGCATTTATTACATAATAAAAGAATGCCGGAAGATTATGAAACCTTGGAAATCGCAGGATTTCCAAGGTTTTTCTTGAATTGTAACGTAGTATAAAGTGGGATGGTTCAATTTTTAATATCGAATTATATTATCAATTAAAAATTGGGCCATCCATTCGGAAGATTCTCGGTTTTCTTTATTTAACCACATACATACAGATTGATATGCACCATGGATGAGAAAGTTAGTTATATATTCATATTCGTCAGGTTCGCTTCTGTTTTTAAATACATCTTTCAGCATACTCTGTATTGGTGTCAATGAAAATAGCTTATTTGCAAAGGTAGGATCAACATTGGAGTTAATCAGTAAACGGACAAAATCAATGTTACTTTCAAGATATTTTAGAATTTGTTCAATTACTGCTGCATTTTTAATATCTGTCTGTTGTGATAAAAAATGCTCTGTAGCTTCCAACAAGTCCTTTTCCATTTCTTCCAACAAATCAAATTGATTTCCGTAATATTTATAAAAAGTAGAACGATTAATGCCTGCTTTTTCACATAGTTCCCGGATGGAAATGTGGTATATGCTTTGGTCGTGCAACATATCTATAAGACTGTCTTTGAGTAATTTTTTTGTCAGCATAATTCTTTGATTCATAGTATCCCTCTAATGCTAATTTTGAAATAATTGTGAACTTGGCTGAAAAAGACAACAGTTTTCGCCAAAGTGTTGTTTTCATAACAGTTCAAGTCGCAACTGTTGGTTGCAAAAACGACACGTGTTTATTATAGTGGTATTTGCGTATAAAGTCAAACGAATTATTAAGTGACTTAAGGAGGTTGAAAAAATGAAAAAGAAATTGGCTTCATTTGTCGTAGAAGGTCGGTTTGTTATATTAGCTGTTATGTTAGTATTGGCAATCGGAAGCGTTTTTCTTATGCAGAAAGTAGAAGTAAACGAAGATATGACCAAATATCTGCCGGATGATTCTGCTATGAAAGTCGGGATGGATATAATGACGGAAGAGTTTCCTGAAATGGAAACAAGTC
>CAZYVY010000034.1:0-21444 GCA_964651555.1 uncultured Lachnospiraceae bacterium | reverse complement strand
CTACAATTTCCCTGCATACTCTGTAGGTGAAACAAAGGTAAGCCGTGGTCCCGGACGTCGTGAAATCGGACATGGTGCTTTGGCTGAAAAGGCATTGGTTGCAGTGCTTCCTTCAGAGGAAGAATTCCCTTATGCAATCCGTACCGTATCAGAAACATTTGAATCAAACGGTTCTACATCAATGGCATCTACCTGTTCTTCATGTATGTCACTTATGGCTGCAGGTGTGCCCATTAAGAAGATGGTTGCAGGTATTTCTTGTGGTCTCGTAACAGGTGATACAGATGACGATTTCGTACTTTTAACAGATATCCAGGGGCTTGAAGACTTCTTCGGCGATATGGACTTTAAGGTAACCGGTACAGAAGACGGTATCACAGCAATTCAGATGGATATTAAGATTCACGGTTTAACAAGACCCATCGTAGAAGGCGCTATTGCAAGATGTCGTGAAGCAAGAATGTTCATTATGGAGAACTGCATGAAACCCGCTATTGCAGAGCCTCGTAAGACGGTAAACGAATATGCACCCAAGATTGTTCAGATTAAGATCGATCCTGAAAAGATTGGTGAAGTTGTTGGTCAGAGAGGTAAGACCATTAACGAAATCATTGCAAGAACTAATGTTAAGATTGATATTACAGACGAAGGTGCTGTAAGCGTATGCGGTACAGATGCTGCAATGATGGATAAGGCAATCGAAATGATTCAGACCATCGTAACCGACTTTGAAGAAGGTCAGATATTCAAGGGTAAAGTCGTAAGCATCAAGGAATTCGGCGCATTCGTTGAATTTGCTCCCGGAAAAGAAGGAATGGTTCATATTTCTAAGATTTCCAAGGAAAGAATTGATCATGTAGAAGATGTACTTACTTTAGGCGATGAAGTTAAGGTTGTTTGCCTTGGTAAGGACAAAATGGGAAGAATGAGCTTCTCAATCAAGGATTGCAAATAATTTGATAAATGATAAAAAGATGTCGGTTTTACCGGCATCTTTTTTTGCTATGAAATGTAACATATGGCATGCTGAGGACAGACTTTTAGAAAAGCCTGTCTGTTTTTATGCATAAAAGCGGACAGGTTTCATATATTTAGATAAATACAAAAAGGAGTCATATGGTGTAATGGATGAAAATAGATGGTATAAGCAAAGGACTGTACAGGCTCTTTTCCCGGATTGTTTTAAGACGGTTTTTCAGAATGTGGTAAAAGATTATACAAAAGTATCGGAAATCCGTATACGACAAAACGGACCGATATGTGTATCTGTCGGAAAGGATATGGTCTATTTGAATAAAGAAGGAAAATATATCCATGACATAACAAAAGCAGTGGTATTGTCAGGAAGAAATTTTGAGACGCTTCTACATCATATCTGCAGACATTCCGTGTATGCATATGAGGAAGAAATTAAGTCCGGATATATCACGGTGGAAGGGGGACACCGTATCGGTATTGTAGGACAGACTGTCTGGGATGGGAAGGAGATAAAAGCCGTAAAACATTTTAATGCGCTGAATATTCGTATTGCTCACGAAATAAAGGGTGCAGCTGATACAGTTTTACCTTTTTTGATAGAAGATAACGAATTAAAAAGTACATTGATTGTATCTATGCCGGGATGCGGAAAGACTACGCTTTTAAGGGATTTGGTACGTAAAATTTCTAATGGGACAAGGGAAATGAAGGGAAAGAATGTATGTATTATAGACGAGCGCTCGGAGCTGGCATCTTCTTATTTGGGCATTGCACAAAATGATGTTGGTTTACATACGGATATATTGGATTCCTGTCCAAAGGCAACCGGAATGTTATGGGTTTTACGCTCCATGGCCCCGGAAGTTATCGCTGTGGATGAATTAGGAGGGGAACGGGATTATTTGGCAGTCAGGCAGGCGTTTTATCTTGGATGCCGGGTTTTGGCTACAGTGCATGGAAGAGATGATGAAACGATAAAGATGAATGAGAATTTAAAAAAACTGATAGGGAAAGGCGGATTTCAAAGAATTCTCTTTCTTGGAGAAAGGGAACAACCGGGAAAAATCCATAAAATCTATAACGAGAAAGGGATGGAAATAAATTTAGGATGAAATATATTGCCTGTATATGTTTTTTGGTGGGGAGTGGTGGATTTGGTTTTGTCAAAGTGGCAGAATACCGCAAACGATACCGGGAGTTGGTTTACATAAAGTATATATTAAACATGATGCTGGTGGAAATCGAAAATCACCGGGAAACCTTTGGTGAAACCTGTCTTGCCATTTCTGATAAGGTAAAAGAACCATACAAAGAGATGTTTGCCGGCTTGTATGGATTATTGGAAAGAGAAAGAGAAGAAATCCCTGAAAAGTATTGGAAGAAAAGAACGGAATTGCTTGCAACTGAACTTATGTTAACTAATGAAGAAAAAGAAATTCTTTTTGGCGTTATCAGGTGTGCAGACTGCAATATGATATCCATGCCTTTAGACATCTTGCGCCAGACCCTGGCAGAGTGGGATAAAGTTATCATAAAGGCAGAAGAAATAAAAAACGAAAGAAGCAAAGTAACGCTGACCTTGAGTATTGCTGTGGGTTTGATACTCTGCATAACAGTTTTATAAAACAACAAAGTATGTAGGAGGAAAGGCATGAGTGTCGGACTGATTTTTAAAATAGCTGCGGTGGGGGTTTTGGTTACTATATTGAGTCAGGTTTTAAAACATAGCGGGAGAGAAGAACAGGCATTTTTAGTAAGTCTGGCAGGTTTGATTCTTGTGCTGACATGGATTGTACCATACATATATGAGTTGTTTCAGACCATTCAGAATTTGTTTCAATTATCATAGAAAACGGGAGGGGAAACATGGAAATGATTCAGGTTGCCATGTTAGGGATTACGGCAACACTACTGGCTGTAGAATTAAGAAATCAAAAACCGGTATGGGGAATCATTGTTGGAATGGGTACTGCATTCATGATTCTTTTGTTTTCTGTGGATAAGGTCTATCTGGTATTGGAACAAATCCGGGAAATCACCTCATATTTAGAAGAAGGAGAAGGCTATCTTGGCATTATCCTAAAAGTAATCGGCGTCACTTATTTATGCCAGTTTTCTTCCGGAATATGCAAAGATGCAGGTTTTTCCAATCTGGCAGAACAGATACAAATTTTTGGGAAGATATATATTATGTTGTCGGGAATGCCGATTTTATTGGCTTTTATTGAAACGATTCAAAATTTGTAAGGGGAATCTATGGAATACACGGATTTAATTAATAATCTGGAAAACTTTATGCCGACTTTCGGAAACCGTTTTGAAGAATATTATAACCGGCTTCTTGCTGGAGAATCTCTGCCGGGGATAGAAAATATTTGGGACCTGATTGTCCAAACGATAAAAGAGAACTGGGCAGACGGTATGCAGGTTTTTTTTTCACTGCTGATGATTGGTGTGTTGTCTTCCGTATTGACGCATTGCGGTAATTTATTTAAAAACAGACAAATTTCAGATCTGGCTTTTTCTTTTACCTATCTATATGCCGTAATTTTACTTTTAAAGGTATTTTATGTCATGTTGGAAGCGTCAGTAAGTGCAGTAGAAAGTATTATTTCTTTTACGCAGATACTGATTCCGGCATTTTATATAGCGGTGGCATTATGTTATGCATCCATTACGGCAGGTGCGTTTTATCAATTGAATCTTTTATTACTATATGCCGTGGAAGTGATATTTCCGGAATTTATTATTCCCATGATATCGTGTTTTGTGTTTGTGGCAGTTATTAGCGGAGCTACGGAGGATGACCGTTTCCGGGAAATGCTATCCTTTCTGCAAAAGGGAGTAGGCGGAGTGATAAAAATTTGTATTACAACGGTAACGGGAGTAGGTGTGATAAAGAGTCTCATTCATCCGGTGGCAGACAGTGTGAATTATAATCTGTTTCAAAAAACAGTGGCAGCAATACCGGGAATCGGAGATGTTACGGATTCGTTATCCAAAATGCTTTTGGGGTCGGCATTGTTAATAAAAAACAGTGTTGGGATTGTAGCATTACTGTTAATGATTACCTTGTCTTGTGCACCTCTTGTTAAAATATTATTTCTGGCCACAATGTTAAAGGCGGCGGGGGCCTGTGTGGGAATATTTGGTGAACAAAGGCTTACCAAATGTATTGACAGGGTTTCAGAGGGCGGTTTTATGTTATTAAAGGCTACGCTTGCTGTTGTAATGATTTTTTTTATTTTAATTGCCCTTGTAACAGCAGTGGCAGGAAGAGGTGTATAAATGTTTGATAATATTTTGGAAATCGTAAAGAAAGCAGGCATTTTTCTGATTCTTGCACAAACACTGCTTCATTTATGTGTTTCGGATACTTTTGAGAAATATATAAAAATGCTGGTAGGTATTGTGACAATTATGCTGCTTATTTTTCCGGTGCTTTCTTTTTTTCGCGAGGATACTTTTCAATATTTTGATGAGTACCGCCAGACATATGAAGAAAAAATTTTCGGTCAGGAAGTGGATTTTGAACAAATCCGCGATACAAAATGGAATGGTTATTTGAATGCGGAAGGCGGACAATGATATGGATAATAAAAAAAATAATTATCTGGGAGATAATAAGATAGCGGATAAAATTAAAAAAATGCTGACAGGAAAAAAAGGAAAAGATGGAATGATTATTTTGATTTTGATTGGTGTTCTTATTGCGGTTATTGCAATCCCCACTGAGGAAAAGAAGGAAGAAGCGCAGGAAATGCCGGATGTTGGTGTGACAGGAGAAACAAATGATGAAGCTTATGAGACACGGCTGGAAAATCGTCTGGAGGAAATTCTTTCATGTATGGATGGTGTAGGCAAGGTAGAAGTGATGATTACGTTGCAGGCTTCATCAAAAGAAGTGGTAGAAAAAGATATTTCGTCACAGCAGAATAATGAAAGAGGAGAAGAAACACTGGATACTATCCACATCATGAAAGAAGAAAATACGGTATATACTGAGGATGGAAATGCCAGCATACCTTATGTGGTTCAGGAAATTTATCCTGAGATTGAAGGCGTATTGGTAGTGGCAGAAGGAGGGGACAACAGTTACGTAAATCTTGCAATTGTAGATGCAATTCAGGCATTATTTGATGTTGATGTACATAAAATTAAAATAGTTAAAATGAATACAAATTAGAAGGGAAGAGAAGCGTGAAAAAAATATTCAAAAAAAATCAAATTATGATTGTTGCTCTTGCACTTATGATAGCTGTGGCGGGGTATTTGAATTTTGCCGGAAATAATGTGGCGGAAAATGAGGTCGCAGCGTTGGAGGACAATACGGTTATAGATGAAGACGGTGTGGCACTTTTGGATTTGTCGGAGGAAGATATTATAAGTCTTGACAGTGAATATGTACAATTGGATGACCAGTATACGGATGTGGTTATGGAAATAGAAGGTGATCAGGATTTAAGTGCATTCATCAGTGAAACCGTAGACAGTGCATCGGTAGAAGAACAATTGGCAGCCCGTGAAACGACGGCTGAAGATGTTGAAGTTGCATTAGGAGAGGATGATATAGTAAATAGCGAAGCAACAGTGGTGGATGAAGTACCCGGTGAAGCGGTATTTACTTCCACGGGTGCAATTAATAATCTTGCGGATGCAAGGCTGATAAAAGAACAAACCCGCGCCAGAAATAAGGAATCTTTATTAGAAATCATTAATAATGTAAATTTAACAGAAGCACAAAAAACCGATGCCATTAATTCCATGATTTCATTGACAGACATCTCTGAACGGGAAATGTCGGCAGAAATATTGCTGGAAGCAAAGGGATTTGAAAATGCGGTGGTAAGTATTACGGGAGACAGTGTTGATGTTTGTGTGGCAGCTACAGAATTGACTGACATACAATGTGCACAAATTATAGATATTGTACAGAGAAAAACCGGAATTACAGCAGAAAATATCGTTATTACTCCTATTCAGTCGTAAAACAATGGATGATTTTTACATAAATATGTGATAATATATTAGTTTAGAGGGCATGTGCCCGGAAGATGATTGAATAAGTAATGCAAGATAGAAAGGAAGTACTTTATGAAAAGAGTTTTTTTGGTAGTACTGGATAGTTTCGGCATCGGTGAATTGCCGGATGCGGCAGAATATAATGATGCAGGAACCAATACGTTACGTTCTGTAGCAACAAGTCCGTATTTTTCCATGCCTAACATGCAAAAGCTTGGTTTTTTTAATATAGAAGGTGTAGAGTCCGGTAAAAAGACGGAATCAATAAAAGCAGTTATAGCAAGGATGAAAGAGGCTTCCAGGGGTAAGGATACCACAATCGGACATTGGGAGATTGCGGGCCTTATTTCCGGGAAGCCTATGCCTGTTTATCCAAACGGATTTCCGCAGGAGGTAATTAATGAGTTTGAAAAACGTACCGGATGTAAGACGCTTTGTAACCTGCCGTATTCAGGTACGAAGGTAATTAATGATTACGGTGACGAGCATAGAAAAACCGGGGCATTGATTGTGTATACGTCCGCAGACAGTGTATTTCAGATTGCAGCCCATGAGGATGTAGTTCCTGTGGAAAAATTATATGAATACTGTAAAATAGCAAGAGAACTTCTTCAGGGAGAGCATGGTGTAGGACGCGTTATTGCAAGACCGTTTATCGGTGAGAGCGGAAACTACACCCGCACGGCAAGACGACATGATTATTCGCTGATACCGCCCAAAACAACTATGCTGGATGTGTTGAAAGAAAAAGGCTATGATGTTCTTGCTGTTGGTAAAATTAATGACATATTTGCAGGAAAAGGGATTACAGAATACGTATATACCACATCAAATACTGATGGTATGGATAAAATGTTACAGTGGATGGACAGGGATTTTACCGGTCTTTGTTTTGTGAATCTGGTAGATTTTGATATGTTGTACGGCCATCGTAATGACATTGACGGTTATGCAAAGGCTTTGGCGGAATTTGACACAAGACTGCCTGAAATGTTGGCAAAACTGGGAAAAGATGATGTATTAATGATTACAGCCGACCATGGTTGTGATCCCGGTTATACCGTATCTACCGATCATTCCAGGGAACATACACCTTTTGTGATGTATAGTCCTTCACTTGAACCTGCTAATTTGGGAACGAGAGATAGTTTTTCGGATATTGCGGCTACTACACTTGCATTGCTTGGTGTGGAAGGTGATATTGAAGGAAAGTCCATGATATAAAATAATGAGCTTCTGTCTGTCAGTAATCAGAATAGGCAGTAGGTATAAAATACAAACGATTGGTTTCGGAGGAAAAAATAGTGAGTAACTTACAACATGAAGTAAACCGCAGAAGAACCTTTGCGATTATTTCCCACCCGGATGCGGGTAAAACAACATTAACGGAGAAGTTTCTTTTATACGGCGGAGCGATTAATCTTGCAGGTAGTGTAAAAGGTAAAGCAACCGCAAGACATGCGGTTTCGGACTGGATGGAAATTGAAAAAGAGAGAGGTATTTCCGTAACTTCATCTGTATTACAGTTTGAATATGACGGATATTGCATTAATATTCTTGACACACCGGGACATCAGGATTTCTCGGAAGATACGTATCGTACCCTAATGGCTGCGGATTCGGCGGTTATGGTGATTGATGCTTCCAAAGGTGTGGAAGCCCAGACCAGAAAACTGTTTAAGGTCTGCAGCATGCGTGGTATTCCTATTTTTACGTTTATCAACAAATTGGACCGTGATGCAAACGATACCTTTGATTTATTGGATGAAGTGGAAAAAGAATTAGGGATTGCAACGTGTCCTGTTAATTGGCCTATTGGTAGTGGTAAAGCGTTTAAGGGCGTATACGACAGGAAAAACCGTGAAGTGGTAATTTTCTCGGATACGGAGAAGGGTACCAGGGAAGGTCATGCGGAGCGTATTTCTTTGGATGAAGAGGACAAGCTTTTAGCATATATCGGAGAGGAAGCATTTGCAAAACTCTCCGATGAAATTGAGTTGTTGGATGGCGCAAGTGCTGAGTTTGATTTGAACAGAGTGCAGGAAGGAAAATTGACACCGGTGTTTTTTGGCTCGGCATTAACAAACTTTGGTGTGGAAATTTTTTTACAGAATTTTTTGAAGATGACGACTACACCTTTGGCTCGTAAAGCAGATATTGGCGTTATTGATCCTTGTGAAAACGATTTTAGTGCATTTGTGTTTAAGATTCAGGCAAATATGAATAAGGCTCATCGTGACCGAATTGCATTTATGAGAATCTGTTCCGGTAAGTTTGAAGCAGACCGTGAAGTATATCATATGCAGGGAAATAAAAGCATGAGATTGTCCCAGCCTCAGCAGATTATGGCAAGTGAGCGTAAAATTCTGGATGAAGCTTATGCCGGCGATATTATTGGTGTATTTGATCCGGGTATTTTCTCCATAGGGGATACGATTTGTACAGCAAAGAATAAGTTTTTATACGATGGTATTCCTACCTTTGCACCGGAACATTTTGCCCGTGTGCGTCAGGTAGATACCATGAAACGTAAGCAGTTTATGAAGGGTGTTACCCAGATTGCCCAGGAAGGTGCGATTCAGATTTTCCAGGAATTTAATACCGGTATGGAAGAAATTATTGTAGGTGTTGTTGGTATGCTTCAGTTTGAAGTATTAAAATACCGTCTGGAAAACGAATATAATGTGGAAATTAAATTGGAACCCTTACCTTATGAACATATTCGCTGGATTGAGAACAAAGATGAAGTGGATGTTGCCAAGATTGTGGGAACCTCAGACATGAAGAAGGTAAAAGACATGAGAGGTAATCCTTTGTTATTGTTTGTTAATGCATGGAGCGTAGGTATGACATTGGATCGTAATGATGGACTTGTTTTATCAGAGTTTGGTCACGATTAACCCCGGGGTGTAATGAAAAGGTGATAGTCAGATGAAAAAATATGTTATTTTACTAAGCATATTTGTGATTTTTTTTGTGGGAATTTTTGCCACCAGTAAAGTGTTGGACAAACATTATAATCTTGATGATACAACCAATACCTATTCCGGTACCACCACAGATTCGGTTTTGGTTAGTATGCAGGGGCAGGCATCTGTCCAAGAGGTGGATAAAGATTTGTCAGGAAACACTGTGGAAAATCCCGAGGGTAACAGTGTTAATCAGATTGCAATCGTGATTGACGGTAAATTCAGTAATGAAGATTGGGAAATGCGGCGTGGGGCCGGAATTTCCAATGAGAGTATTGCGGCTGTTATGGAAGAATGCAAGGGATTGTACGCATATGATACGCTTTCAGCAGATAAAAGACAGTTGTATGCAGAGATTTTACTGATAATGCGAAATTATGCAGATGAGGTGCCTCTATGCAGTACAAGTCCTTCTGATGTGGAATTGGCATCCGCCTGTGTGTTAATTGACCATCCTGAAATCTTTTATGTGGATGGCGGATATTCATACGTGAAATATATGTTTGCAGGTAATATACAAAAAATAATGTATTATGCAAATTATACCATGAGCAGGGACACCATAGACTATATGCAACAATCCATTGATGGATATGTTGAACGATGTCTGCAGGGGATTTTACAGTCTGCTTCTGATTATGAAAAGGTAAAATATGTGTATGAATATGTCATTCGTAACACAGAATACAATTTAGAAGCAGTAGAGAATCAAAATATATGCTCTGTATTTGTATACGGACAGTCCGTATGTTTGGGATATGCCAAGGCAACACAGTATTTACTTCAGAAACTGGGTGTTCCGACAACATTGGTAACCGGTTTTGTAGAAAGCGGAGAAGGACATGCGTGGAATCTGGTAAAAATAAATGGTCAGTATTATTATCTGGACGCAACATGGGGTGATGCATCTTATCTTATAGACAGTGGCTCGGAGAGTGTATTATCTTCCATAAATTATGATTATTTATGCATTACAACAGCGGAACTGAATAAAACGCATATTATTGATAATCCGATACAGGTTCCCCTGTGCATATCTTTTGCAGATAACTATTATGTAAAAGAGGGACTGTATATTACGCAGATAGAAAACATGAAAATGCAAGAGATTTTCTCGAAAGCATACAGTTCTGGTGCAGAATGTGTTTCAATAAAATGCTCGGGAGAGGATGTGTTTTATCAGGTGCAGAACAGTTTAATTGATAATCAGGTGATTTTTAATTATTTACGTCAGGGAACACAGACATTAGCGTATACTTATAATGAGGAAATGTATACCTATACATTTATGCTTTAAAAGATAGGACTATGCAAAGTTTACCGAATTTGGTATAATTTATATAATTATTATGAGAATTGTATCTTGTCAAAGTGAAGGAGGAATATAAAATGGCAAAAGAAGGAAATGTGAAATTAGGTTCTGTAAGAATTGCTGATGATGTTGTGCCTGTTATTGCATCGTTGGCAGCTTCAGAAGTAGATGGTGTTGTTGTAGATAGTGCGCAGAATGAACTGATGAGCCGTATGGGTATGCGTAAAGCACCCAAAGGGGTTAAAGTAGAGATTATTGGCAGAACCGTTAAAGTAGATATGTCAGTTGGTATTGATTCCGGTTACAGTGTGCCGGCTACCAGCCGTAAAATCCAGGAAAAAGTAAAGACAGCCATTGAAACCATGACTAATTTGGAAGTGGTTGATGTAAATGTAAGAATTTCGTCCGTAGTTTTACCTGAAACAGTATAAAAAATGATATGTCTCCCGCCAATGGGAGGCATTTCTATGATGGAGATATTATGGGAAGAAGAGAACAAAGAGAACAGATTTTTAAACTGGTATTTCAGCTTGAATTTAACGATAAAGAGGAAATGCCTGAACAGATGAGATTATATTTGGAACAGGAAGAAATCCGGTCAGAAAAGGATTGTGCGTATATTTCCCAGAAGTTTGAAAATATCCGGGAAAGAATCACAGAATTGGATGAACTGATTAATGAGCAGGCAACAGGCTGGAAAACGGACCGTATGGGTAAAGTGGACCTGGCAATTATCCGTCTTGCACTTTATGAAATCAAGTATGATGATTCTGTTCCTACTTCCGTTGCAATTAATGAAGCGGTGGAACTGGCTAAGAAATTCGGACAGGATGAGTCTTCATCCTTTGTAAACGGCGTTTTGGCTAAGTTTTCCAAATAAAACAGGCAGAGGTAAAAATGCGAAGTATCTATTCGGTTGGACAGATTAATAATTACATAAAGAATATGTTCTCGCAGGATTATCTTCTGGGAGATGTCTCTGTCCGTGGTGAAGTGAGCAATTGTAAGTACCACTCTACAGGTCATATATATTTTACCTTAAAAGAAGGCGGAGCAGCAATTTCCTGTGTTATGTTTGCCGGAAACCGTAAAGGGCTTTCTTTTCAGATGGCAGACGGACAGCAGGTGATTGTACGAGGAAGAATAGAAGTTTATGTTAGAGATGGCAAGTATCAGATTTATGCATCTTCCATAGAACGGGATGGGGAAGGAAATCTGTATCTTGCCTTTGAACAATTAAAGAAACGTTTAGAAACAGAGGGATTGTTTTCGCCGGAATATAAAAGAGAGATTCCTTCTCATGTAAAAACATTGGGTGTTGTCACAGCACCTACGGGAGCTGCGGTAAGAGATATTATTTCGGTAGCAAAGAGACGCAACCCATACATCCGGATAATACTATATCCGGCGATTGTGCAGGGGGACGGAGCAGCGGCAAGTATTATAAAAGGTATTGAGACATTGGAAAAATATGGTGCAGATGTCATGATTGTAGGCCGCGGCGGAGGTTCCATAGAGGATTTATGGGCATTCAATGAAGAAGCGGTTGCACATGCGATTTTTCAATGCAGTATACCCGTTATTTCGGCTGTAGGGCATGAAACAGATTTTACGATTGCGGATTTTGTGGCGGATAAAAGAGCGGCAACCCCTTCGGCGGCGGCAGAACTTGCTGTAGAAGAATTTGCCCAAACAGAGCGTCGCTTGGAGGAGTATAGGACACTGCTTGGTAAGGCTATGGAACAGCATATTTTGCGTGCCAGAATGAAGACACAGCTAATGAAGCAGAAAATACATGGTGCATCACCGGCTGTTAAAGTGCGGGAGTACAGGATGACCAATGGGAGATTGGCTGAAAATCTGGATAATTACATGGTTCAGTATATCCGTAACAAGAGAAATCATTTGCGCATTCTTGTCGAACGTATGCATTCCGTGTCTCCCATCAAACGGTTGAATGGGGGAATGGCATATCTCTCGGATGATTCAAGGAAAAGAATATCCGGTGTGGGAGATATGCAGATAGGAGAAGATATTTATATTTATATGAAAGACGGAGAGGTCAAGGCAACGGTGCGGGAATTAAGTTATCGCGGTGAAGAGGATATATAATAATCCCATGAATGTTTTGGAGGTAAAATATGGCAGAGAAACATACAGCAACTTTGGAAGAAAATTTTGCAAAAATTGAAGAAATTCTTTTTGAATTGGAGCGGAGTGATATCAGTATTGAAGATGCTTTTAATAAATACAGTGATGGTGTGGAACTTTTGAGACAGTGTGATGAAAGTATTGATAAGGTTGAAAAGAAAGTTCTGAAACTGATGGAGGACGGTAAAACAGAAGAATTTGCCGACTTGGAGAAAGATAAGCATTTGAACGAATAAATGACAGAGAGGAACCTGATATGGGTGATTTTAACGAAGAAATGAAACTTCACGTAGAGGAAGTGGAAGCAATCTTGAATGAGTTTCTTCCGGAACAAAAGGGTGTATATTTTGAAAGAGTTATTGATGCAATGCGTTACAGCTTTTTTGCCGGCGGAAAAAGATTGCGCCCTATGATGATGTTAGAGAGTTTCCGTATGTTTGGCGGTAATGATCTAAACATGGTAAAACCATATATGGCAGCGTTGGAGATGATACATACCTATTCGTTGATTCATGATGATCTGCCGGCTATGGATAATGATGATTACAGACGAGGACGCCTTACCAATCACAAGCAGTTTGATGAGGCGACTGCCATTCTTGCCGGAGATGGGCTTTTAAATCTTGCTTTTGAAACGGTGGCAACCGCTATGGTAGAAACTGCAAATGCAGGAGATTGCCAGCAATTAAAGAGACAGACCAAGGCTTTAGAAGTGCTGGGACGTAAAGCGGGAGTTTATGGAATGATTGGTGGACAGGTTGCAGATATTGAAGCAGAAAAGAAATCGGATGCGTCAAAAGACGAATTACTGTTCATCCATGAAAATAAAACTGCAGCATTGATTCAGGCAGCTCTTACCATCGGTGCCATTTTGGCCGGTGCATCCGGGAATGATGTTAAGAAGATGGAGAACATTGGATACAATGTAGGTGTGGCTTTTCAGATCCAGGATGATATTTTAGATAAAATCGGTGATGAGGCATTGCTTGGGAAACCGGTGGGAAGCGATGAAAAGAATGATAAGACCACCTATGTTACGTTGGAAGGCTTGGAAAAAGCCCAGGCTGACCAGATGACACTTTCAGAAGATGCAATTGCTATATTAAATAGCATTACGGAAGAAAATGTATTTTTAAAAGAATTGATCATCAGCCTTGTGCATCGTAAAAAATAAAGATTAGAGAGTAGAGGACAACCATATGTTTCTTGAAAGAATAGAAAAGCCAAATGATATAAAAAAAATACCCAAAGAATATTATGATGATTTGGCGCAGGAAATCCGTGATTTTTTAATTGAAAAAATCAGTGTGGCGGGTGGACATCTGGGCGCAAATTTAGGTGCTGTGGAATTAACCATGGCTTTGCATTTGTGCATGGATTTTCCGGAAGATAAATTGATTTGGGATGTAGGGCATCAGTCTTATACACATAAGATTTTAA
The DNA here is from genome assembly GCA_964651555.1 of uncultured Lachnospiraceae bacterium. GTDB lineage: Bacteria > Bacillota > Clostridia > Lachnospirales > Lachnospiraceae > UBA3766. Next base: position 7,572 of record CAZYVY010000034.1, on the reverse strand, counting down.
CAGGAAGAAAAGATGGATTCGATACCCTGCGTAAGTTTAAAGGAATGAGTGGTTTCCCCAAGACAGTAGAAAGTGATTGCGACTGTTTTAACACAGGCCATAGCTCTACATCTATATCTGCCGGGCTGGGAATGGCTATGGCAAGAACCATTCAGGGAAAGAATAATACTATTGTATCAGTTATCGGTGACGGAGCATTAACCGGTGGTATGGCTTACGAAGCATTGAATAATGCGGCGAAAGCAGAGACAAATTTTATTATTGTATTAAACGATAATAATATGTCTATTTCTGAACCGGTAGGCGGTGTTTCGCAGTATTTAAACGGCATTAGAACAACAGAAGCATATATTGATTTGAAAGATGATATCAAAGAAAGACTGAGAAAGATGCCGCGCGGTAAGAATATGATTCATGGTATTCAAAGGGTAAAGAGCAGCTTTAAGCAGATGGTGATTCCCGGTATGTTTTTTGAAGATATGGGACTTACGTATTTAGGACCTGTGGATGGACACAATATTCAGGATATGGTTCGTGTGTTTAGGGAAGCAAAAAGATGCAAGGAACCTGTTCTTGTGCATGTGATGACCCATAAGGGAAAGGGATATGCACCGGCAGAACGTCATCCGGCACGTTTTCATGGAGCGGAGCCTTTTGAAATTGCTACAGGCTTGCCGGCATCAAAAAGAACAACACCAAACTATACAGATATTTTTTCGACTGTTATGTGTAAAATGGGTGCAAGAAATGATAAAGTTGTGGCTATTACGGCAGCCATGCCTGATGGTACAGGTTTGAAACGTTTCCGTAATATGTACCCTGAACGTTTCTTTGATGTAGGAATTGCGGAGGAACATGCTGTAACCTTTGCCGCAGGGCTTGCATCGGGAGGCTTAAGACCGATTGTTGCGGTGTATTCGTCATTTTTACAGAGAGCTTACGACCAGATTTTACATGATGTCTGTCTTCAGAAGCTACCTGTGGTATTTGCGATAGACAGGGCAGGTTTAGTAGGCAGTGATGGTGAAACCCATCAGGGAGTATTTGATTTGTCCTTTTTATCCTCTATTCCCAACATGACGATTATGGCGCCTAAGAACAAGTGGGAGCTCTCCGATATGCTGAAATTTGCGGTTGCTTTTGATGATCCTATCGCGGTACGTTATCCAAGAGGGCAGGCATATGAGGGTCTGTATGAAAACCGTGCCGTGGTTGAATATGGTAAGTCTGAATGGATTTATAAGGAAAAAGATATTGCGTTATTTGCAGTAGGAAGTATGGTAAAAACCGCAGTAGGAGTACACCAGCAGTTGAAAGATGCAGGATATAACTGTAGCTTAAATAACGTAAGATTTGTAAAGCCTATTGATGAAGAAGCATTAAAAGAGGCTGCAGAAACACATTCATTGATTGTAACAATGGAAGAAAATGTAGCAAGCGGTGGTTATGGTGAGAAGGTGCGGGAGTATCTTGACAGCATCAAGGCAGATTGCCGGGTATTGACTATTGCAATTCCGGATAAATTTGTGGAACACGGTAGTGTGGAACAATTATACAAAGAAATTGGCATGGATGTGGATTCCGTAGTTGAACGCATCAAAGAATGTTACTAGGAAGGTAGCTTAAATGAAGGTACGTTTGGATGTACTGGTAGTAAAAAAAGGTCTGGCAGAGTCCAGAGAAAAGGCAAAGGCTTATATTATGTCCGGTATTGTATATGTTAACGGACAGAAAGAGGATAAAGCCGGCGATTTATTTGAAGAAGACACTGCTAAAGTAGAAGTCCGCGGTGCAACTCTGCGTTATGTCAGCCGTGGCGGATTAAAACTTGAGAAGGCAGTGGAAAAACATCAATTATCTTTTGAAAATATGGTATGTATGGATATTGGAGCATCTACCGGTGGATTTACAGACTGTATGTTGCAAAACGGTGCTGCTAAAGTATATGCCGTAGATGTAGGGCATGGTCAGCTTGCATGGAAATTACGTAATGATGAGCGGGTTGTCTGTATGGAAAAAACCAATTTCCGCTATATGGTCAGGAAAGATATTCAGGATGATTTGGATTTCGCTTCTGTAGATGTTTCTTTTATATCATTGCAGAAAATTCTTCCGCCTGCTTATAATCTTTTAAAACCCGGCGGAAGAATGGTTTGTCTGATTAAACCGCAGTTTGAAACCACGAAAGAAAAGGTAGGAAAGAAAGGCGTTGTCAGAGACCCGGCAGTACATAAGGAAGTCATTGTAACTGTTATTGGGGCTATTATGGAAATCGGCTTTGAGATTTTGGATTTAGATTATTCACCTATTCGTGGACCGGAAGGAAATATCGAGTATTTGGCATATATACAGAAACCGCAGGACGCATTTGGCCCTGAAGAGATTGCACAGCAGCATGATGAGACTGTAAAATCTCTTGTGGGAAGAGAAGTTGTTTTGTCTAAGGATATGATGGATAGGATTGATGAAATTGTATTCAAATCACATGAGACTTTGTAAAAAGAAATAAAAAAACTTTTAAGTAAAAATTTTGCTGATAAGTTTTGGGGAAAGGAATAGAATGAAATCCTTTTTATTGATTACAAACAACCAAAAAGATAAAGATATGTCGGTAACGGACAGTGTCTGCAATTATCTCATAAAAGAGAAGGGAAAACAGGTTAAAACATTTGTGCCGGTAAACCGTGAGTATGAGATATCAAAAGAACAATTGGCAGGAGTTGACTGCGTAATTGTATTGGGTGGCGACGGAACAATATTGAGAGTGGCAAAAAAAATTGTCAAAAGCGGTTTGCCGATTGTAGGTATCAATATGGGGCATTTGGGATATCTTGCAGATATTGATAAGGGTAATGTGTTTAGTGCGCTGGATGCCCTTTGTAGTGGGGAGTATACCACACAAAACCGTATGATGTTATCCGGCAGGGTATTACGTGGCGGAAAGGAACTTTGCTGTCTGGATGCCTTAAATGATATTGTTATTACCCGTGGCGGTTCCATGCAGATTTTAAATTTTGAAGTCAGTGTTAACGGTAAAATGTTGAAGGCCTATCGTGCCGATGGTGTAATTCTTGCAACACCTACAGGTTCTACCGCATATAATCTATCTTCCGGTGGACCTATTGTGGAACCGGGAGCAGATATGACACTGGTAACACCGATTGCACCTCATACAATGCTAAGCAGAAGTATTATTTTAAAAGCTGAGGATGAAATTGAAGTATCTATTTTGCCGCCCCACGACTTGAATGTTGATCAGCTCATTGAAGTATATTTTGATGGGATTGAGCGTTTGAAACTGGAAGTAGGCGACAAGGTTGTAGTTACGAAGTCGGAAATGACAACTACACTAATCAGAATCAGTAGCGCAAGCTTTTTGGAAACTTTGTATGAGAAGATGAGGGAACGTTAATTTGTGTAAAACAGTAAATTTTGCTGTATATAACGGAGTATTGGAATGAAAAATAAAAGACATCAGAGAATCATAGAGCTGATAGAAAAATATGATATTGAAACGCAGGATGAGCTGGTTAAAAAACTGTTAGAAGATGGATTTAACATTACACAGGCTACTGTTTCGCGTGATATCAGGGAATTAAAGATTACCAAAGTTGCCAATGGTAAGGGAAAGCAGAAATATGTGGTTCTCAGCAATGATGTGGAGCATTTGGCAGATAAATACATTCGGATTATTAAGGATGGTGTAACCGGTATGGATACAGCACAGAATATTCTGGTGGTAAAGACTGTATCCGGCATGGCAATGGCAGTTGCCGCAGCACTGGATGCCATGCATTTATCTGAGGTGGTCGGAAGTATTGCCGGGGATGATACGATTATGGTAGCCGTGCGGTCTGCCCATGATGCGGTTTTGGTAAAAGATAAAATTGCAGAAATGATAAAAGCAACCTTTTAAACGAAATCCTAAGAACGAATGAGAGGGAAAGGATAAAAGGAGGCAATATGTTATTACAGTTACATGTTAAAAATTTGGCCATCATTGATGAGGTGGAAGTAGATTTTACGGAAGGTCTGAATATATTAACCGGTGAAACCGGTGCCGGTAAATCCGTAATTTTAGGTTCCATTCATTTGGCGTTGGGAGCGAAGGCTGATAAAGACAGTATTCGTGTAGGCGCGGAATACGCATTGGTAGAATTGGTATTCCAGGTGGAAAATGATTTGCAGAAGAAAAAGATTATGGAATTGGATTTACCCGTGGAAGAAGATGGTGTGGTGATTTTACAACGAAAAATCATGCCGTCAAGGAGCGTGTTCAAAGTATGTGGTGAGGCAGTTTCGGTTGCGGTTTTAAAAGAACTGGCTCCGGTTTTGCTTGACATCTATGGCCAACATGATTATCAAAGCTTGCTACAGGATAAAAAACATTTGGATATTTTAGACTCTTTTGCGGATAAAAATCTTTCGGATAAAAAGAAGATTTTAAAAGAAGAATATGCGGAATATCTGGAATTAAAGAAAGCATATGAGACCCCGGAGCTGTCACCTGAGCAACGGGAACGTGAACTTTCTTTTGCAAGATTTGAAGTGGATGAAATCGAGAAAGCCAAACTGGTTCCCGGTGAGCTGGAAGAGTTGGAACGTAATCTTCGGAAAATGGAAAATCGAGAAAAAGTTAAAGAGGGACTTTCCAAGATACTTCAGTTTATCAAGGAAGAAGATTCAAGCTGTGAAAATAATTTGAATCGTGCATTGCGTGAAATGAGTAATTTATCTTCTTTGGATGAAGATATGTCAGAAGTTGAAGAACGTATGACAGAATTAGATGCCCTTTTACGGGATTTGTCCAGAGATTTGTATGCAATATTGGAAACAGAAGATTTTGATGAGCGTGAGTTTGTACAGGTTAGGGAACGGGTGGATTTCATTAATCATCTGCAGATTAAATATGGTAACTCCATTGAAAAAATATTAGAGTATGCACAACAGCGTAAGGAAGACATCTATCGTTTGGAAAATGCTGCGGAAGAAAGTGAACGTATTGGCAAGGAATTAGTGAAAAAACAGTTCCTGATTGCCGGATATGCCGATGAAATCAGTAATCTTCGTAAAGAAGAAGCAATTAAGCTTGAAAAAGAAATTGTGGATGCGTTACATGATTTGAATTTTATGCAGGCAGAATTTAAAGTTTCTTTTGAAGATATGGAGAAGATTGGTGCTAACGGAAAAGACAGGGTTGTGTTCTTAATTTCAACAAACCCCGGGGAAAAGCTTCGTCCGTTGTCAGCAGTTGCCAGTGGTGGAGAATTATCTCGAATTATGTTGGCAATTAAAACCATATCGGCAAAGCGTGATGATATTAATACTTTGATTTTTGATGAAATTGATAGTGGCATCAGTGGAAAGACGGCATGGAAAGTATCAGAGAAACTGGGCTTTTTGGCTAAGCGCCATCAAGTGATTTGTATTACACATCTTCCACAGATTGCGGCAATGTCGGATTCGCATTACTGCATTGAAAAGAGTGAGCGGAACGGAAAAACGGTTACGGATATTAAGCCACTTGATGAGAACGGAGCATTAAATGAAATTGCCAGACTGCTTGGCGGAGAAATGATTACAGATACTGTTTTAGAAAATGCAAAAGAATTAAAATCGCAGGCGCAAAATACAAAAAATGGATAAGTAGAATTATTATATTTCCATATAATAAAGAAGGACGAAAGTCCTTCTTTTTTTGTTGGCTGGAGGTTGATTATGGGAGAGATAGATAGAAGTTTTTTTGTACGGAAAAGAATAAAACGATATAAGAAATGGTTTATTTTTCTTTTCTGCTTTGGGGTTACAATTAGTATTGCACTTTTATACATCCACGAGTGGAATAAAATGCCGGATGTAATATATATTCAGGCAGGTGAAGAAGAAGTACTGGATTTTCATGTGCCGGCCACCGGAGAAATATATAAAGAAAGCATAGAAACCGGCTTTTATTTGGAGGATACAGTTGATTTTGCAAAGCAAGAAACTCTTGATTTGAGCCAAACGAATGATATTGCATCTTTAGAAGTGGATTTTATGAAAGATGTGATTTTGACTGCCGGAAGCGCAGATACCTATTGTGCAGACCTGAAATTGTTTGGTTTTTTACCATATAAAACAGTAAGAATTGAAGCATTGGAAACCTATTCGGTAATTCCTTCCGGCTCAATGATTGGAATATATATAAAATTAGATGGTGTATATGTAATTGATACAGGAGATTTTCAGGCGCAAGATGGCAATAATGTATCCCCTAGTAACGGAAAATTAGAAGAAGGTGATTATATTATTGCTGTAAATGGAGAAGAAGTTGTAAGGAAAAAGGATTTTACGGAAATGGTGAAAGAATCAAAAGGGAACATATTGCAACTGACGATTGTAAGGGATGATAAAAAAGTTATGGTAGAAGTGCAGCCTGTTTTAGCTGTAGATGGAACTTATAAAATCGGTGCATGGGTACGTGACAGTCTACAAGGGGTAGGAACCATGACTTTTACGGATATAGAAGGAAATTACGCAGCACTTGGACATGGTATTAGAGATGTAGATACAAATGAACTTGTTAAAATTTCAAGTGGTTCCCTGTTTGAAACGTCTATTGTATCCATTCAGCGCGGTGAAAAGGGAGAACCCGGTGAAATTACCGGATTGATTCAATATGAGCAGGATAAAGTGATTGGTGAAATTGTTTATAACAGTACAGAAGGAATACGGGGAAGCATCACAAATACTGATTGGTCTTCTGAGAATGAATATACACCAATACCAATTGGTCTGAAACAGGATTTGGAATTGGGTGAAGCATATATTATATCTGATGTATCGGGAGAATCCCGGGAATATTCCATAGAAATTATAGATATTAATTATAATTCTTCAGAATCTAAGAAATCTATGACGTTAAAAGTTACAGACCAGCGTTTGCTGGAGCTCACCGGAGGTATTGTGCAGGGGATGTCGGGCTCGCCAATTCTCCAAAATGGGCGAATTGTGGGTGCTGTGACACATGTTTTGGTGAATGATCCGACTAGGGGGTATGGCATTTTTATAGAGAATATGTTGGAAACGGTGGAATAGTGCTATGGACGAGAAAACATTACAGGCACTATCTAAAGCATTGACTCATCTCATTTTCCGTAACGGTGTAGTTGAAAATCTCCATGCTGATGGAGCTTGTTTGGAGATGATATTATGGAACAAAAGCCAAAGCCAAAAAACGAAGGTTTATTTGCTCATGGTTACGGAATCAAGATTATCCTTCAAGGCTTTATGTTTGGAATCTTGTCTCTTATCGCATTTTGGCTTGGAGAACAGGCAACGGGACAAGACGCTGGTGGACAGACCCTAGCATTTATGGTACTAGCACTTTCTCAAGTTGTTCAGGCATTTAATATGCGTTCCGAACATTCCTTATGGAAAATTGGTGTATTTAACAATCATAAACTGAATTGGGCTGCTTTAATTTCAACATCTTTAGTATGCCTTGTTCTTTTCACACCATTACGCTCTGTATTTGGATTAATTTCCTTATCCAAAAACCTTTACTTACAAGGTTTAGGATTAATCCTAGTT
>CAZYVY010000033.1:0-22106 GCA_964651555.1 uncultured Lachnospiraceae bacterium | reverse complement strand
CTCCACCGCCGTAAACAACTACTTTTGCGTTATCCGGCATGGTATCCAGCCAATACGGATCAATGCGGAGGAGATTGGAATTCTTAAATCCCAAACGATTATTAATTCCCAGCACCAACAATTCCGTAATATAGATCTCCGCCTGAGTCCGCATCTGTTCTGTAAAGTTTTCATGCTGATACAGACTGACCAGATACTTGTACACTTCGTTTACACAAGCCAAATAATTCAAATTGGCTTTATGACTCATGGACTCGCCATGAATGCACCAGTGATAAAGGGCTTCCTTTAGGACGAAAACGGAATCACAATGTAAAAGATAATGCAACAAGCATACTTTATCTTCTGCTATCGAAATAGATTCCGGAACATCGAGTTGAATCGATTCAAGCAACTCACGCTTGAATAATTTACACCAAAGTGCTCCTCTTAGTCCTGTTTCTTTTTTGTCCATCCTATATATCATGTTGTCGCGTAGAACATCCATTGCAACATCCGCATACAGCCCGGCCTCCACTGTATCAAAATGAACCGTTGTATAATTTCCCTCAAGAAAATATCCGCAGGTTACCATATCCGTTTGATGCTCTTGTGCAATCCGATACAGCTTCTCATACATATGAGGCTCTATATAATCATCGCTATCCACATACCCGATATATTCACCGGTAGCCGCTTGCACTCCTGCTTTTCTGGCAGAAACAAGACCACCGTTTTTCTTCTGAACGATTTTTATCCGGTCTTCTTTTGCCGCATACTCCTGCAAAATCGCCAGCGAACCATCCGTGGAACCATCATTGACACAGATGATTTCAATCTCTTCGAGCGTCTGATTCACAACACTCTCCAGACATTTGCGAAGGTACTTCTCGGTATTATAAATTGGAATTATAATAGAAACTAAGCTCATAGACGCTCCTCTTTATTTCACAATCATTACTTCACATATTCCAAACTATTAATCTTCAAAAAATTCAAATAAGCTTGAAACATCACCCGATAATTGTCATAAAACGCTTTGTCATACTCACAATATTCACAAAGCTGTTCCACTTCCGTAACCTTTCTTGTCTGCCCGATATCAATGGACGGAAGTTTTAACACTTCCGTCAACTCTCTCGTGCGACTATCGTGTACTACCCACAATGATGGAATCCCTGCCAAAAAGGCTACCATATTCCCGTGGAATCTACATCCTGTCGCCATGGTAAATTTTTCTTTTTTCAAAAAATCCAACCATGTATCTACATCAAAAAACATATGACCTACACGCTTAATATAAGCAAACAGTTCATCTGCCGAAATATCCACATCCGGAAAAGCCCTTTTCACATGTCGCTCTAACAACCCGGCATCTTCAAATACCACCTTGGGAAAATCACTCATTGCCTGCATAATTAGAGCATATCCTTCTTTTCCCTTCAATCGAAGCATATTTTTCAAATATTGTTCCTGCTTCTCATCCTGCGCTCCCCAATTAAAACATATTTTTTCTGAAGACGCTTTTCCTATTTCAGGTCCATTAATACCAGAACTGTAAAAAGAGGGACACCCTATCACTTTATGATTATGTATCCCCAACAAATCAAGACACTCCGCCGTAATATATCCACGAAGCCCCATCATTTCACAATGCAAACTCAACTCTTTTAAGGCGTTCTTTCTGATTTCAGGCAAAGCTGCCACCAGCTTCCTGGGAGTATCCAACTCTTCTGTCAATTGCGCTCCCAAGCCCACAACTGTAATCTTGTTTTTCTTTCCTGTCAAAATCCCGGCATATTTCTCGATATTGCTGTCCTTCACATTGATTTGGTTCGCCATGGGCAGAATATAATTGGCCGCCTCAATCTCATATATCTCATCAATTCTTTTCTTTTCATCATATCCGATTGTTCTTGAGACCATCTCCGCCCAAACCAAATTGCCCGTGTTGCTACCGCATTTAATTACCTTCTGCTCTACGGAATCGCAGGCACATATCTTATCATTAAATATTGGATAACATAATATATTTTTCATCGGCCCTGCATGCCTCCCAGTATGCCTCGCAATGTCACTACATCTATACCCAACTTTTCTTTTAATTTCTCTGTCACATCTTTTTCCCCGTCAATCAGAGTAACAATAACCACATCTGCCTTTGGCAAAGAATCTTCCATGGTATATATGGGCACAATACAATCCAAATATTTTGCATTTCTGTCTAATATATACGACACCTTCATTGTGCCATTCTGCAATCTGCCCAGCAACTGTACGCCCAGAAATCCATAACCATAGATTGCCACTTTATGATAACCCTGACCTGCCAGATAATCACTAATTGTCAACCCTCGACTTTCCAAATGCATCCATGTGTCATAGACAAAAAATTGCTTCTTAAATCTATCCATTATGGAAAAACGCTTCGACTGCACCTTTCCTATTGTTTCATGAAGTATATCCAATTCACTATCTGACAAAAGCCCGGTCTCACTTAGCACCCTGTACACATCATTTTCCGAATGCATCATTTTTTCCATATTGCAGGAAGTATTTGTACCGTCTACCACATGTTCAAATAATATCTCCCGGTTTAGTGCGAACTGCTTCCCTTCCCCGAACATACACAGCCATAACAGCCAATCATCTGCTCCATTATGTTCTAACAAATTCTGTTTCCAAATCCGTGAAACTGCCTTTTTTTTCATAAGCACCTGACCGGGAGAAACAATTCCGCATCCTCTTTCCAGCATACCTGTCTTCGTCACTTCCCGTTCAAAAATCCTGACTTCATCGTAATACTGCTTCCCTTCATGTATCGCCCTACATACACACGCATCGCAATCACCAATGGCAGACAACTGACTCTTCAAATAAGAGGGTTTTATCAAGTCATCCTGATCCAAAAACAAAACATATTCTCCTCTGCACACATCAAGACCACGAACCCTTGCCCCTTGAATTCCACGATTCCGTTCCGTATTCAACACAACTATTTCTATCATCTCTGATTTTAAGTTGGCATCAATTGAATCATCCGGTGCATCATTTACAAGCAATAATTCTACACTATAATTTTCTCCCAAAGCATCCGCGTTTGACTCAATCTGCTTTATCATTTCCCCGATATACTGTTTCCCATGATATACAGGAACTATTACACTGATATCCATTTCACACCTTCACCTAATACCCTCTGACTCTGTTAATCTTCCACACAATTTTGGTATTCTCAACACCTATTTGAAGCAAATATTCACGTACCTTATCTGCCACATTTTCATCTTCAATAGCAATTACTATATAATCAAATTCCTTTTGCATAATGCATTCCGGTGCTTCCAGTACTCTTTCTTTTCCAATAAGTTCTTGGTATTTTTTATCTACCCATGCAACAACTGTTACATATTGACTGCTTTTGATACATTTCCAATAAGACCGCCCCACGTCACCGGCTCCATATAATACTACACGGCTACCTTTGTCCACCAATTCATAGGGGAACATAAAAGGAGTTCCTGCCAATTCAATATCATAAATACAATGAATCGCCACCCTCAAAAAACCTCGCACATAATGCTTGGTCTGTTCTTCCAACATTGCCCATACTTTTTCTTCTTCAAAAACGTTTTGGAAATACTCCAACAAAATATGTATTTTTTCAAAAGAACCATATGTATAGCTGTTAATCACCGACCCCTCATGCTGAATATAATGATACCAACATCCATCGGTTACAACTATTTTTTTACAGTTTAAAATATACGGATATACAATGGCTCCATCTTCCCCATACTTAATCCGCGCGTCAATCTTCTCTTCGATTGGCTGTAATAATTCTTTTTTGAAAATTTTAGTATTTGCAGATGCAAGAATTCCCTGAGAGTTTTTATCAAAATCATAAATCATCATCGGCCAAATACAAGACTCCAGTTTTTCACCCTCATAAATGCCTTCCGACACAGCATCCAACAAATATTTCTTTTTATCTTTCCACTCATACAGCAATCCCGATGTTACCAAGTCTGCATCCTGTTTCAAACATATTTCCATCAGGCGGCTGTACATTTCCCCCTCAATCCAGTCATCACAATCCACGAAAGCTATGTACTCTCCGCAGGCTTTCCTAACGCCTTCTATCCGCGCTTTTACCTGCCCATGATTCTCCGTGTGATAAACCTTGATACGACAATCAACCGTTGCCAAATAGTCACATATTTCTCCCGATTTGTCTGTTGAACCATCATTCACCAAAATAATCTCAAGTTCCTTATACTCCTGATTAGCAATACTTAAAACACATTTTTTCAAGTACTTTTCAGAATTATATACTGTAACAATTACACTTAACAACATGCCACCCTATCCTCTCATATGCGTTATCGCATCTAATACTTCATAGGTTCTTCCCAGACTATTTTCGCCTCATCCACACCGATTTCCTGCAAATAATCCTTTATATTTTTCGCTGTTTTTTCATTTTCAATGGCTATCAGCACTGTATCGTATTCCATCTTGAGTGCAACATCCGGATCTATGATTTCCGCATATTCCAAATGAATGGTCTTCCACTCCCGATCCGTCCATGCCATAATCCTACAATCCTGATATTTACATATTTGGGCATAATAATCCTTTCCCACTCTGCCTGCACCATATAAAACAATTGATTTCCCCTGCAATTTTTCTACATTTCCGTAGTAGAATTTGGGGATAGGTATTTTCATCTGTTCATTTCCCCGCCAAATCGACAACATTCTTCTTTGCAAATATTCATGTATTTTATTATTTAGCAACACATTATAGTTGTACTCTTCCCCAAATCTGATAAGGTAATGAGACAAACCAACCTCTTTGACAAATCTAGTTTGAATATCAACATGAGAGAGAGATTGGGGTCGTATAATATAATGGTAAAAGGCATTTGCCATCAGAGAAACTTTTCTTGCATTCATAATACCGTGACACAGACAGAGTACATCCTCTCCATACTGCTGTTCATTGGGCACTTTGGAATAACATTCGAGGATAAAATCTCTTCGAAACAGCTTTGACCATATGCTCGGAGCAACGAAACACTCATCATTTCTTTCTAAAAAACAGTCCACAAGCACATCAACATTATCGTTTTCCCCTGTCATTTCAATCACACGGTCAGATACAAGTATCACTTCCTTTTCAATTTCCTCTATATTCTCTTTGAAACAAGAATGAACAAAATCTGCCTTTGTTTCTAATATATTCTCCACAAGATTTTCAAACATTTCTTCATCAACGTAATCATCACCATCAACAAATCCCACATACTCGCCCCGAGCATGGCTCAAGCCTTCTTTACGCGCTGCAACAAGACCTCCGTTAGCTGTGTGATATACTTCTATACGGCTATCCTGCAACGCAAACTCATCACAAACACTCCCCGAATTATCCGCAGAACCATCATCAATGATAATAATCTGGATTTCCTCATATGTCTGATTAATTATGCTCTCTATACACCGTCCCAAGTATGGTTCTACATTATACACCGGAACAATTATTGATACTAACGGATTTTGTTTCATCATTTATACCCCTCTACTCCATCAAAAGTCTATCAAACAATTCTTCAATTGTTTTTCTCATACTCGCTAATCCAATATATCTTTCATGCGTAAATATAGTAATCCAGTTTCCATTCATACATCTGACTTTCTGTATCTCGCCATCCATATCATTAATATTTTCTATCCGAATATTGGTAGGTATGTAATCACATAAATATTTATCGCTATGATAAAACTCATCCCTTTTCAAAATCTTCTCTTCGTCTTCTGACAGATTGTAGCTTCCCCGTTCATCATCAGCGCACAAAAAAGTTAAAACTCCCTGTTCCGTCAAACATTTCACTGTCGCTTCATTTCCCGCAAAATAATGTAACCTGAGTACATTTGTAATATTCTGCTCCCCACCGGTAATTCTCTTTAACTCCTCTGTTACCACTCTAAAATCATGCATTATTTTTGTTTCTTCTGCATCAGCATACTGCACATTGCCCTCATATGTATGAAACCCCAATTTTAACCAATGACTATTCTCGCGAAATTCCTTTTTCCAGATATCCGGCACTTCATTCAATGCAAAATCCCCATCTGTATACATACAATAGAAAGACGTTGGTATCCCATATTTCTCATACAAATATTTTGCAAATCCAAACACATAAGAGTCAAATATGCTGTTAACGCTCTCTTGATTCTTAGTCAGCCACTTCAAACATCCCAGCGTATCATCCACAGAAAAGTGTATCTTTTTATCTATCATCGTTTTCTCATTTCTCTATATTATCGCAAATCCTTTGTTTAATAAAATTCGCCATTTTAGGTCGTACCCAGGACTCACCTATGACTGTTTTCCTATCCCGTACATCCAAATAGGAAATATCCCTTATCGCCGCAACCATTCCGAGAGTCAAATACGCATGCGCATTAATGCAGTATGGCGCTTTGCAGTTTTCTCCAACTGTTTTAAACTCTATTACTTCTCCGATATTACCATACACATTTCCACAGCCCTTATGAAATGGACATGGCGAAACATTTCCTGATTCTAAGGAAAACAAAAAAGTACCTTTTCCCGCAAGGCAAAATTCTTTCAGCTTATTGCGATATTCCATTTTAATATCAAACATCGGAGATTCAAACTGTCCCCATATTTTGCGATATTCCTCTTCAGTCAATTTCGATAAAATCGGGCACTCTTCTTCCGATTCATCTCGTGCCACCGTCACATGAGGTAATGCACCAAATTCTCTTATGGAAAACTCCTTAATTTCTTCTATGTTGGGAATTATTTCATCTTCCGGCACCAATTCAACGGAAAAAGATGCACCACTCTTTTTGATTAGATTTACATTGTCTACATATCTACCCAATAAGTTTTTTTGAACCAATTGTCTGTAATGAAAAGAACATTTGAAGAATAATCTTTCGTTATAACTCTGGTCCAGATTCAGCAATTCTTTTAATGCGTCCGTCAACAATGCATTTGTTATAATTGAAATATAATGTCCTTCCTCCAACAACTCCTGTAAAATAGGAATAATTTCCTTACACATAAGAGTCTCGCCTACTCCACAAAAATTGATAAGTGCCGTGCCACCCAAACGCTTTCTGGATAATGCCTTTCGGATAAATTGAGGGGAATGATACAACACCTCTTTACGCTCAAATTCCTTCTTCTGTCCTATATAACAATATTCGCACCTCAAATTACATGCTTCAATTGGAACCGATATGGTAATAAAACATTTCAATGTATCTAACCCTTCCGGCTCAGATATCCCTGAAAACTTTTTATCATAGTTCTCCATCTCTTTAGCTTCCCATTCACTCTGGTACTCCTTTATTGCCTCATTAATGTGACAATAATCAATCTTCATTTCTTGTAACTGTTTTGCAATTTGCATTTCAACCGCATAATTCTGAACAGCAATCAACACCACCACATTCTGCTTACCCGCCAAAACATCCGGAGATATACACACTATATCGATTCCATAAAATGACTTACCCCATTTAGCACTATCACTATCACAAATTGCAGACACATTCAGAGCAGGGTCTAATCTGCCATACACCTCTCTCAAATAATTTCCATAACCCCAAATTACAAATTCTTTATTTTCACTTTTTGCTGCACTGTAAACTTGTCCACTCATAATATATCCTTCTATGAAATTACTTCTGCCAATTGTTGAAACATTCTTCTTATATTTGCATTATCATATTTGCACTCGCACATATCCCAGAGCAGCTCCATACATTCAACCGCTTCCTGTACTCCATCCACACACCTGACATATTCGTTGTGTCGTATCCACTCATAAACACCTTTTACCTTACCTGACAAATTGTCCATGGCAACACAAGGCGTTCCACTGATTGCACACAACAACATGCAATGAAGTCTGTCCGTAATCACTACTCTGCTCTTTTGAATTGTACGTAGTGTTTCGTTAACCTTATTTAATCGCTCCCGTTCGCAAACAGCCTCCTCAGCATGCATTGAAAATTCTTTGACAGATATCCGCTTATCCTCCAGCAAATTCAATAATTGCTTCTTATCTTCACCTGAAAGTAGTGACTCTATATCATTCCTCAGACACAGTCCAACCCCATATCTCTGTGAAACTTCACCGCTCCTATCCAGCAACGTAACAATATCCGGAACAAAAAACACCTTAATACTATCAAATAACTCTTTACTAAGAGCATATGATTTTTCATCCCGCACACATATGTACAAATGGTTGTGAGCATTGTAAATTTGTGATGTGACTTTTTTCTCCTGTTTTCCCTTTTCTGAATCTTCAAAGTATATGGTTTGCGGAAGAATAACAACTTTATTATTCGGGAACGTGTTAATAATCTCCCGCACCGTATATTCTCCCCATTCCATCCATAAAGTTCCCAGATATCCTCCGCCGGTTATCATTATAATATCTGTGTGCTTTATATTCTCCTTAAGATATTCCATTTCTCTCACGCATGAAATGGCCGGTACTTCAACAACTGTATACTCCGGCAGATATTCCTTTATGAAGAATAACTCCGCTACACTTATCGCATGGTCACCGATATTTGTATACTCATGGGTATTCATCAGAATGATTCGTTTTTCCTTATTGGCACATTCACTAAACTTTTCCCGAAGAAGAAATCGTCGGACACTGCAAAATCCCGAAATACCTGCCTTTTCTAATTGGTCTGAAATTTCCATTTGGTATTTTGTTGTGGCTATTATCAATTGATATTCACGCCATATCATCTGCAATCGTTCAAACGAAATCACAGGAATTCCATCCAGCTTCTTATCGTGCAAAGAAGTGTTATTGTCCACAAAAAACCGGACCCTATCCTTCCCAACCCACTCTAATGCTTTTCGCCCTTCTATTCCGGCTCCAAAAATAATAAGCTTCTTTAATTGTTCCATTGGACCCCTTTCATCCGACAAGCAACTTATAGATTTCCCCAAATAAACTTTCTTCATATCGTTTCATCTGCAAAGGACTATACATCCTTTCATTGAGAATAATATGTGATGGATAAAATTTAGAAATATCAACATAATGCACGTTAATTCCGTCTTCTACGCTCCATTTTTTATAGATATCCTCACTATAGGTAATTATCATATCGGCATTGCGATATAAATACTCCATCTCCTCATCTGTATAATCACATTTCTCCCGTTCATAAGGATCTGTAAAATCCAAAAACACATATCGTATCGGATACTTTTCATGCTCCTCTTTTGGAGGCAACGCATTTATTTTTCTTACGATTACAACAAGGGAACTTCCTATATTCTTTTGTAATTGCCGTGAAAACTCTACATACTTATTTGTCCGGTTTAACTCATCATAAGGATATAACTGAAAACCATAATAATACGAGTTCATATCTTGTGCCTGCACAGGATTAGCCGGTAACCCTTTCACTCCCTTGCTGCCTGCATTGATATCGTTACTTCTTTTACCAACAAAATGAACTTCATGTCCTAAATGTGCGAAATAATGTGCCATATGTTGCATTCCGGACACTACACTCTCGGAATATGTCTGAAATGTCAAAAAAAGAAACGCTGCTTTTTTCCTATTTATCATATATTGATTGAATTTGTATTCTAATATTCTGGGATATTCCTCGTATGCTACACTATTCTCATTCTTTGCATACACTTCTCTTCCTTTTTCCCATATTTCCTTTTCATTAAAAAAGTAACTATCAAAACAGGAATCCGGAATCGAGATGGAATCCTTTCTCTTTTCTTCCTTTGTCACCAACTTAAATCTGCTTTCATATGTCGCAATTTCTTCCGAAGATAACAATACATATTTTCCTAAATCCTCATTACGATGACAACCTTGATTCTTGTTGTAATTATTATCTACATACTCATAACTTCCCGCAAACTCTGCCAGATTCATTTTCTCGATAATCAACGTGTATCCGTTATTGCCCCATACTTTTTGAGCCAATAATGCAGCAAGCAGACTATAATTACTTTTTTTGGTTAATATTCTATTTTCACACTTTGCAAGACATAACAGTTCTTCTATATCAGCTATATATCCTCCACACAGCTTCACATATTTGATATCTTCGCAATTCCCTAATATGTTTCTTGCGCATTCTATATCATCTGAAAACACATAGAAAACAGGAGTTTCAAGATGCTCTCTGTACCATTGCACTGCTGCTCTGTAAAATGCAAAGTCCTTCTCAACCATCCAGCCTACTTTTATAAAATCTCTCAGCCGTATATGAATTCCTACGCTCTTTTTATCAGCAAGACTTTTTTTTAAAAAATCAAAATTGGGGGAAGCACCATAGCATTGTATCATAGAAATAATATCATTTGTTACTTCATCATTACCGGTATACCTGTAAAAGAACTCCTTATGGATGCCGCAAAACGAATCATACTCACAGCAATCATTCACAATGTAATATAAATTCTCTTTGTTATAACTTGAATATACCGTTTCTAATTCATCCCCATTGCGTATAACCTCCGGTTCAACGTGGTATATTCTGCCTATTTCGCTTACTCTTTGTAGTTCATTCCCCTTCAGTGCAATCTTTTCTATATTGGGAATTTTAAGTGCATCCAATAAATAAGGCTGATAATATCCCGTATAATATTGGGATAAATCCAGTACAAGTTTATCGTTATATTTCCGTGCCAATCGATAGGCAAGGTAAAACGCTCTTACCTGGCTGACAAATCCACCATATATTGTTATAATCAGCATATTATACACCCTACCTTTTTTCAAAAGTGAAAATGCCACAATAATATTCACCCAGAGAATTTAATTTGGATATATCATCTGTACAAATACTCTCAATTTGAAAATCCTTAACAATTTCAAATTCAAGCAAATCACACTCCGTTAAAGCATTTATTATTGTTAACGGATGAAACATTCTGTGTGCATTAAAAAATAATTCATCGCTACTCCCGCATGGCACAGACAGATAAAGTTTTCCTTTTCTTTTTAATACTCGTTGAAACGACTTGAGTGCTATAAAACACGCTTCTGCATTAACCGAATCCCCATATCTTCCTAACCCAAAATGCTCCAAAGCGTGAAGACAGGATAAAGACTCAATTGACCTGTCTTCAATCCCTTCCATGTTTGTCGCATCGGCCATAACAAACTGTATTCCCGCTATTTTTTCCTGTAAAGGTCTAACGTCAATTAACGTAATATTCTTTCTAAAAACCAATAAATGAGATATAAATCCATCCACTCTTGAGCCAACATCATAATGCTCAGACGGATTATTCTCCATAACTTTCCGTGCAACACAGATATCCTGCATGAAATAGTGACTGTCTAATCTATCAGCACCCTCTGCAATATCTTTCACCACCGGATATAATTGTTCTTTCTTAAACGTGAAAGAATTGCCTGCACTCGTTTGCTGATACGTTATAACATCTCTCTCAAATTGTGACTTACTAATACGCCTTGCCTTCAAATCCTCCAGCAAAACTATATCTTCTTCCAAGATTTCATCCATAAAACGATAAATTAATTGTCTCTTGGCAGATATACCTCCACCGCATATTACTATTTTGTGAAAGGAATAATCTAAAATATCTTCTACTGCAATAAACTCCTCTGGATTATCCAAGCCTTCCTTTTTATTAACATCCTGATCCGAATAGCCAACTATTGTAAATGTTTCTTTTAAATATTCCAGATTTTCTTTAAATACTTTTCCCAATCCATACACAATAATCGCTTTATGCTTCATACATATGCTCCTCGCAATCACTCTATCTTCATACAATCAATTTATTATAAATCAATTTTCCAACAACAGTCTCCTTATGAACCACCGATTTTTCATTGATATTTTCAACATAATATTGCAAACATTCAAATCTATTTTCCCTTTCATATTCTCCCAGAACCGTGGTTCTATAATCTCTATCATTAATACTTATATTGCACTTTACCCACGAATCATCATTTCTACTTACAAACAGCTCACTGTGCTTTGAAGAGAACAATAACCTGCTTTCATTTTTTTCCAACACATAAGAAAATGGCATATATTTTTCATAATAGGTAGTTAAACTGTTCTCCGTGTCCAACTTCATTTGGCTCATATGACCATTATCTTTATCCATCGCAATACACATATTCGAAGTTCTTTGCAATAAATATAGCTTTTCTCTCAAAATCAGTTTACTGAAACTGAAGTCACCCGATTTATACCCTTTGGGGAAATCTGTATAGGTATATTCTGCTTTTCTTTTCCTATCCCAACAAATGACTACATCCGTCTTTTGGGGAATCAACCATATTTTTTCTTTATCACCTACGATGCCAGCTCCACCCTGCTCCAATTCCGGGCATTCATATGTACGCACTTCTTCTTTATCTAAGTCACAATATATGATGTTATTATCATTTAATTTCGTAAAAAGTACTATGTTTTCCTCCGCAAATATACCTCCCCATGCATATGTCTCATCCGCCTTACTTTCCACACTATTACCACTAGTCCTCTGGGAATTGCTTCTTATCTTTCTACATTGTTCTTCCTTCATGTCAATTTGCAGGATTGAATCATATTTACAAGGAATGAAATACAACTTATCATTTCTCATAACACCATCACAAAAGAGCATTCCTTTGTTTTCCAATCCGTGTTCATACTCTATAAAATGCAATTCTTTATTTAGAATATCATACACCGCTATACTTCTTGGCACCAAAGGCATTGCAAATATCTTGTTTTCAAAAATAAAAATCTTTCCATACTGTGGGCATTCTCCATAATAATTATCATCCCACGGAATCCGGACTACCAAAGTTGCCTCAAGTGTTTCCTTATTCATCCGATAAATTCCGTTATCTTTAAAAGCAAGAAACCACCATTCACCTTCGTACTCCACAATATTGTCCATAGCCAATGAATAATTATTTTCCGGCAAGGAATGTACATTCTGCACCATCACCGGCTTACCTGTATTCCGGTACAATGCCACCACCGAACCAGGATCACCATAATACGCATCCGTTTCTGCAA
Source organism: uncultured Lachnospiraceae bacterium (assembly GCA_964651555.1). Taxonomy (GTDB): domain Bacteria; phylum Bacillota; class Clostridia; order Lachnospirales; family Lachnospiraceae; genus UBA3766. Next base: position 9,030 of record CAZYVY010000033.1, on the reverse strand, counting down.
TGGCGCGGTTCATGTCCGGGGTATCGTCAAAAATTCCCCAATCCTCTTCCTTATACTTTGCTACAATCTCACGATACTCTGCCAAAAGTTCCGGCCGCATAGCCTCCAACGTAGACTCATAGAGAGGATGAGGACGCCACCACAGTACCACCTCCGGATTTTCTTTAAACACCTGTAATGTGTATTTTATCTTTTGAAGCATAGTAGAATTGTCCAACAATGCTTGCACACTGATATTGTAAAAGAAGGATTTCTTCCTTGTGCCGTCCGCCCGATAGAGCTTATCCAGCCATTCTTTAGGTAAACTACTATCATCTCTTCCTGTGGAAGATACTTTGTCAAATTTAGGGGAGCCAAGAGCCAGGAAGCGTTCTGCCCAATCAGGCTTCATCTTGTCATACCCTGTTTCCTTTGCCCATTTACCAAACACGTCCACATAGGTATCCCTGACACTTTCCGATTGTAGGATTACTTTATCCGCAAATAACGTCCCGGGAAGCACGCAAAAATGCTCCTCCACTTTCCCTGTTACCACAAAATAAGGGATGTAGATGAGTTGCTCCGTATATTTCTTCAATTCACTGGCATAGAACGCGGGATGTACACTGGTTACCATATTATATTCATCGTAAGGATTGTGAATAAATATCATATCCGGGCGTCTGTTCGCAATATCATACTCCTTCCATGATACAACAGGCACGTCCTGAGGGTACTCTCCACTCTCATCGTGCATGGTTCCCAGACTTCCACCCTTTTTTTTCTCAAAATAGGGAATGGGCACTACATAGGCATCACAAGTTTCATCCTCTGCTGCCGCACGCCACACACTTTCCAAGCTATCCCACATGGAAGCCTTGTATGGTAAAAATACGATTTCCAATCGCACTGTTATGTCATCTCTAACACTTTTTTGAATGCCTTCCAACTTTGCATCCGGCAAATCCATACCTTTGTCCGAAATACAGTTTGTCTGCAAATTTTCATAAAGGAAATACAATACCTCACAGTATTCTTCTATGTAACGCACTGTAGGCGTATTTTCTCCTTCGGAGTTTTCAATCGCATTTCCCAGTTCAATGGCAAGATTTTGACAATCCACCAACAATCCTTGTGCCACTTCACAATTGCCCTGTGCCAAAGCACTCTTTATCTCACTATGCGCTTCCTTCAATGTCTGAACAACTTCCAGGAATTGTTCCTTTTGCTTTTTTCTCACAACACTCTCCCCATACCTGCCCTTTAGATGCCGAATATCTGCTGATTTTCGATAGCTTCATACAAAGCACGATAGATATAAAAATCTGCAGGCTCAGTAATTTTCATATTGTTTTTGGTACTCATAATGAGATTCATAGGCTCATTATAAATACTACACAAATGGGAGGAATCAATACTTCTGATTCCCTCTTCATGAGCTCTTTCGTATAACCTCATAATATCGCTATAACGGAATGATTGGGGCGCCTTTGCCACATACATTTGACTGCGGGGCGGCACTTCAGAAATAGTCTTACCGTCCATACTTCTCACAACACTCTCCCGCACAGCTTCCGCAGTAATGGCATTACCGCATTCCCGCACCATTGCTATATTTTTACTGATTAGTTCTTCATTAATCATGGGTCTTACACCATCGTGAATCAGTACGATTTCATCCTCGGCTACATTCCTCTTCATAGCTTCCAGACCGTAATAGATGGAGTCATGTCCTGTATCGCCACCGGGAACAATAGTGCTGACCTTAGTAATTCCATGGCGTTTCAAGAGACCACGTAATTCCTCAATTCGGTCCTTCAGGCAAACAATCACAATATTGTCCACCTCTTCATGATACTCAAAATGTTCCAAAGTATATATAATAATGGGTTTCCCATGCATTTCCAAAAACTGTTTCGGCTTGGAACGGCTATTCATCCTCTGTCCCGTACCACCGGCAAATATTAACGCAGTTACCATACAACTTCCCTCCATATTTTATCCAAATACAAAAACAGCATCCCCACACTGGAATGCCACTTCAACATCCGTTTTTGCAGCCTCCATGCTCAGTTAATACAAACCCTTCATACACTCTATTATTATAATATATATCGACACTAAATGCCAATTTTTTTATACTTCCGGAATTGCAAAAAAGGATTGCTATTCAGCAATCCCTTACGCAAAATAAAACATCATCAACTGATATACTTGCTCCAAAACGTTCATATTCTTGGCACGGTTTAAAATATCCATCGTCACATTATCAAACACACCCACTTCTATCATCTCTGCCCGATAAGTCGCAAGCATTCGGCATCTGCTTTCAAAATACTCTCCCACCCTGGAAGATACACCATCCGAAAGCATATATACATCCATTAATGGTTCATTAACGAAGCCTATCATATTCTCTTTTGCAAAACGAATTGCAAAATCCCAATCTTCAAGACTCTCATAAATAACATCAAAGCCACCGCATTTTATGTAAGCATCCCTTTTAATCAACATTGTAGGAGCACCAATTACATTTCTTTCAAGAAGAGTATTAAGCATGGCCCCTTCCATAACCTGTGGTAAAGGTTCAGCCGGTGATAACACTTCTCTGCCATCAGAAAGTTTTGCCAGATACCTCGAATAAATCATGTTGCATTCCTGATGTTTCAATGCATATTCCATCTGACGCTCAAGTTTGTCTTCGTGCCAACAATCATCACTGTCCTGAAAAGCAATCCATTCACCAGTTGCCATTTGAGCGCCCAAATTTCTTGCATTTGCAACGCCTTGGTTTTTCTCCAGCTTGATATATTCTAACCGGTCATCTTGAATGCTTCTGACAACTTCTTCTGTTGTATCAGTGGAGCCATCATCTATTACTAATATTTCCAGATTTGAATATGTCTGTTGAAGTACACTCTCCACAGCCCGGAGTATAGTGCCGGATCTATTATATGTGGGAATTATTACAGTTATCTTATCCATAAAAAACCTCACTTTATTTTCTTATATAAGTATAACATTTATATGCAAAAAAAGGAACCGGCATCTGCCGGTTCCCTCTTGTTTGTTTCAATTGTGCAATTATACTCTTACAGTGATTAGCCAAGTAATGATAATACACCCTGGTTGCTCTGGTTAGCCTGTGCCAACATAGCCTGTCCTGCCTGAGCAAGAATGTTATTGTTGGAGTACTTAACCATTTCAGATGCCATATCTGTATCACGAATCTGGCTCTCTGCTGCTGTGGTGTTCTCTACTACGTTGTCTAAGTTCTTGATTGTGTGCTCAAGACGGTTCTGAACCGCACCGAGATCACTTCTCTGCTGAGATACTGTCTTAAGTGCATGTTTTGTAAATGCGTTAAGTGCTGCAAAGTCTGCTGCTGTAGGTGCATCATCAACTGTATTGTTTGCCTGATTCTGTGCAGACGCTGCTCCTTTTGCCTCGTCGCTTGTTCCAACAGAGTTGTCAAACTTATAGAACTTATTAAGCATATCTGCTGTCAGAGTGTTTTCTGTACCATCATCTGCATAATTATTAACGTCAGCATCTGTGCCTTCTGTTTCAACATGATTGGTTTTGAATTCAACAGCATCTGCTACAGCTTTACCGATTAACTCGTTGGTACTCATGTTACCAACAGTAATTCCGATATGCTGACCTGCTTCTGCACCAACCATAAGACCTTTGTTTGAGAAAGATCCGTCGAGAAGGTTCTGCTCGTTGAAGGTTGTTGTGGACTGTACACGGTCGATTTCGCTCATCAGCTGTTTTACTTCTGACTGGATGTAGCTACGGTCGGTTGATGTAAGAGTTCCGTTCTCACCTTTAACTGCTAATTCATTGATACGCTGTAACATATCATGAACTTCGTTTAATGCGCCTTCTGCTGTCTGTACACAAGAGATACCATCTTCTGCGTTTAAAGATGCCTGTGATAAACCTCTGATCTGGCGTCTCATCTTCTCGGAAATCGAAAGACCTGCTGCATCATCTGCTGCACGGTTAATCTTATAACCTGAAGATAATTTCTCAGTTGATTTTGCCTGAGTTCCTGATGTGATTCCTAACATTCTGTTAGAGTTCATTGCTGTAAGATTGTGCTGTACTACCATACTCTATTCCTCCTTGAATATACTGACCGCTTCCTTGCGGCTATAATAGTTTGCATCGGCAATGTGGGTAAAGAGTTCGCACTCCCTTTACTTCCATCGCCTACTCTCTCCTCCTCGGATGTGCGAAATCCTCAGATTTGAAAGTTCAGAAAGCATTGGGTGCTTTACTTGTTATATATATCGGAGTGATTTTTTAAAACTTTAGAGTAAATATTGAGAAATTTTTAATATTCATTTATAATTTTTATAAAAAAGAAAAGCAAAGAAATACGGAGCAGATATGAACATTTTATTTTACCGCTACGGCAGCATTTGCGAGCCTGACATAGCACAAGTATTCGAAAAAATGAATTTCACGGTGTATGAAGATACTCTGGAGATTACACACAAATCTCTTTCGGATGTCAGGAAGCTTTCATCGGTTTCATCGATTTTATGTGAGCACCCTGTGGACTTTGTGTTTAGTATTAATTTCTTTCCGTTCTTATCCGAATTGTGCGAAAGATTACATATTATGTATGTATGCTGGAGTGTGGACTGCCCCGTACTGGAGCTTTTTTCAACATCGGTCCGCAATAAATGTAACCGTATTTTCCTATTTGATTACAAACAGTACGAAGCCATCCACCCGGCTAACCCGGAATGTGTTTTTTATCTGCCCCTTGCCACCAATGTATCAAGATGGGACAGCGTTCTTTCTGATGCATCAGAGTCAGAGAAGAAACAATATAGTTCAGATGTCTCTTTTGTAGGCTCCCTTTACCATGAAAAGTCGCCGCTTTCCATCTTAAATGAGCACTCCCCGCTTAACGAATATTGGACCGGGTACACCAAAGGTCTTGTGGAAGCCCAGTTAAAAATATATGGTTACAATCTTTTGGAAGAAGCAATGCCGGATGAACTGGTTACACATATAAAAGAGACTTTTCCGGATTTTTACACCTTAAAAAATTCATTTACGGATACTGACCGATATGTAGCCGCCCATTATTATCTGGGAATGCAGGCATCAGAACTTGAACGTATCCGCATACTTAATGAACTTTCTAAAAGTTTTAAAACTACCGTCTACACAAGAAGTAACACTTCACTCATTAAAAACGTGGATTGCCGGGACGGTGTTACCACCCACACGCAAATGCCCCTGGTTTTTGCAAATAGTAAAATTAATCTGAATATTACTATTAAATCCATCCAAAGCGGGCTTTCCCTGCGGGTATGGGATATATTAGGTTGCGGAGGTTTCCTTTTATCAAATTATCAGGCCGAAATCCCTGAATACTTTGAAATAGGCAAAGACCTGGATTGTTATGAAAGCATTGATGATTTAAAAAATAAAGTTGATTTTTACCTTAAACATGATGATGTACGCATGGAAATCGCCAAAAACGGATATGAAAAAGTAAAGGCAATGCACACTTATGAAGTGCGCATCGCCTCTATCATTAAAATATTATTTAACCTTTAATCTAAGGATAAATGACCGGTTCCCATGAATCGGTTATTTTTTCTTATCCATGTATTGGGAAGTCACTACACTGGTTTTACTCATACTACGATAATAGTCCATAGCTGCCTTCACAGATTTCTTCCCTTTACCCAGATTTGCCCTTTCACTATTAAATACATTTTCCAGAGCCTGCTTATTGCGGGATTCCAAAGCCTGTATTGCCACACTTTTTTCAGTTATCTTTTCAATCAGTGCCTTTGTCTCTTTTATCCAATCCGAATACTGTGACTTGTTGTTCTGTAACTCTTCCCTTACTTTTCCGTAAAGTTGTTCAAAACCTTCATCCAACTGATTAAGCTGTTCGATACATATGTCTTTGTCATCTACATATTGATCAAATTTTTCATAATCAATGGGCTGTTCTGAAAGAATTGCACTCTGATAATCGCACATTCTCCTGATTTCATCAAGTATCCGTATTTTCTTTCGGAGACTTTCCTGTAAAATATCTAAATATTGTCCGTTCATGCATTACCCTTCTCTCTGTTTATCCTCATAACCTCTTTCCATGTATCACGCATAGAGCGTAAATGTTCACAGACCTCTTCCAATATCTCCTTATCCTTGGACATATTTGCCTCAGTCAGTCTACGTGAAAGATATGAATAAACTCTCTCAAAATCCTGTGCCACAGGATATTTCATATCCAGAGTCATACGGAAATGATCGATAATCTTTTGAGTTTTTACAATATTAATATGTGCATTTTCAATATTCTTCTGCTCAACAGCGATAATCGCCATATTACAGAATTTAATGGCACCTTCATAAAGCATCAGCGTAAGTTCTGCCGGTGTAGCGGTAAGAACCTTACTGTTTTTATATTGAGAATAAGCATTGGGCAACGCCATATCATCAGCCTCCTAATAAACTGGTAACCGCACTGGAATTAGATTGCATTTTTGCCAGCGCAGTCTCCATTGCAGAGAATTTTTCATACCACCTATCTTCATAATCGGCAAGCTTTTCTTCCATTTCTGCAATCTTTTTGGTGTAGTCATCGTAATCTGACTGCATCTTCTTATCATCATATACTGTATAAGCACTGCTGTAATCCTTTACGCTGGCCATAAGACTTGTGGTCTTCTCATATAACTTCTTTGTAAGCTGAGTAAAGAAATCCATTACTTTATCAGGGTCAGTACTTATCATTGACTTTAATTTGTTAGTCTTTGATGATACATCACTATCATCTTCATCACCAAGTATATGATATGCATTTCTTTCATTATCTGCCGCTTCAAAATATCCCAAGGTTTCAATTCCGAAATCAGACAGATACATTGTTTCTCCTCCTACCGTGAAACCGGAGGACATAATTTCTTTAAACGCAGATGCAACACTGTTTAAAGTGGAATCTTTTCTGAGAAGTGATTCTTTGATTTTCTCTTCCCACTTCTCTACTTCTTTCTCACTCATAGAATACTTTTCATCGTCAGTCAAAGGCTCATATCCTTTGGCAGAATCTGCATTATAAAGTTTATCCATCTCATTAATCAAGCTGCTGTATTCTTTGATAAAATTCTTAATCATATCATAAATACCGCTTGTATCATCCTGAGTGGTTAATGTAACTTCCCTATCACCGGTTTCTGCATTACATGTAATGGTAAGACCGTTAATTTCAAAAGTATTTTCTGTAGATGTAAATTTAGCACCGTTCAAATAGATCTCGGCATCCTGTGCCTCTATTTTGGTAGCACCTGTACTACCTGCAAGAGTTCCTGCTGCTTTAGCATCCATCACCTCAGTTGCCTGATTTATTTTGTCTTCAAGCCATGATGTAACTTCTCCGGTTAATTTGTCAGAAGCCGTGCTTTCACCTGTATCCGGGTCTGTATTTATGTAACTGTTAACTTCATCAAAACTTTCCTGTGTCTTTGCAAGATTATCTTTGGCTGTTTTATATTCTTCAGCATATTCAGCTTTTTTCCTAAGTTCTTCCAGCTGAGTTTTCTTTTCCTCTACTGACTCATCATTCTCGCCGGCATCTTTAATTTCAGCTTCAAGTGCTTCTATTTCAGCTTTAAGATTATCCATTGCGCCGTCAGTATTATCAGCTAAAGCTTCTAAATCATCGCTTCCTACTTCTTCTGCATATTTGTCCACGATGTCCTGAATACTTTTCTCCTGACTTTCAATGGATTTTGTCAGAGTATCTTTCTTGCTAAGATAAGTTTTAAGGCGTTTAGCAACTTCCTCATCTATCGCTGCCTGATAAGCATCCGTATCATTCTTTAACTCCACATACTTTTCGTATTTATCAAGTGACGCAGTATCATACACAAGAATACCCATTTTACTAAGCGCATCCGTTCCCTGTCCATTGGCTGCTGTAATAGAAAAATCAGAAGCAACGCCACTGTCCTTTGCTCCTATAAAGAAGCGCTGGGTCTTGCTGTCAAAATTAGCATTCACTCCTGCATTATTCAACGCAGTTGCAAAGTTAGCCAGGGTCATTGACTCTGTTACTTCAATCTGAGTAGTCTTGCCATTAGTGGTAAGCTCTATCATACTTCCCGCTTCAATTCCCAAATCGGTAAGTTTGGTACCGGAAGTACATTTTGAACCATCCTGCTTTGATATCTCCGCTCCGGTTAAATATCCTGTCTGCGCAAGCTTGGTAACTTTAAGTTTCTGCACACTGTTCATAGCAGAATCTGCAGTGATAATGTCCGCCACGCTACTATCTGAAATCTTTGTTGTTTTTTTTGCATATGAACTCTGGTATCTTAAATTCTCCAAAGCATTACTATAAAATGACTTGATTTTACTGTTAAGGTCCTTCCATGCTTCCTGCTTCCATTCAAGCTTGGTCTGCTCTTTTTTCAGGTCATCAACTTTAACCTGCCTTGCCGCTACCAGTTCTTGGATAATCGACTCGGTATCAAGTCCGGAATTCATTCCTGTTATACGCATTGCCATAACATAGCCCTCCTATCTTTTCTCGTCCACCAGGATTCCTGCCATTTCCCAAACCTTCGCAATCATATCCAAAGTTTTCTCAGGCGGTAGTTCCTTTATAACTTCTTTTGTATCCCTGTCAACTATCTTAATGGTTACACGATTTGTATCATCATGAATACCAAAAACAGCCTCTGAATGTTCCATCTTCTTATTCAGGGACTCTACTGCTTTCTTTATCTGTTCATTAGTTGGCTGTCTGTTTGAATTCTCGTTATTGGAATCACTCTTTTCCTGAGCATTCTCCACGATGCTAATAGTATTGTCAACAGACTTTGCGGCTTCCTGTGCAGACACATCCGTGTATTCTGCCAAAGACTTATCTGTCTTTGCAACAGGTTTGCTTGGTGACTGGCTCTGTGCCTGTACACTCATTATACTTCCTAATGGTTCAATTGACATAACACTCACCTCCATGTGAATATAAAATTTATGACTTTTCTATTTCAAATCGTCAGG
>CAZYVY010000032.1:0-22682 GCA_964651555.1 uncultured Lachnospiraceae bacterium | reverse complement strand
TTTGAATACATAATGAGCATGTTTTTAACGTTGGCGTATTTGTTTTTTATAGGTTTGCTCATTGGTATTGGTCGCTTCTCGGAGCATTGTACTATTTTTGGATACTCCCCTTGCGTCCTATATAAAATAATTTTATGCCTCTGTCAAGAAAAAATACTTGACAGAGGCTTTCTTTTGTTATATGATAGCAAAGGTTTATGATGCAAATCAGGAGTAGAGACATGGAAAAAATCGTAGAAAGAGGTATGCTATACGACTTTTATGGAGAACTTTTAACAGAACATCAGAAGTCGGTGTATGAAGAAGCGGTTTTTAATGATATGTCTTTAAGCGAGATTGCAGAGCAGTATGAAATCAGCAGACAAGGCGTACATGATTTGCTGAAGCGCTGCGACAAGATTTTAGCAGATTATGAGAATAAACTTCATTTAATTGAGAAGTTTATGAAAATAAAGGAAAGTGCCGGTGAGATTCATAAGGTGCTGGATGAAATGGATGCTTTGGAGAATCCGGAGCAGATGCAAAAGAAATGCAGTGAAATCCGTGTTCTTTCCAACGAAATTTTAGAGGAGTTATAAAATGGCTTTTGAGAGCTTAACCGATAAACTTCAAAATGTCTTCAAAGGCTTACGTAAAAAAGGTCGTCTTACCGAAGAGGACGTTAAGAAAGCCTTAAAAGAAGTTAAAATGGCTCTTTTGGAAGCTGACGTTTCTTTCCGTGTAGTGAAACAGTTTATGAAAGCTGTGGAAGAACGTGCAGTTGGTGAAGAGGTTTTAAACGGTTTGAATCCCGGTCAGATGGTAATCAAAATCGTAAATGAAGAGATGATTGCCTTAATGGGAAGCGAAACCACAGAAATTGCCTTACAACCCGGTAAAGCGGTAACCGTAATTATGATGTGCGGTCTGCAGGGTGCCGGTAAAACAACTACTACTGCAAAGATTGCCGGTAAGATGAAGCTAAAAGGCAAAAAATCATTGCTGGTAGCCTGCGACGTATATCGTCCCGCAGCGATTAAGCAGTTGGAATTAAATGCCCAGAATCAGGGAGTTGATTTCTTCTCTATGGGAGATGGTCACAGTCCTGTCAATATAGCTAAGGCGGCAATTGAACACGCCAACAAAAACGGTCACAACATTGTTATTCTGGATACCGCAGGTCGTCTGCATGTTGACAGCGATATGATGGAAGAGTTAAAAGCGATTAAGGCCAATGTGGATGTTCATCAGAGTATTTTGGTTGTAGACGCTATGACCGGTCAGGATGCAGTAAACGTGGCAAGTGAGTTTAATGACCAGATTGGTGTAGACGGCGTTATCCTTTCCAAGATGGATGGTGATGCAAGAGGCGGTGCTGCACTTTCCGTAAGAGCGGTAACCGGCAAACCGATTCTCTATGTCGGTATGGGAGAAAAGCTTTCGGATTTGGAGCAGTTTTATCCGGACCGAATGGCAAACCGTATTTTAGGTATGGGTGATGTGCTTACCTTAATCGAAAAGGCGCAGGAGAACATTGATATTGACGAAGATAAAGAAAAAGAAATGATGTCCCGTATGAAAAAGGGCAAGTTTGATTTTAACGATTATCTTGAGTCAATGAAGCAGATGAAAAAGATGGGTGGTCTTTCCGCAATCTTAGGAATGATGCCCGGTATGGGAGTGTCTGCGGCGGATTTGGAGGGTCAGATTGATGAAAAACAGATGGCAAGAATGGAAGCCATTGTTTTATCAATGACACCGCAGGAGCGTGCCAATCCGAAGATTTTAAATCCCAAGAGAAAGCATCGTATTGCAAAGGGTGCAGGTGTGGATATTGCGGTAGTGAACCGTTTTATCAAGCAGTTTGAACAGTCTCAAAAGATGATGAAGCAGCTTCCCGGTATGATGGGTGGACGTGGTAAAAGAGGAAGAATGCGTTTTCCTTTTTAACATAAAATAAAAAACAATTTATAGTTACACATTTTGGAGGTAAAGAAAAATGGCAGTAAAGATCAGATTAAGAAGAATGGGATACAAGAGAAACCCTATTTACAGAATCGTTGTAGCAGATTCAAGATCACCCAGAGATGGTAAGTGTATCGAAGAAATCGGCACATACAACCCTAACACAGATCCCAGTGAATTCAAGGTAAATGAAGAACTTGCAAAGAAATGGCTTGCAAACGGAGCACAGCCTACAGAAGTTGTTAGCAAGATTTTCAAACTTGCAGGTATTGAGAAATAAGAACTTCTCATAACACTTTTGGAGGTGGATTATGAAAGAATTAGTAGAGGTAATTGCAAAGGCTCTCGTTGATAATCCTGATGAGGTTACCGTTGAAGAAAAGGTAGACGGCAAGAATGTTAAAATTGAACTTCATGTTGCATCTTCTGATATGGGTAAAGTAATCGGTAAGCAGGGACGTATTGCAAAAGCAATTCGTTGCGTGGTAAAAGCTGCATCCACTAAAGATGATTTGAGAGTTGATGTAGATATTGTTTAAAAAACAGGCGGTATCCTATGGGTACCGCTTATTTTTGTGAAATCTTTTATTTCGAAGTTTGGGATATTTACCCACATTCGAGTTTATGTTAAAATGAGCCTTAGCGAGAATTTGAACATACATAGGATAATAAAAGAAAACAATATAGTTGAAAGAGGAATAAGTATGAAATTCAAAAGGATGAAGCATTGGTGGAGTTTTGCGTTGTGTTTAATGGTAGTGGCGGCAACTATAATGAATCCGCTTTCTGTTAAGGCAGTTGGAAATAACCTGTTACCTTCAGGAACGGATAGTATTGAAGTGGGGAATCTGATTAACCGGATGATTGATGGAACCGAAGATGTGCCGGCAACAGAAGTTGTTGGGGGAGCTATTCGAATTTCTATGGATGGTAATGATATTTATACAAGAGATTTTGGCTATGCGGATAAAGAAAACGATGTTTTAATTTCTTCGGATACTGTCTTCGAGTGGGGAACGGCATCACAGCTTTTGATATGGGTGAGTGCTTTACAATTGGCGGAAGATGAAAGTATTGACATGCAGACGGAAATTTCTACATATCTGCCTGAAGGAAACTTAAAGGAAGCATTGACCGGAACGGGAATTACCATGGACAATTTGATGAATTATTCTTCCGGTTATCAGGACAATTTATCTGAAAAAATCATACCGGAAGGCGCTTCATACTCATCTTTGGCCGAATCGCTTGAAAATAATATTCCTAAGCATATATATGGGGCGGGAAGTGTGGTTTCAGTTTCTGATTGGCCTGCTGCATTGGCTGCTTATGTTATAGAATGCGTTTCCGGAGAAGAATATGCGGAATATGTAAAAAACAATATATTTATTCCGTTAGGAATGGATTATACAGCAATGTTACCTGATTTATCGGATAATGAAGCAGTAATGAACGGAAGAAAAGAAATAAAATCTTATCAGGGGGAAAATGCATTAACAAACAGTTTTTATCATATGCCGCTATATCCGGCAGGTATGGTCACCGGTACGATTGATGATTTTCATCGTTTTGCATGTGAACTTTTAGTGCAGGATTCAACTTCTAAGCTTTTTGATAAAAAAGAAACCGCAGAAACTTTATTCCATACAACTTTGTGTTATACCGGTTCTGAAGAACCCCGTGTTGCCCATGGTATGATAGTATATCGTTTGGGCACTTTGGTTTATGGAATTGACGGTAATTCAGCCAGTCAGTCGGCTCTTGTGTTTATGGAACCGGATAGCAAAACCTGTCTTACGTATATGGCAAACCAGCACAATGAAAATCAATTGGGCAGTGCTTTGGCAGAGCTTGTATTTGGTTCTTACGAAGTAGAAAAGATAAGTGAAATAAGTGGATTGCGTGTATATGAAGGAACGTATGTAGCCGGTAACGCAACCGTAGATGGTAAGGAAACATTTTACTCTATTATGTCTGCCATGTTTTTTACCTTAGGTGAGAACAATACGTTGGTTTTACCTATGTTTGGCAATACGGCAATGTTTGAAATCATTGATGAAGATCACGTTGTCATGAATAACGGAAGTATTGGAAATATTTATGCGTATCCGGATGGAACAACAATGATTATGATGCCGGTACAGGATTATGTCTCATATTCATCACTTACGTATTTTTTGCAGATCATCATTTTTATAGCTATGTTGGCAGGATATTTCTACGCATCATTAGTGGTAATCATTGCTGTATTAGGTTTTATTATACGTAAATTCAGCAAAGAGAAACTGGAACCTGACAAGTTTAGGAAATATCATTACATTCAGTGTTTAAACATTACGCTGTTTAGTTTGACCTTTGCGTTTATGGCCATGATGGTAATGTCTTATTCGCCGGTAGCGTCTGTGAGTGCAACGTCAATGATGTATTGGCTTGGTAGCATAATGTCCTTGATTTATTTATTGTTTTTCTGGAAAACAGGCCGGAAAGAGGAAGTTTCCAAAAAGAACAAAATACTTTATTGGACAACTGCTGTTTTTTCTGCTGTATTGGTTGTATTTGCCATGATGTTTGGTTTGATATTATAAAATTGAAAGGTAAGAATAATGGAAAATTTTTTACAGATAGGAGTGATATCATCTACACACGGAATCAAAGGTGAGGTAAAAGTATTTCCGACGACAGATGATGTAAACCGGTTTAAAAAATTAAAAGAGGTGTATCTGGATACCGGAAAGGAAAAATTGGTGATTCACCCGGAGTCCGTAAAGTTTTTTAAACAATTTGTTATATTAAAATTTAAGGAATTCAGTAATATTAATGAAGTTGAACAATATCGCAATAAAAGTCTTTTGGTTGATAGGGAACATGCAGTGAAACTGAGGAAAGATGAATATTTTATTGCAGATTTAATCGGATTAAGCGTTGTTACTGATGAAGAAATACAACTTGGTGTTTTAAAAGATGTTTTACAGACCGGAGCCAATGATGTTTATATTGTTGAAACCGGGGAGGGGAAGGAAGTACTTTTACCGGCAATTAAAGAATGTGTACTTAAGGTTGATATAGAAGCGGGAGAAGTGTTGGTACATGTTATGGATGGTCTGCTTGATTAGGAAATACCAAAGAGCGGTTGCAAGCAGAGTGTCTGAAAATGATGATGAGGAGTAAAATAATGAAATTTCATATACTGACCTTGTTTCCGGAAATGATTGAACAGGGATTGAATAACAGTATTATAAAAAGAGCCACCGAGGCGGGATATTTATCTATAAATGCGGTAAATATAAGAGATTATACTCTTGATAAACATAATAAAGTGGATGATTATCCTTATGGTGGTGGTGCCGGAATGTTAATGCAGGCACAACCGGTTTATGATGCATATAAAGCATTGGTGAAGGAACATGAAGATTGCGGTAAAAGAACACCCAGAGTGATTTTTATGACTCCTCAGGGCAAAACTTTTAAGCAGGAAATTGCTCAGGACCTGGCAAAGGAAGAAGAACTGATTTTTCTTTGTGGACATTATGAGGGTATAGATGAGAGAGTTCTGGAAGAGATTGTTACAGATGAAATTTCCATCGGTGACTATGTTCTGACAGGAGGAGAGTTACCGGCAATGGTGGTAATTGATACTGTTGCCAGACTGATTCCCGGAGTTTTAAATAATGAAGAGTCTGCCAGTGATGAATCTTTTGCCGGAAATCTTTTGGAATATCCACAGTATACCAGACCGGAGATCTGGCATGAAAAGAAGGTTCCGGATGTATTGTTAAGCGGTCATCATGCTAATATAGCAAAGTGGCGTAAGGAACAAGCGGTGGAGCGCACCAGAAGGAAAAGACCTGACATGTACGAGAAGTACATGGAAGAATTAGAAGCTTATTTAAGAGAACATCCACCAAAGAAGAAACGTAAAAAGAAAAACGCGGCAGAGAGCCGGGAAAGTGCTGATAATGCAACAGTAGTATAGTTTTTTCGGATTTTGATGGGAGAATGAAATGATTGCTGCGAAAGGGTTGTGTAAAGTCTTTGTAAGAAATATTGCAAAGAAAAAAGGGATAAAAAGAAATGCTGCTACCAAAGAAGAGTTTTATGCGGTGGATCATGTGAATTTTGAAGCAAAACCGGGAGAAATTCTTGGTATTTTGGGACCAAACGGTGCGGGTAAGACCACTGTTCTTCGTATGCTTGGAAATCTGATGACACCTACAGAGGGAGAGGTGTTTCTTTCAGATGCAGATGGCAGAGATATTACTTCGGTGATTGAAAAGAAGCATAAGATTGGTTATTTGTCCGGCAATACTAAATTGTATCAGCGTCTAAGTACAAGAGAAATGCTTCGTGTTTTCGGTGATATTTATGGTTTGGACAAAAAACTTTGCGAAGAACGCATCAATGAAATTTTTAAGGTGTTGGATATGGAAAGTTTCGGCGATAACCGCATTGAAAAGCTTTCTACCGGGCAGACTCAACGTGCTAATATTGCCCGTTGTCTGATTCATAATCCTGAGGTTTATATTTTTGATGAACCTACATTGGGATTGGATATTTTAAGCAGCGAAGCAATTGTATCTTTTATGAAAAAGGAAAAAGAAAAAGGAAAGACGGTATTGTATTCTACGCATTACATGGAAGAAGCACAGTATTTGTGTGACAGAATAGTGATGCTGTATCAAGGAAAAGTGATTGCGGCAGGAACACCGAAAGACTTAATGGAACAGACCGGTACGGATAATTTAAGGGATACATTTCGTAGTTTGATGAAAGAGGAGGAAACGGACGATGAATAAGAAGACGGTTTTTTCTCTTTATAAAAAAGAAATGTTAGATATTTTTAGGGATAAAAAAACTATGATAGTTATGGTTTTGGTTCCCTTGTTCCTTTATCCCTGTATGATGCTTGGAATGATGCTGATTATGAGTAATATTTCCAAGGAAAGTTTGGAGAAAACTTATCAGATTGGTATTGTACAGTGCGAGGAAACAGAAACGGTAAAGCAACTTTTGCTGGATGAAGAAGATGAGTTTGAGTACTTCTTTGAGGTATCGGTGCTTGGCAGTCCGGAGATGTGTGAGCAGGCACTGAATGAGAAAAAAATTGATGCGTTTATTAATATTACAGAGCAAAATGATAAAAGATTGAACTATGAAGTCGGTTATTTTACATCAGTGGCTGATTCTGTATCAGCATGTAGCTACATAAGAGAAATTCTGAGTGAATACAGGGATGGCCTGCGGAATGAGTTAATTGAAGAAAAATTTGAAGATTCCGAAGCGGTATTAAATCCTATTTTGATTTCTTCAAGAGATATTGCCACTGTGGAAGAGTCTGCAGGTTCTATGATTAGTTATATTATTCCTTTTATTTTGATCACCAGTATTTTTATGGGGGCAATTTATCCGGCTATTGATGTTACAGCAGGAGAGAGAGAACGCGGTACATTAGAAACCATGATGACACTGCCGATTAAAAACAGTGAAATGATGTTTAGTAAATTTATGGCAGTTTCTACTGTGGCAGTTATGTCTGCCTTATTAAATTTATTTTCGATGTTTCTTGTGGGAATGTACATGTATGATTCTGTGCAACTGACAAATTCAGCTTTTGAAGAAATGAATTTGCTTCAGTTTATTCCTTCTGTAGTTGCATTGTTGATATGTATGCCTGTTTTTGCCATGTTTTTATCGGCTGTATGCTTATGTGTATGCATTTTTGCCAAGAGTTTTAAGGAAGCAAATAATTATAGCACACCTGTATTGTTGATATTTATGTTTGCGTCCATGGCAGGTATGTTGCCGGATTTGACACTTACAACAAAGACGGCATTTATACCAATTGTGAATGTTACATTATTTATAAAATCTATCTTTGAACTACAGTTTGACTGGATGAATATTGGCATTGTTTTTTTGTCAACGCTTATTTATACGGGTTTTGCCATTATATTTATGTCAAAACTCTTTTCCAGTGAAGATATATTGTTTGGTGAAGGTTTTAAAGGAATTAAGTTTTTAGAAAAACGCTCCAATATGAAAGAAAATCAAATGCCGGGGATCGGAGATACGGTTCTTATGTTTGGTTTGCTTTTGCTACTGATGATTTATTGCAGTTCATCTCTGGTATTTCGCCTGGGAATTTGGGGAACGGGGATTGTTCAACTGATTATCTTTGCGGTGCCTGTGCTATATGCATGGTACATGAAAGCGGATTTTAAAAAGCTGTTCTCGCTAAAAGTGCCGGGCATAAAACATATCATTGCAGGAATTTGTATGTGGTTTGGGGTATGGATATTGGAACAGGTTGTGCTGGTTACATTGGCACAATGGTTTCCCGGCCTTGCGCAAACCTCAGAATCATTGACAACAATTATTACGGATGCAGGATTTATACCCGCTTTTCTGGTAGTTGCAATTTGTCCGGCAATTGCGGAGGAATTTGCATTTAGAGGATTTTTATTCGGAACATTAAAAGATAAGTATAAGATATGGATTGCTATTGCAGTATCCGCTGTGTTGTTTGGTGCATACCATATGAATTTATTACAGTTTGTAGGTGGATTCATGATGGGACTTGGTTTGGCTTATGTGGCATATAAGTCCGGCAGTATCTGGGTTGGCGCACTAATGCATTTTATTAACAATGGTTTATCGGTAATTTTTCAATATAATCCGGAAGTGGTTGCGAAGATACCTATACTCGGTGAAGAAACATATGGCGTTGGGGATACATTGATTTTGTTGGGAGTGGGTATTGTATTTATATCGTTGGCATTATTATTATTAAAGAAGAGCAAGAAATAAAAAAACGAACGTTAGAATATTATTTTATAATTACATTTTGATTTTACAAGTGAACATAGGGCTGTCCCTGTAGGAAACTCCGGGGACAGTCGTGCAGACTTTCCCTGTTTATTTTATAGATAAAAAATAAAACAGAATCTGCGGTATGGCAGGGAAAGGAGAATGCATGAAATGTAAGGAGTATGGAAACGGCGGCGGAAGAGTTTGGTGTATCCATAACAAAACTGGAGGAACTTTTTGAAGAACACAGGGTACTAAATTAATTTTGTGCATATTGCACATAGACACCTAATGGTATCTCTGATATCATATCTTTGAAGCATATTATATTTCTTATTTTCTAACAGAATCAATTCTGACAATTCTTAAGAATCGTTCTTATGATAACTTCCGGCAAGGAAGTAAAATGGTAAGACACCGATTTGATTTCAAGAAAATCTATGCTTTAAAATCCATTATTAATTGAATAGGCAGGAGATTTTCATAGGTTTATAACTGTATCCATTCCATATTTTTTTAAAGGAAAATAAAGTGTACAGATTAAGACAGTATTGTTTTTCTCCTGCACGAAATGTTCGGAAAGGAGGAACATGGGGAAGAAAGATATTACCCAAAAGTCGTTTTTTGAGGACGCAGAACGGTTTGCGGACTTAATAAATGCCGCCTACTTTGGAGGCGATGAGATTTTAGATGCCAAAGAATTATTACCTGAGGACGGAGGTTTGCAACGGGCGGATGAAAATGCCGTATATGAGCGCTTGCGTGATGTGGTAAAGAAACAGACGAAGGATGGAAGTGTTTTTGCTTTGTATGTGCTTGAAAATCAAGCTACGGTGGATTATAGTATGCTAATCCGCATTATGGTAGAAGAGAGTATGGTATATCATAAGCAGGTAAAAGACATTCGCAAGAGGAACAAAGAAAGATTCGGAAACGCTTTAAAGTCAGATGAATTTTTATGCGGATTTCGAAGGAATGACAGACTGTATCCGGTGTATACCCTGATTTTATACTGGGGAGAGAAAGAGTGGGATGCTACGGATTCTTTGCAGGATATGGTAAATATACCGATTGCGGATGTAAGAACGGAGAAACGTTTGCGTGAACTGTTACCGGATTACCGCATTCATGTTTATGATTTAAATAAAGTAAAAGATTTCAGTGCTTTTAAGACGTCATTAAGAACCTTGTTTGAGTTTTATTCACACAGAAGGGATTGTGAGGAATTAGAGCACTACATCGAGTTAAACAGGGACGCAATTGCTAAAATGGATTCGGAGAGCAGTTTTCTTCTTTCAGTCATGCTGGAAGATGACAGACTTTTGGAGCAATTAAATGAACAGAGAGAAAAGAATTCAAAATATAAGGAGAAGGAAAACGTGTGTAAAGCTATTGATGAAATGATTGAAAAAGGAGTCAGGCGAGGAATTGCGCAGGGCAAGGAAGAAGGAAAGATAGAAGGAAAGATTGAAGGAAAGATTGAAGGAAAGATTGAAGGAAAGATAGAATCTATTTTCGAACTATTATCAGAACTGGGAGAGGCAAGTGAAGGAGTTAAGAAGAAGATATCACAAGAAAAAGATCCGACGGTTCTATGTAATTGGATAAAACTTGCCGCAAAGTCAGCAACAATGGCAGATTTTGAAACAGCAATGTAAAAAAACTGAAGAAAGTTAGTAGTTTTTAGTAAAATATAAATGTTTATGACTTGACGAAAAAGTTTTATAATGATAAAATTAACATGAATTAAATTATGCAATATGATAAAGAGTGGGCTGCGAAGTCCACTCTTGTTTGTTGGGAAAGAGAAAGGAAGTGCGTAAGAATGGGAAAAAGGGATACTTACGAACAAAGAACCGAAGAACTTCTGCTTCCGATTACAGCCAAACACAATGTGGAAATCTATGATGTTGAATTTGTCAAAGAAGCAGGTGAGTGGTACTTACGGGCGTACATTGACAAAGAAGGTGGAGTTTCCATTTTGGACTGTGAAGCGGTCAGCAGGGAATTATCGGATGCTTTGGATGTGGCTGATTATATTGAGGAATCATATATTTTGGAAGTCAGTAGCCCGGGTTTGGGAAGAACCCTGAAGAAAGATAAACATATGGAAAAGAGTCTTGGCGAAGAGGTTGAAATCAAAACCTATAAACCTATTGATAAATGCAAGGAATTTTCCGGTGTTTTAAAAGCATACGATAAGGAAACTATTACCATCGAAAGTGATAACAATGAAATGATTTTCCAGAGGTCTGATATCGCAATTGTGCGGTTGGCACTGGATTTTTAGAATAGGAGGAAAAATAAAAAAATGAACAAGGAATTAATGGAAGCGCTGAATATTCTTGAAAAGGAAAAAGAAATCAGCAAGGAAACACTTTTTGAAGCGATTGAAAATTCATTGATGCTTGCTTGCAAGAACCATTTTGGTAAGGCGGATAATGTTAAAGTGGAAATTAATCGTGAAACCTGTGATTTTTGTGTATATGCAGAAAAGACTGTTGTAGAGTCTGCAGATGATATTGTGGATGATATGCTTGAAATTGCTTTGGAAGATGCGAAAAAGATTGCAAAGAAGGCAAAAGTAGATGACATCGTAAAAGTAGAAATTAAATCTAAAGAATTTGGACGTATTGCAACGCAGAATGCAAAGAATGTTATTTTACAGAAAATTCGTGAAGAAGAAAGAAGCGTTGTATATAATCAGTTCCATGCAAAAGAAAAAGACATTGTTACCGGTGTTGTTCAGCGTTACATTGGACGTAATATTTCCATTAACCTTGGTAAGGCAGACGCTATTTTAAATGAGTCTGAGCAGGTAAAGGGAGAACATTTCCGTCCCACGGATCGTATTAAAGTATATATATTAGAAGTAAAAGCAAATTCAAAGGGACCTCGTATTTTAGTAAGCCGTACACATCCTGACTTCGTTAAGAGATTGTTCGAATCGGAAGTTACTGAAATTAAAGATGGTACTGTTGAAATCATGAGCATTGCAAGAGAGCCCGGAAGCAGAACAAAAATGGCTGTTTATTCACACAATCCTAATGTAGATCCGGTTGGTGCATGTGTAGGTTTGAATGGTTCACGTGTTAATGCTATTGTAGATGAGTTGGGTGGAGAAAAGATTGATATTATTAACTGGGATGAAAACCCCGGTAATTTAATTCAGAACGCATTGTCTCCTGCACAAATTGTTGCTGTATTTGCAGATCCTGATGAGAAGACCGCTAAGGTTGTTGTTCCTGATTATCAGTTATCACTTGCAATTGGTAAGGAGGGACAGAATGCTCGTCTTGCAGCTAAATTAACCGGTTACAAGATTGATATTAAGAGTGAAACACAGGCGAAAGACGCTTACGGCTTCCGTTATGAAGATTATATGGATGATGAAGAAGAGGGCGAATTAGAAGAAACCTATGTTGAGGAAGAGGAGTAATTTGAGTTCTTTTTATACGATGAGTAAAAGGAGGTTAACATGAACAAGAAAATACCGTTAAGGCAGTGTGTAGGGTGTATGGAGATGAAGGAGAAGAAATCCATGATGCGCGTATTAAAAACCCCTGAAGGTGAGATTGTTCTTGATATAACCGGAAAGAAAAATGGAAGAGGGGCATATCTTTGCAAATGTATGGAGTGCTTACAAAAAGCACAGAAAAACAAAGGTTTGGAACGCTCTTTCAAAATGAGTCTTTCAAAAGAAATTTATGCCGGATTGGAAAAGGAGTTTGTAGAACTGGATGCATGATAAAATTTTATCTCTTTTAGGATTGGCCACCAAATCGGGAAAGGTCGTCAGTGGAGAATTTATGGTGGAGAAAATGGTAAAAGCAAGAAAAGCAAAGCTTGTTATCGTTGCAAATGATACTTCTGACGGGTCAAAGAAAAGTTACAATGATATGTGTTCGTATTATCGGACTCCGATTTACTTTTATGGTACGAAAGAAAGTCTCGGACATTGTATTGGAAAAGAGATGCGTGCTTCGATTGCGGTCATTGATGAAGGATTTGCAAATGGCATAGAGAAGAAATTGAAAGATTCTATAACAAATACGGAGGTAATCAAATGAAAATAAGCGAACTCGCGAAAGATTTAAATATAACCAGTAAAGAAGTAATTAGTTTTCTTCAGGATAATGGATATGATTACAAAAGTCCGCAGAAGATTTTATCCGCAGATGAAGAAAGCTTAGTCAGAAAGAATCTTGACGGAAATAAGCGTCAGGATGCAGAAAAAGTTATTGTAAAAGAGCCCACTGTCGAAAAAACAGTTAAGAATGAGGAAACGACTAAGGTTGAGAGTAAACCAAAGAAGGAAGAAGCTTCCGTTGTAAAAAAGGAAGATACTGAAGGGGCAAAGGTTGAAGAAAAACCTAAGAAGAAGAAAAATATTATTTTTGTAGGTAATCCCCAGAACAGTAAAATGGGTGGACAGAATGCAGGAAGACCGGTGCAGAGACCGAACCAGCCTGTACAAAATAAAAAGCCTGCTAATAATAATGTAAATGTGAGACCTTCAGGGTTGATTCGTCCCACAACACCGCCTTCCGCAGCACCGGCGATAAATTTTGTTCCGGCAGGCAATCCAAATGGCAGACCGCAGTCTGCACCGAAAAAGGAAGCGTCTGTAGAGACAACAGAGCAGAATGCAAGACCTGTAAATGAACGTTCTGCAAATGAGAACAGAGGAGAAAGACCTCAGGGTAATGCAAACCGTAGCAATGGCGAGAGACCTCAGGGCAGTTTCAATCGTGAGAACAGAGGAGAAAGACCTCAGGGCGGTTTCAATCGTGACAACAGAGGCGAAAGATCTCAGGGCGGTTTCAACCGTGGTAACGGAGAAAGATCTCAGGGTGGATTTAATCGTGGAAATGGAGAAAGACCTCAAGGGGGATATAATAAAGACAGAGGACAGGGCGGTTTCCATAAGGATGGTGACGATAGCAGAGGCGGCAGAAGAGAAGATAATCGTTTTGCTAAGAAACCCCAGGGCGGTCGCATGTTCGGTGGAGAAACACCTGTTGTAGAGCCTGAGAAGCATAGAGATGATGAAAAACGTCGTATCAGTCAGGAAAAAGACAAGAAGAAGAAAGAGTCTAATTATGAAGACGGCGATTTTAAGGGCAAAGGTAAGGGCAAGTTAAAGCCCGGAAGCTTTATTAAGCCTGAGAAAAAGATCGAAGAAAAGGTGGAGGACGATATCAAGGTAATCACAATTCCTGAAGTACTTACCTTAAAAGATTTGGCTGATAAAATGAAATTACAGCCTTCCGCTATTGTTAAGAAGTTATTCTTAAAAGGTGAAATCCTTACCGTAAATTCAGAGATTTCTTTTGAGAAGGCTGAAGAAATTGCCATTGAATACGATATTATTTGTGAAAAAGAAGTTCAGGTAGATGTTATTGAAGAACTCTTAAAAGAGGATGAAGAAGACGAAGCTACCATGACAGAAAGACCTCCCGTAATCTGTGTTATGGGTCACGTTGATCATGGTAAGACTTCCCTTTTGGATGCAATCCGTAAGACTCACGTAACAGACAGAGAAGCTGGCGGTATTACACAGCACATCGGTGCTTATATGGTTCAGGTGGATGACAGAAAGATTACCTTCCTTGATACACCGGGACATGAAGCTTTTACCGCTATGCGTATGCGTGGTGCCAACGCAACAGATATTGCAATTCTTGTGGTTGCGGCAGACGATGGTGTTATGCCTCAGACCAAGGAAGCGATTAACCATGCGAAGGCTGCCGGTGTACAGATTATCGTTGCGGTTAACAAGGTGGATAAAATCGGTTACGATTTCAACGATCCCAGCAGAAAGATGGATAGCTATCCCAGCATCAACAACTTGATGCGAGAATTGGCGGAAGAGCATGAACTTTTAAGCGAAGACTGGGGTGGAACAACTATTTTTGCACCGGTAAGTGCGAAGATGGGGCACGGAATCAGTGAACTTTTGGATATGATTCTTTTATCAGCAGATATGCTTGAATTAAAGGCAAATGCCAAGAGACAGGCACGTGGTCTGGTGATTGAAGCACAGCTTGATAAGGGGCGCGGACCCGTTGCAACCATTTTGGTTCAGAAGGGTACACTCCATGTTGGTGATTTTATTTCTGCAGGTGCATCTCACGGTAAAGTACGTGCCATGGTGGATGATAAGGGACGTAGGGTAAAAGAAGCAACTCCTTCCACACCGGTTGAAATTTTAGGTTTGAATGATGTTCCTAACGCAGGTGAAATTTTTGTCTGCCACAAGAACGATAAGGAAGCCAAAAATTTTGCAGAGACCTTTATTGCACAGAATAAGGTTAAATTACTGGAAGATACTAAAGCTAAGATGTCGCTTGATGATCTGTTCTCACAGATTCAGGCAGGTAACCTTAAGGAACTTAACCTCATCGTCAAAGCAGACGTTCAGGGTAGCGTGGAAGCGGTTAAGCAGAGTCTTATGAAACTTTCCAATGAAGAAGTTGCAGTTAAGGTTATTCACGGCGGTGTTGGTGCAATCAACGAATCCGACGTTATCCTTGCAAGTGCGGCTAAGGCAATCATCATCGGTTTCAACGTAAGACTTGATAATATGGCTAAAGATACCGTTGAAAAGGAAGGCGTAGACGTAAGACTTTACAGTGTAATCTATCAGGCAATCGAGGACGTGGAAGCTGCCATGAAGGGTATGCTGGATCCTATTTATGAGGAAAAGGTAATCGGTCATGCAGAAGTACGTCAGATTTTCAAGGCATCTGCAATCGGAAATATCGCAGGTTCGTATGTGCTTGACGGTATGTTCCAGAGAAATGCTTTGGTACGTATTACACGTGAAGGCGAGCAGATTTACGAAGGTAAGCTTGCTTCACTTAAGCGCTTCAAGGATGATGTAAAAGAAGTAAAAGCAGGCTTTGAATGCGGTCTTGTATTCGAAGACTTTGACAAGATGCAGGAACTTGATATTGTGGAAGCATACATTATGGTAGAGGTACCCAGATAATGAGAAAAAACAGTGTAAAAAATACCCGTGTCAATGGGGAAGTGCAGAAGGTTTTGGCGGAGATTATCCGCGGTGAATTAAAAGACCCCCGCATCAACCCCATGACTACGGTCATGGCTGTGGAAGTAGCCCCGGATTTAAAATCCTGTAAGGCTTTTATCAGTGTATTGGGAGATGCACAGTCGCAGGAAGATACGTTAAAGGGCCTAAACAGTGCTATGGGCTACATCAGAACCCAGCTTGCTAAAAAAATTAATCTTCGTAATACACCGGAGATTAAATTTATTATGGATCAGAGCGTGGAATATGGCATTAATATGTCTAAATTGATTGATGAAGTGAATGCCGGAATCCATGAAAGAGAAGAAGAGGAAACAGAATAGTGATTGATATTGTTGCAGAATGCAGTGGGGCAAAAACAATCGGAATTTGTGGGCATATAAAACCGGATGGCGACTGTATCGGCGCCACCCTTGCCCTTTCTCTTTATTTAAATAAGAGATTGCCGGAGGCGGATATCACGGTGTTTTCTGATGAAATTTCGCCTTGCTTTGACTGTGTGGAAGGAATCAAACAATTTAATTATGCTTTTGATAAAGAGCAACCTGAGATTTTTATTGTTGTGGATACGGTAGATTCGCGCATTGGCAATGCTGAAAAGTACTACAAAAATGCAAAGAAGACCATTAATATTGATCATCATATCAGTAATGCAGAAGGATGCGGAATGGTAAATTATATTGTTCCTACGGCAAGTTCTGCCAGTGAATTGATATATGATTTGATTGATCCGGCATATCTGGATGAAAAAATAGCCGAAGCAATTTACCTTGGGATTGCCCATGATACCGGAATTTTTAAATATTCCTGTACTTCACCTAAAACCCTGCGTATTGCGGCGGAGCTGATTGAGTATGGCTTTGATTATCCCACACTTTTAGATGTAACTTATTATGAAAAGACATACTTGCAGAATTTAGTATTGGGAAGAATTCTGCTGGAGAGTCAGCTTCATTTGGGTGGTAAAGTGATTTCGGGTTTTATCGACATGAAAACTATGGTAGAAATGGGTGTTACCGGCAAAGATTTTGATGGCGTTATTAACCAGTTGCGCATTACTCAGGGAGTGGATTGTGCTATTTTTATGTACCAGATAAATGGGGTTACCTATAAAATCAGTCTTCGTTCGAAAAAAATCGTAGATGTGGCAAGGGTAGCTGAACATTTTGGCGGTGGTGGTCATGTAAGAGCAGCCGGTTTTTATTACAAGGGGGAACCTGAAGGTATCCTCTCAGAGATTTTGAAACTGGTAGAAGAAGATTTTCAAAGAGGATAGCAAATGGACGGAATTATAGTAGTTCATAAGGAGAAAGGTTACACTTCTTTCGATGTAGTTGCTAAATTACGAGGAATTTTAAAACAGAAAAAAATAGGACATACCGGAACACTGGACCCGGACGCAACGGGCGTGCTTCCGGTTTGTTTAGGTTGTGCAACTAAATTATGTGATATGCTGACGGATACCACAAAGGTATATGAGGCGGAGCTTTTATTAGGTGTATCCACCGATACCCAGGATACCGGCGGTACAATTTTGGCATCAAAAAGTGTGGATGTAACAGAAGAAGAGGTAAAAAATATAATCTCATCTTTTATAGGTAAACAGAAGCAGATTCCGCCTATGTATTCTGCATTAAAGGTTGACGGAAAAAAACTTTATGAATTGGCGCGGGAAGGAAAAACCGTAGAACGTAAAGCCAGGGATATTGTCATTGAGGATATTGAAATTCTCCAAATGAGTTTGCCGAAAGTGCGTATGATGATAACTTGTTCTAAGGGCACATATATCCGAACCCTATGCAATGATATAGGTGAAAGATTGGGCTGCGGAGGTGCCATGGCGAATCTGATACGCCGTAAAACAGCAGGATTCACCTTGGAAGAGGCAAAAACTTTGGATGAAATTGAAGCTATGATGAAGGCCGGAGAGATTAATGCTGTTATCAAAGGTGTGGACAGCGTTTTTGCAGGATATCCCAAAGCTTTGGTTAGGGAAGAGTATCTAAAAGCAGTACAAAACGGAAATTGCTTGTATGTGGATATGCTTCATATGAAGGAAGAAGATAAGATAGCCGAAAATATATGTATTTACGGTGAGGATGGTATGTTTTACGGTATCTACGGATACAGTGAAACCGATAAAATGTTTAAACCGAAAAAAATGTTTTTCTATAAGGCATAGAAAGGAAAAGAACCATGCAGATAATCAAGGCAAAGGAATTTCATATTGATGAACCCACGGCAGTGGCAATGGGTAAATTTGATTCTCTGCATTTGGGACATAAAGTAATTTTGGACCGTTTGAAAAGAGAAGCGGAGTGTTGCTTGAGAACGGTCGTTATTTCTTTTGAACCGGGACCTGAGGTGTTTTTTGGGACATACGACGGTGGATTTGTTTTAACCGATGAAGAAAAACAGCAATTATTGGAAGATTCCGGAATTGATTTTTATGTGTTGTTTCCGTTTGATGCACAAACTGCGGGAACTGAACCTGAAGATTTTTTAACGGAAGTTCTGATAAAACAGATGAATATGCAGGTATTGGTGGCAGGAGAAGACTTATCCTTTGGTAAAGAGGGACGGGGAAATGTGGCATTTATTAATGAGAAGAGTAAAATTTATGATTTTAAATTCTGTGCATGCCCTAAGCTTCATCTGAAAGAGGAAGAAATTAGTGCCACTTTGGTAAGGGATACCGTGATAAAAGGTGATATGGAAAAGTGCAGGGAATTGCTTGGAAGAAGCTACCGTATCAGCGGCAAGGTAGAGAGAGGAAATCAATTAGGCAGAACCATTGGTGTTCCTACCTGTAACATGGTTGCGCCTTTGGAAAAGTTATTACCACCCAATGGTGTTTATTTTACCAAGGTAACTTTAGAGGGGCAGGTGTTTGGCGGAGTTACCAATGTAGGAACAAAGCCTACGGTCAGTGAGGAAAATGCAGTTGGTATTGAAACATATATACTTGATTTTCAAGAGGATGTGTATGGAAAAATTCTGACATTAGATTTTTGCCATTATCTCAGACCGGAACAGAAATTTTGTACTTTGGATGAACTGAAACAACAATTACACTGTGATATTGAAAAGGCAAGACTTTATTTCAAACGATAATTCACACCCGAAACAGGGTGTGAATTTTTTCTTTTTTTGTCGTCAATTTATAAAAAACACTGAAAAATGATGAAAAAAGTCCTGCGAATATGTGTAAAAGGACGAAAAAAAATTCCCTATTGAAATATTGACACATCTTCCCATATAATTGTATTGTATGTAAATTTGGCGTAAATAAAATGTAAAAATACATGTGAAAAATATCCCTGTTGGGGTGAAGGAGACAAATATGAATACAGCAGAAATTTTTGAGATGCTTATGAGTCTTGCAGGTGGATTAGGTCTTTTTCTTTTTGGTATGAAATTAATGAGCGAGTCCATTGAAAAGTTTGCGGGGGACAAGCTCCGTAAAATTCTTGAGTTTTTTACCAAGAATAAATTTATGGGCTTAATTGTAGGTATTGTCTTCACCGGTATCGTGCAGTCGTCCTCGGCTTGTACGGTTATGGTGGTCAGTTTTGTTAACTCCGGTTTAATGAACCTGTATCAGGCAGTCGGTGTTATTTTCGGTGCGAATATCGGTACTACGGTTACTTCGCTGCTTGTATCATTTAATTTGTCGAAATATGCACCGCTGTTCCTTTTGCTTGGTGTTATTATGGTTATGTTTTTCAAGAAACAGATTGTTACCAAACTGGGGGATGTTCTTGTTGGTTTTGGTGTTCTTTTCCTGGGACTTTCTTTGATGAGTTCTTCCATGGAGACCTTGAAACAAGGCTCAGAAATCAAAGAGTTGTTTGCATCACTGACCAATCCTGCACTTGCGGTACTTGTTGGTTTTCTTGTAACCGCAGTAATACAGAGTTCATCCGTAACAGTAAGTATAGTATTGTTGCTTGCACAGCAGGGATTGCTTGATTTGCCAATTTGTCATTTCATTATTTTGGGTTGTAACATGGGTTCATGTGTTACTGCCTTGATTGCATCACTTGCAGGTATGAAGGATGCAAAACGTGCTGCAATGATTCATTTCCTCTTCAACCTTGTGGGCTCGGCAGTAGTATTTGTTATTTTAATGTTTGCAGGAGACTGGGTTGTAGATATCCTTTTCAAAGCGGCAGGAGGAGACCCCGGACGATTTGTTGCATTTTCGCACACCAGTATTAAAATATTCCAGGTTTTAATACTGTTTCCTTTCAGTAGCCTTTTGGTTAAGGCAACTTACTTTATTATTCCCGGTAAGGAAGAAAAAGTCGGATATCATGATGACCACAAATTACAGTATATCGGCGACAAGGTTGTATTTAATCCCGCAACTGCAGTCGTAGAAGTTGTGAATGAAATCGAACGTATGGCAAGTCTTGCCAGCGACAACTTGAATCGTGCCATGAATGCATTGGTTACATTGGATGAGGATGATATCAAGGAAGTATGTGAAGTGGAAGAGAATATTAATTTCTTAAATAAATCCATTACAAATTACCTTGTAAAAATCAACCAGTCTACGTTACCGATTGAAGACTTGAAGAGTCTGGGTGGACTTTTCCATGTTGTAAATGATATCGAACGTATTGGTGATCATGCAAAGAATATTGCTGATTCGGCAATGTTAAGAAAGGAACGCAGTATTAAATTCAGTGATGAGTCATTTAATGAATTAAGAGACATGATGGAACTTATCAATGAAAATGTACACCTGTGTATTGAAGTATTTGCCCATCACAAAGAAGAACTTCTTCCGAGAATTGAAGAATTGGAAGATAAGGTTGATGCTATGGAGAAACAGGTACAGCAGGCTCATATTGACCGATTAAAAAGAAACGAATGTACACCGGATGCAGGAATGTTGTTCTCAGATATTGTTTCCGGTTTGGAAAGAGTTTCAGACCATGCCGTGAATATTGCATACTCTATGGTAAAGGAAGATGCTGCCAACTAAAAACTTTTAAATATAGATTGACATAATATAAAAAAAGTTTATAATAAAAACGTAACAATTTTGTAACAATTGAAATTGTTGCGTTTTTATTTTTGATTGTGATGTGATTTGGTTAAGGAGAAATAGATGTTTCGTAAGTTATTGCTTAAAAACGGTATTTTAGCGGTGACAGGTGCGACCTTGCTTGGGATGATGTCTTATGCCGATGCTGCTGAAATAGCTAATTTTACCGCCGGAGCGGAGACTGTTATATCAGACTCACTGGCAAATCAAAGCCTTGCAGAAGTACAGGCCAGATTGATTGAGATGAATGTAAATATGGAAGCGGGTGTAGCAACGGTTATTGAGCATGCCGGAGTCGCAAACCGCATACAACAAAGTGATATTGACAGTGTAGATTTTTGGGGTTATAACAACCTTGGTATCGCACAGGTGGACAACCATTTAAATGTCAGAAAAGAAGCGAATGAGAGTGGAAAACTGGTAGGTAAGATGTCGAACAACACTGCCTGCGAGATTTTATCCATATCAGAAGACGGAAGATGGGCACATATTACATCCGGTGAAGTAGAAGGTTATGTATGCACGGATTATCTTTTGATGGGAATGGATGCAGTCAGAAAAGCAGAAGAAATTGTAAAACCCATGGCTGTTGTAAATGCAGATTCTTTAAACATAAGAACTGAACCCAATACGGATTGTGAAATTGTCACTATGGTACCTAATGGAGAAACGTTAGAACTTTCACAGGTGATGGAAGACGGATGGGTAGAAGTGCTGCTGGATGGTGATAAGGTATATGCATCTGCAGAGTATGTTACGATTGAAGAAAAATTGGGTACTGCAATTACCATGACAGAGCTTCTTTATGGCGAGGGTGTTTCGGATGTCAGAGTTGATCTTTGCCAGTATGCAAAGCAGTTTATCGGTAATCCCTATGTATGGGGTGGAACCAGTCTTACCAATGGTGCTGATTGCTCAGGTTTTGTACTTAGTGTATTTAAGAAATATGGTATTAGTCTGCCACACCATTCAGGTTCCCAGGCGCAGTACGGTACTTATGTGTCCATGAATGACATTCAAGCCGGAGATTTGGTTTTCTACGGTTATGGAAAAACCATTAATCATGTAGCAATTTACATTGGTAACGGACAGGTAGTACATGCCAGCAGTCCCTCTACAGGAATTAAGATATCAAGTGTATATTACAGGACACCTGTTACACAACGTTCCATATTGGTTGATTAGCCAAGTGCAGATGAACAAAGCGTAGGTAGTGTGATTGTTTTAAAATGAAAATGTGTGTAAAAACACTTTACATAAAACAATCTTTGTGTTAAACTGATTCAGTATGAAAAATTGTTGCCAGGTTGTTGGACACTCCGACCTACAACTTAGCTGCAATAATAAAATTAACAGGAGGAAATGAACATGATTTCAAAGGAAAAGAAGCAGGCTATTATCGCCGAATATGCAAGATGCGAAGGTGACACAGGTTCACCCGAAGTTCAGGTTGCTATTCTTACAGCAAGAATTAAGGAACTCACCGAGCATATGAAGCAGAATCCTAAGGATTACCATTCAGGAAGAGGTCTTCTTAAGATGGTTGGTCAGAGACGTGGTTTACTTGACTACTTAAAGAAGAATGACATTGAAAGATACCGTTCTCTGATTGAAAGACTTGGAATTAGAAAGTAATTGCAAAGGCGGACGATACTTCGTCCGCCTTTTTCACAACTTGCGGCAAGGACAAGGGATGATTCCAACACCGCTTGCGTGAGGCAGAATTCGCTTGCGGATTCTGATTACAATGTAGGTATTGGCGGGAGATTAAGCCGAGACCACTGCAAAGACTGAAAATATTTTTGGTTTTTGCAGTAGTTTCGG
>CAZYVY010000031.1:0-23223 GCA_964651555.1 uncultured Lachnospiraceae bacterium | reverse complement strand
TAAGTAAGATTGTGAATTCAAAAGACCGACTTTATGTCGGTCTTTTTTATAAGATAAAAGGATTGCGAAGCAAGTTCCTTTTTTATATGGAGAAAAACATGAGACTTGATAAATATTTAAAAGTATCCAGATTAATCAAAAGAAGAACCGTGGCGAACGAAGCCTGCGATGCAGGCCGTGTTACCGTAAACGGTAAAGTTGCCAAGGCTTCCCAGGATGTAAAAGTGGGAGATAAGCTGTCTATTAAATTTGGTGATAAAACCGTGGATGCGGAAATCCTTTCCGTGCAGGAAACCGTGCGTAAGGAAGAAGCCAAAGATATGTTCCGGTATCTGTAAGATTTATATTGGAAAGTTAAAAACCTCTGCATTTTTGCAGAGGTTTTTATACAATATGTGTCTATGGAATGGCCGGTGCATACATCCGGGTATCTTCACCGTCCACATTACATTCAAAGATATAAATAGGCTGATAAAAGCCTTTGGAATCCACTTCATAAGAGAGATAGATATCATTGATAACAATGTTGGAAGGCGCAAAAGCAGGTTCAAAACGATATTTGCCTTCCGCAATCAGGTTGTATGCTTCTTCCTCTGAAATAATAGGGAATTCCTTATAGGGACTGCATTTTATGATGTTGTAATCCAAATCGCAGACCAGATTGTTTTCACTATATCTTACGATTGCGTTACCATCATATACATACTCATCTACAACAATACAATCACATTCGAAACGGTAGTTGCCGTTTCCTTCATTGATGTATTCCGCCTCTGTGGGAAGGAAGAAACCAAGTTCTTCTGCAGCAAGGCGGATTTCTTCTTCTGTGGCGTTAGTTTTAGGTCCTGCACCTTCTTCGTCATAGTAGGAGGCAAAATTAGTGTAATCGATTTTATTTCCTTCGTAATCAATCCACAAACACAAGGAATTGTCATCATTGTAATAAATGGCGGTTTCGTCATAAATGTCCGTTCTGCTTTCATCAATTCCTGCATCAAACTGCGCAAAGAAATCCTTGGCATATGTTTCCGTTTCTTCCACGCTGACTACCGGCACAATATAAACATATGCCCTTCCGCTGTTTTCATCAAAGGTGGCATTGCAGGTGACAGACTGAGGATGCCCTTTTATAATATATCTGCAATTTAGATTCCCCAGTTCCTTAAAATAGTGCGCCGCAAAAATGGAAGTAAAGGCAAGTACGGTTACAATCAACGGAATCTGACAGAGTAAAACCGAAGTGAGGTTGGTTTTATCTTTTTTGACGCGGTTATAAATATAATCCACTAAGCGGTAGAGTCCGTAGCCAATCAGTACGCCCATGGTATTGTTAATTAAATCATCGGTTTCAAAAATTCCTCTTTTTAAAATAAGCTGTGCCAGCTCGATAAAAAGCGTGAAAACCACACCGGCAATGGCGGTGGGCATAAATTTGCGGAAGGATTTGGCAATATAGGGCAGAAGAAGACCGAAAGGCACCAGCATAAAAATATTCAGGATAATATTGCGCCAGTCGGCGTCTTTGTACTGATTCCAAGCCTCAATGTAAGAATAAAACGGTGTCAGGCGGAATCCCATGGTAACATAGCCCTGACGCTCCAGAAGGGTAACTCCAAGTACTATGATGATATAGCAAAAAAATATTGCATATAAAAGGAAACGAGGCAGGGTCAAGGTTTTCTTTCCTTTACACAACTTTTTATAAATAAGGCGGTAGCCGATAAAAAAAGCTGCACCGCAGATGATTGCAAGAATAAGGGCATAAATAAGCCAGTCCATACCCAGAGAAATAATATCGGAAAAGCGCATTTTTGTTTACCTCAAAAATAAGAATATGTTCTAAGACGTTAAAAAAATTCTACATCAGTGTGGATTAAATAACAAGAGAAAACCTAACATATTCCTAATTCGGAGGGCATATACTTTACAAGACCGAAGTGAAGCAGGGGAGGTACGGTATGGAAGATTTAAATCATGGCAGTAATAAAGGGAACCGGGCACATAAAGTAATTCTTATGGGAAGAAAGACCTGCGGGTTGAATGGAATTGTTGATGTGATTGCTTTTGATGTAAATGAGATGATTATGGAGACCGAGCAGGGAATGCTTATGATAAAAGGAAGTGAACTTCATGTCACACGTTTATCGCTGGAAAAGGGAGAAGTGGATTTGGAGGGAAGAATTGACAGTCTTGTTTATTCGGAAATATCCACACCTGCGGCGAAAACGGAGTCTTTTTTCAGTAAGCTTTTCCGCTAATGAATGTAAGTAGCGAAATTCTTGAAGAAATCAGGCTGTTTGTCAACGCGGTGGTGCTCGGCGCGGTTATGACCTTTGTATATGATGGGTGTATTATTTTGCGTAAGGTCTTTAAGCATAGTGTATTTTGGATATCTCTGCAGGATATTACCTTTTGGCTGATA
Organism: uncultured Lachnospiraceae bacterium; assembly: GCA_964651555.1. Lineage (GTDB taxonomy): Bacteria > Bacillota > Clostridia > Lachnospirales > Lachnospiraceae > UBA3766. The sequence goes on along the minus strand of CAZYVY010000031.1, from coordinate 20,801 downwards.
TGTTCTGTGGTTGCTTTTTTTGCGTTGCATGAACAGAATCATGGGGTGCTCCGGTGGTTCATAGTAGCAGGTGTAGCCCTGGGAATGCTACTTTATAAATATTCTTTGAGCATATTTTATGTAAATTATTCCAGCAAGATATTACAATATATTGTGGTTTACATAAAAAAGATAGCATATTTTGTGTTTAAACCTATATTATTTATAAAAAAGTGCGTAAAGTCGGGCTTTTCAAAGCTTAAAAAAGGGATAAAAAAAGTTACCATAATATTAAAAAATAGGTTGACGGTTTGCATAAAGTGGTTTACAATTACATTATGTAAACACAATGGAGAGAATGGTGATTTACATAATAAAGAGGATACATATCAGTAATCGGGGGATACGCAAATGGCAGTAAAGCGTAAAAAGGCTGCTTATCAGAAGCGTCGCCAGAACCGGACCGGAATTGTATTGGTTGGTATGGTTGTGGTGATGATGATGGTTGTGATTGGAGTTCAGACCTTCCAGTTAAGAGCGCAGCAGAAAGAATACGAAAAAGAAGAGCAATACTATATGGAGCTGATTGCACAGGAAGAAGCAAGAAGCTTGGAAATAGAAGAGTTTGAAAAATATACCCATACCACAGCTTATGTGGAGGAAGTTGCAAAATTAAAATTCGGTCTTGTAAAAGACGGCGAAATCCTCTTTATTGCAGAAAAATAAAAATGAAATGAAAACCCGGCAATCTGCCGGGTTTTATTGTTGAACGATATAAGTTATCCCATCGGTTATTCTCTTTTTGTTTTGGGGAAGAGGATGCGGATGGCAGTTCCTTTTCCCAGTTCGCTTTCCAACTGCAGTTTTGCATCCATTTGCTCTACAATATGTTTTACAATAGCAAGGCCAAGACCGGTTCCGCCGGTTTTCTTTGAGCGGCTTTTATCTACCCGGTAAAAGCGTTCAAAAATACGCGCCTGATTCTTTTCGGAAATACCTATACCATTATCGCTTACCATTAGGATGATGTATTCGTCATTTTCTTTTATGGAAACCTCTACTTTGCCGCCGGCTTCATTGTAACGGATGCCGTTATCGCAGAGATTGTAAAGTATTTCTTCCAACATCTGCCGGTTTCCTCTTAGCATGGTGCGTTGTCCGTAAAGATTCATGGTAATATTATGCTTATCGGCATTCATTTGAAGCATGGCGATACAGTTGTCTGCAACCTCGTAGATATCCACATCTTCTGTTGGCATGCTTTGTTCGCCGGAATCCAGTTCCGAGAGCCGCAAAATGTCATTGATTAAGGTTAAAAGTCTGGTAGCGTTCCGATGAATTTCTTTGGAAAAGCGTACCGTGTCTTCTTCGGTTGCCATGCCGTTTTCTATCAACTCCGAGTAGCCTGAAATAACCGTTAACGGCGTTTTTAACTCATGGGATACATTGGCGGTAAATTCCTGACGGAGCTTGGCACTTTTTAAAATATCCTCATGCTGCCGGTTTATGGTTTCAATAAAAGGTTCCAGTTCCTTGTATGTTTCTACTTCACTCATGTGGTCGATATCTTTTGACATATCCTCGATAGGTTTCATCAGGGATTTGGTAAGGAAGCGTGCCACAATCATGCAGACCAGCGTTAGTGATAACGCAATAAAAATCAGGGAAGGTACGGAAGATGCAAATACGCTGAAAATACTCCGTGCTTCTTTTGCCACACGCAGTACACCACCGTTATCAAGGAGAATGGCATAGTAAAAGGTATTTTGCGAAAGGGTATCTGACTCACGGATGGCATAGCCTTCTCCCTTTTCGTAGGCTTCAGATATTTCCGGACGTTGGGCATGATTATCCAGGTCGGCAGCATCCACATCACTGTCATATATGACATTACCATGTTCATCCAAAAGAGAGATACGGAGATTTTCAAATTCCGTGTGGTAGTCTTTTACGCTGTAAACCGTAAGATTTTCAATGCTTCCCATCATGCGGGTAACGGTTTTTAATTCATCCAATACCTGTTGCTGAAATAACCCATAGTAGACAAACAGGATGAGCCCCATGGTTAAAATCATGGACAATATGGCTATTCCGATAAGCTGGATGTTCAATTTCTTTTTCATGGTTTTGGCTCCGTTTCCTTACATAAAAAGGCAAGAATGACTTGAGGGTTAATAGGAATTCATAACATAGCCTACATTACGAATGGTTTTGATACATTTGCCGGATTCCTTTAACTTCTGGCGCAGATTCTTAATGTGCATGTCTATGGTACGGGACTCGCCTTCAAAGTCGGTGCCCCAGACCCTTTCCAGAATACGCTCGCGGTTGATTACCACACCGATGTTGGTCATAAAAAGCTTGAGTAACTCATACTCCTTATAAGTAAGTTCGCAGTTTTCTCCGTTAACCGTTACCAAATGTTTTTCATCATCTAAAATAATGTCATCAAACTGAAAAATCCTGTTGTCTGGATTGTCATTCTGAGAACGGCGCAGAAGGGCTTTTACCCGGGAAATCAGTTCCATAACCCCAAAAGGTTTGGTCATGTAATCGTCTGCTCCGGCATCCAGTCCTTTTACCTTATCAATTTCCGTGGTTTTGGCTGTTACCATGATAATGGGTAAAGTGCGGGTTGTTTTATCTGCCCTAAGTTTCCGCAAAATGCTCAATCCGTCTTCGTCAGGAAGCATAATGTCCATAAGAATTAAGTCAGGAAGAAAGTCATTGAGCGCATGATAAAAATCTTTGGCATTGGAGAAACCGCGGATGTCGTAACCGGAATTCTTTAACGCAAAACTTTCGATTTCCAAAATATTTTTATCATCTTCAACGATATAAATAAGCGACATGAGGTTCTCCTTCCCTAAATTAACGGGGTAAATAATATTTCTTTTTGTAGTGAGCTACAGCATTTGTAAACTCAGTATTGTCGGGTGTTTTTAAGTTGACAATATAGTCATGTGCATCTACGTCAATATTTTCCTGAATGGCACAGATTGCAATGTTGGAGCAATGATCGGATACACGTTCATAATTATTCATCACATCGGCAAGAATAAAGCCCATTTCAATGGTGCATTCCCCGCGGCGTAAGCGGATGATGTGACGGTCTTTCATTTCGACATTAAGCTGATCGATAACCTCTTCAAGAGGTTCTACGGATTTTGCAATTGCTTCGTCCTGTTCTTCAAAGGAGTTCACTGCGGTTTCCAGAATTTCGTTTACCGCTTTTACAAATACGCTAAGTTCTTTTTCTGCGCTGATAGAGAAACGCAAGTTTTTGTCATGCATTTCTTTGGCCGAATGGGCAAGGTTTACTGCATGGTCACCGATACGTTCCAAGTCCCCTATACAGTGTAACAGAATTGAAAGCATGTGGCTATCTTTTTCGGAAAGACTGCGGCTGCTTAATTTTACAAGGTAGCTTCCCAATTCGTCTTCGTAACGGTCTAATAAGTCTTCTTTTTCCATGACTTCTTTTAAAACGTTTTCGTCATACTGGTCAAAAAGGCTTTGTGCGAGAAGCAATGCTTCTTTTGCCTTGGCGGCCATATCCGCAGCGGCATTGCGGCACTGTTCTACTGCAAGGCCGGGAGCTTCAAAGAAACGTTCGTCTAAAAGTGCAAAGGTTTTTTCTTCTTCTGTTGCAGGCTTTTCATCATTATCCTTGATGGAAAGGCAAGCAAGTTTTTCCAACATTTTAGAAAAAGGAAGTAAAAGCAGGGTTGCAAAAACATTAAAGCAGGAGTGAACTACTGCAATACCCATTTCGTTTGCAGCCGTACTCATAAAACCAAAGTCAAATATTGCATGTAAAATGTAGAATAATACTAAGAAAGTAAAAGTGCCAATCAGGTTAAAATACAAATGTACCAACGCTGCGCGGCGGGCATTTTTGCTTGCGCCAATGGAAGAAAGAATGGCGGTAATACAGGTGCCGATATTCTGTCCCATGATAATGGGTATGGCTACGGCATAGCTTACCGCACCGGTAGAACATAATGCCTGTAAAATACCTACGGATGCAGATGAACTTTGAATGATTGCAGTCAAAAGCATACCGGCAAACACACCGAAGAAGGGATTTTCGAACATAAGCAAAAACTCTGTAAATTCAGGAACATCTGCCAGCGGTTTTACGGTATCGCTCATGGTGTTCATACCAAACATCAGCACGGCAAAACCAACCATAATGTTGCCGATGTCTTTATATTTTTCCTTTTTGGCTACCATAATCAGGAAGATTCCCACAATAGCAAGAATCGGTGAAAAGTTCTGGGGTTTTAACATCTGGATAAAAAAGTTTCCGCTTTCCAGTCCCACAAGACTTAGAATCCAGGAGGTTACCGTAGTACCGATGTTGGCACCCATGATTACACCCACTGCCTGAGATAGTTTCATAATACCGGCATTTACGAAACCGACAACCATAACGGTGGTTGCGGAAGATGACTGAATAACCGCAGTTACCAGCATGCCCAGCAAAACACCCTTAATGGGGTTGGACGTTAATTTTTCCAAAATACGTTCCATACGGCCGCCGGATGCTTTGGTTAGACCATCACCAAGCACCTGCATACCAAATAAAAACATTGCAAGTCCGCCAATCAGTGTTAAAATGTCAAAAAAGTCCATGTTGTCCTCCGTAAAAATAGATAAAAGTCTTTCTATTTATTTGTGTCAAAATTATCTTAAAATATTAGAGTAAATTTTGATTATGCTGAATGTAAAGATTATGTAAAATTTAGATGATTCGATATCATAGAATAAAGAGGGCATTCGAATGATGATATGCCCTCTTTTTATGTGAATAAGAATAATATATTATTTATTTACAAATCGGAATACATTATGCTCTGTATCTCCACGCATAAGCTTCTCATGAATATATTGGGTATATAGGGGAGCGGCTTTGTCTTTCGGATTCTGCTCTGTTAATTTTTCGAACAACTCCATGGATTGTTGCAAATCGCCCATGTGGAATAGTCTGACTGCTTTCCGGAAGAGGTCTTTGTTTTGCTCAAGGTTTTCCCGGCGGTCTTCTTCCAGGCAATCTAAAATTTCATAAAGACCGGCAACTTCATTTACACCGGCAACCTGTACCATTCCCAGATATCGGGTAGACAAAGCATCCGGATTATCCAGACGGTCTAACGTATCTTTTGAGATAATCATACCGGTGCCATATCGTTTGGTCAGTGATTCTATGCGGGAACTTAAGTTAACCGTGTTGGAGATAACAGTTCCGGACATTCGTTCATTTTCGCCCACAATACCGATTCGTGCCATACCGGAGTGAATACCGATACCTACTTTTACGGAAGGAATTCCGAAATCAGCCTCTGCATTGGGATTCTGCACAATTGCACGATAAAGTTCAATTCCGGCAGCTACGGCATCATCGGCAGATTCAAACAGTGCCATGATGGCATCCCCGATATACTTGTCGATAAAGCCATTGTGTTTTCGGATAATTGGACCGGCCTTACCGTAAATGCGATTGACAAAGTCAAAGCTTTCTGTTGCCGTCATCATTTCTGAGTTGAGAGAAAAGCCGCGAATATCACAAAACAGAATGGATAAATCCGCACTTTGGGCATCTCCCAGACTTAAATCGGTAAATTTTTCTTTATGAAGCAGTTCCCGGAATTTCTCCGGAACAAATTTGTAGTAGAACTTTTCATTGTGGTCTTTTTCCTTGATATATGCTTCTAACCGGTCTGCCATGTCGTTAACGCCAACACATATTTCTCCAACCTCGTCCTTAGAATATTTTTCCACGCGTACAGAAAAGTCTCCTCCGGCAATCCGTGTAATGACATTTTTTGCCCGCTTTAAGGAATTTACGTTATAGGAAGTAATCAACGTGATAACCAGAATCAGCAGGGCTACTAAAATACCGGTGTAGAGCAGTAATTGTTTTCCGGTGGATACAATTTCTTTGATTAAATAATTCTGGGAAGCATAAAGCACCATAATTGCATTATAGTTGCCATCCTCTTGGTAAATAGGAGTCACCAATATCAGTTGGAGCTGTTCTGTATCCGTGCCATAGCTGACACCGGAAGCAAAGGTATGGGAATTTTCATAAAAATTCCGGTCAATGGGAACGTCTGTAGAGAAGTTATTCATCATAAACTGATTGGAATCGTTACTGTTGGCAATACAAACAAATTCTTCACCGGTGGTTCTCACAAAAATAGCAAGATTGTAGTTGCGGCTCCAATAATTTTGATTACCGTTTATCAATTCCCGAAGCCGGTGATTTAATCTTTCAACTTGACCGTTGTCCACTTGTTCAAAGCTTGTAATTCCTTCCAAGTCTTCTCCTTCAAACTGTGCAGCGGCAATTTCGTTGATGGCAATAGTCTCACGTAAAATATCATCAGTATTCAGGTTAATCATACTGATAAGCATGGTGAGAATTACTACTGCCAGTAAAAGGAACACCAATGGTATTATGGAAAGCAGTTGCTTGGATAGCGTGGAAAGTCGCCATTTCATCAGGTTGCCAATACCGGAGATAATACCTAAAAGCAGGAGAATTAAACCCATGAGGGGAAGGAATTCCTGCAACCACATACTTAGGGTAATTGTAGTCGGAAGGGTAAAGCCGGCATTGTATGGTGTTAAAGTTTCTTCGTTTTCAAAAAGGTAAAGAGACTCATTGATGTGCAGAGCCGGAGTTTTATCCAGAATACCTAATCCGTATGAAAGAAGGTCGGTATCCTCTGACAGTTGAATACTTTCTTTTACGGGGAGAAGCAGATTCCAGTCATTTTCGTTCCATTTATAAAGAGTGAGTTCTTTCTGGCCTGCCAGCATGTAAAGGGCATCCTCCGTCATGAAAACATCATAAGGGAAGATTCCTTCTTCCTTGCGGGCATCATATGCAGCTTTATACCATAGTGAATATTCGCCATTTAAGGAAATTGTGCCTACCTCGCCATTATTGCACAAAACAAGCAATGTGCCGTCGGGGTTATTGTGACATTTTATGATTTCGCCATAACCTTCTTTAATGACAGATGTTTTAACGTCTTCTGTGGGGGTGTCCGGATTGTATTGCACAAGACTATATTTGTCATCTTCTTTATAGAGATAATAAAGTTGCTCCTGATAAGAGTAAAGCCCCATCATTCGAACCTGATGGCTTGGCGGATTTTCGGTATTGCGGTAATCATAATATAACACTTCGCGAAGAATGGTTCCGTTGGAATCCAGCTCAAAAACAGCTTCTGCGTCAGTTAGGTATGCATCATCATTGTAGACTGCAATATGACAGTACAGGTGATTGCCGGAGCGGAAAGTGACATCAAGAATTTCTATGTTTTCATAAGGGAAATCATAGATATCCGTGGCATAGATAAGCTGTTTTTTATCATCAAGACAATAAATACTATTACGACCGTCTACAATAGCTGTCCAGCCATTTTCCGAGGTGGCGAAATGTTCCGGATTCTCAAGCTGAACAGTACCGTTTTGGCTTCGGTAGGAGTAGTCAGGAAGAATAGCTGATATGATAAAGAAGACAGCCGCCAGCAGCAATGTGATTCCGGCAAACGCGGGATGTTTGAATATACGAAACAGTTTACGCAAAACAGATGATTTTTCTTTCATTGGCAATACCTCTAATGTCAAACAGATAAAGTGTGAGTGATATGAATAATATTATAGATTGTAGGTGGCGGGGTGTCAAACGAACTCTTTTTAATAAATACTTTATCTGAAAGGTTGCATTGTTACCAAATAAACATTGACAAAATCAAGAAATCTGCCTAAAATCGTTGTATAGTGCAAAAACGTTGATGAGGAATAGTAGATATCAGTACGTTTTCAGAGAAGGAATCCGGCGGGAGCGATTCAGTATCCTGTCAGGCTGCGAGATTCCAACGTCCCCTTTTATCAAACCCGCCTCGGAGTTCCTGCTAATCACAGGCGTAGCGCCGGCGTTAACGGTAGGATGAGTGAATGCGTAAGCATTAATTAGGGTGGTATCGCCGAGCTTTTCGGTCCCTTGGGGACGGGAGAGCTTTTTTATTTTCGTGGAGTGGTTTCTGTATATCCTTATAAAATCTGCTCCTGCACCTTTTTTCGACATCGTGTCGGAAAATCACTGGGAATGAATATGTTCCGAGTGAAGAAGAGTAAGAATTTTATCTAATAAAAAAAGAAACTTAATAAAGCAAATATATAATATAAAAAATAAAGGAGAAGAATCATGGCAGAAGACAAGAAATTAGTGGAAGCCATCACATCCATGGACGTGGATTTCGCCCAGTGGTATACGGATGTGGTAAAAAAAGCAGAGTTAATCGATTACACCAGCGTAAAAGGCTGTATGGTAATCAAGCCCGCAGGTTATGCAATCTGGGAATTGATTCAGAGCCAGTTGGATGCGCGTTTTAAGGAGACGGGAGTAGAGAACGTTTACTTACCGATGTTCATTCCCGAGAGCCTTTTACAGAAGGAAAAGGATCATGTAGAAGGTTTTGCACCTGAAGTTGCATGGGTAACCCATGGCGGATTGGAGCCTTTGCAGGAAAGAATGTGCGTACGTCCCACATCAGAGACTTTGTTCTGTGATTTTTATGCAAACGAAGTGCATTCTTACCGCGATTTGCCTAAAGTATATAATCAGTGGTGCAGTGTTGTTCGTTGGGAAAAGACCACAAGACCCTTCTTAAGAAGCCGTGAGTTTTTATGGCAGGAAGGTCATACTGCACATGCAACCGCAGAAGAAGCAGAAGCACGTACCATTCAGATGTTGAATGTATACGCTGACTTCCTTGAGAATGTTTTAGCGATTCCTGTTGTAAAAGGTCAGAAGACCGATAAAGAAAAATTTGCAGGTGCGATTGCGACTTATACCATTGAAGCGTTGATGCATGACGGTAAGGCGTTACAGTCCGGAACCAGCCATAACTTCGGCGACGGTTTTGCGAAAGCATTCGGTATTCAGTATACATCAAAAGAAAACAAACTTGAATATGTACACCAGACTTCATGGGGCATGACCACAAGACTTATCGGTGCCATCATTATGGTACACGGTGATAATTCCGGTCTTGTTTTACCGCCGAGAGTAGCACCTACTCAGGTTATGATTGTACCGATCCAGCAGAAGAAGGAAGGTGTGCTGGATAAGGCTTACGAATTAAAGGAACGCTTGAAAGGTTTCCGCGTTAAGGTAGATGATACAGATAAGTCTCCCGGCTGGAAGTTCTCTGAGCAGGAGATGCGCGGTATTCCCGTACGTATTGAAATCGGCCCCCGTGATATTGAAGCAAATAAGGCTGTTCTTGCCCGCAGAGATACCGGCGAAAAGATAGAAATCAGTTTGGATGAATTAGAGGTTAAGGTTGCAGAATTACTTGATAAGATTCAGGTAGAGATGTTGGAAAGAGCCAGAGCGCATCGCGATGAGCACACTTATACCGCTACCGAATATGCAGACTTCCTTGATATTTTAAACAACAAGCCCGGCTTTGTAAAAGCAATGTGGTGTGGTGACAGGGCATGCGAAGATAAGGTAAAAGAAGACGCTGCGGCAACAAGCCGTTGTATGCCTTTTGAGCAGGAGAAATTATCAGATAAGTGTATTTGTTGTGGAAAACCTGCGTCAAAAATGGGATATTGGGGTAAAGCATACTAAGTTTTAGGGTAAAAACATATTTATAAGAAAGAAGGAAAGAAAAATGAACGTATTGGTTATTAACTGTGGTAGTTCATCTTTGAAGTACCAGCTTATCAACAGCGACACAGAAGCAGTGCTTGCTAAGGGTCTTTGCGAAAGAATCGGTGCTCCCGGTTCTGTATTAAAGCATCAGCCTACAGGCGGAGACAAGGTTTCTATTGAGAATCCTATGCCTACACATACAACTGCAATTCAGATGGTTATCGATGCTTTGACAGATGCTAACCACGGTGTTGTAAAATCTTTGGACGAAATCGACGCTGTAGGTCACAGAATCGTACACGGCGGCGAGAAGTTTGCAAGCTCTGTTATCATTGATGATGAAGTTATGAAGGCAATTGAAGAATGTAACGACCTTGCACCTCTTCACAACCCTGCTAACTTAATCGGTATCAACGCATGTAAAGAAATTATGCCTAATGTACCTATGGTAGGTGTATTTGATACTGCATTCCATCAGACAATGCCTGAGAAAGCATACCTTTACGGACTTCCTCACAAATATTATGAAGATTACAAAGTACGTCGCTACGGGTTCCATGGAACCAGCCACGATTTCGTATCAGCACGTGCGGCAGAAATCCTCGGCAAGAAGCGTGAAGATGTTAAAATTATCGTTTGCCATTTAGGAAACGGTGCAAGTATTTCAGCTGTTGACCATGGCAAGTGTGTGGATACAAGTATGGGTCTTACTCCTTTGGAAGGTCTTATCATGGGAACCCGTTCCGGAGATATGGATCCCGCAATTGTTGAATTCCTCAGCAAGAAGCTGGGTAAGTCTTTGGAAGAAGTTACCAAGATTTTGAATAAGGAATCCGGTGTTTACGGTTTGTCAGGCGGTGTATCCAGCGACTTCCGTGATTTGTCTGCTGCAATGGACGAAGGCAACTTACTTGCAAAAGCTGCTCTTGAAACTTACTGCTACAGAGTGGCTAAATACATCGGTTCTTATGTAGCTGCCATGAACGGCGTTGATATCATCGCTTTTACAGCAGGTATCGGTGAGAATGACGCTCGTGTACGTGGTATGGTTGGTGAATATTTTGAATATCTCGGAACATCTGTTGACCCCGAGAAGAACAAAGTTCGCGGTGAAGAAGCAATCATCTCTAACGAAGGTGATAAGGTAACCGTTATGGTAGTACCTACCAACGAAGAACTTGCAATTGCACGTGAAACAGTGAAATTGGTTTAATTTAAAAAGAGGACGCGGTGATGTAAATATCATATGTTTTCAGGGACACTCTCGCTCGGTTGTCTTGACGTAACGGCACATAGGGTTGCAAAGAACGCAACCCAAATGCCGACGAAGACAAACGCCCTTCAAACATAACGATATTTATATCACCGCTGTTTTTTTATTAAATAAAGACAAATAATAAGTGTATATTGCAGGCGAGACCGGAATTTATTTAATATACCTTTTATGGAATGATATATTTAGGAGGGGAAATGGCATTTGAATTTAAGCTTATAACTGATGAAATCCGAGAGAAGATGTTTGATTTTATAAAGCCGGTTTATAAGAATACGTGGGATTTTGAGGTTGATTCTATTAACTGGATTTATGGTGTTTATGATAGTGAAATTGGTTTTTTTATTACCTATGTTAATTTGCAAAGTGATAATATCAAATATATTTTAATAACCGTAAAGGGAGAGGTTTTCTATATTATTGCCAATCGATACAGACATACGGTTTCTGAAATTCCTGACGAGTTTTTACTGTACCGCGCTATCATTGAAGGTGGTATCAAACTTTATAATAATGAAAAAGAAAAGAATTGTTTTAAAAGCAGTTTTTCGGAAGAACAAGAAAAATGTATGAAAGAAATTTCCGAGAATATGAAGGATAGATGCAGACCGGCTATTGCAATAAATAGTTATGAAGATGCTGAAAAGCTCTTTTATCAGGATAATTTTAATTATTATCATATTAGTCATATGTACAATAAAGAGACAGTTGCAAATTTTGATAAATATATGCCCGATGAGAAAATGCGCTGTATAAGAGGGGAAGAATACAGAAAGATTATTTCTAAAATTTCTGAATATGGTAATGTACTTGATGCGGAAGCGTATACGCAGATTTCAAAGGATTTTCAAAAGGCGGAGTGGCTGATTGCCCGAGGTACAGACGATATATATGAGGATATGACATTTAAAATCATTAAAAAAGCTCATCTGTGTGGGGTTATCAGTACGGGTTATGTGGGATTTGTAAAAGAATATATTGAAAATTGTATGAAACTATTTCCCGAAAAAGTACAAAGTATTCGACCGATTCTTGATTTTATCAATGAAAATCTACGAGGTGAAAACTATAAAAGGCTTGAATTTGGCAGAAGGGAACTTGAGAAACTTATTTACAAAAAGATTGAGGGTTTTCAATTCGTGCTTACGACAGATGAATTAAGAGAGAAAATCTTTCATTTTTTAAAGCCTGTGTACAGGACAAAATATGATACGCATGTAATGAATATTAATTGGACAACAGGGGTTTATGACAAGAAAAGCGGAATCTTCCTGACACGAACTTATTATGTATCCGATGGGGTGGCAAGATGTGGGGTAAATTATCACAGATACATTGTAATTACCGATAGCGGCAGTGTCTTCGAAGTGGATAATAATGATGAATGGGAAAAGAAAAGATACGATTTCAGAATACCGAAGCAGTATGAAATACTTACGGAAAAGGTAAAAGAAGGAATAGAATTTTACGGATATGATTATGAATATCGTAAAAATTTAAGTGAGGACACAGAGAAAAAGCTTGAAGAGATAACAGAGATAATGGATGATAGGTGCCATCGAAATTATGAGATTAATTGTGAAGAAGATGCAAAAAATCTTTTTGTGCGCGTAAATTATAATGTTTATACTATTCGTGACACTTATAATCGGAAGACTGTACAAAATTTCGATAAATATGCTTCGGATGATAAAATATTGCTTTGGAGAGGCGAAAGACCTTGCCAGTTACATTAATACATATGTTGGCAAGTATCCTGATAGAATAGGGAATCTTGTGCCGTTGATTGCTTTTATTGAAACTGCCACAGAGCGTCAAGGTTTGTTGGATGCTGTAGAAAAAGTGAGAAATAAATTATGTTTTAATAATACTTGAATTATATAAGCAAAAAAAAACAGAAAAAATGCCTATCCTGTAGACTCACAGGATAGGCGGTGTTTGTAAAGATGAATAAGTTAAAGCAAAAGCATATTACGGTCTCATTCCTAAACCACCTTCTAAGGTAATGGTTTCACCCGTCATGTACTTAAAGTCGGGATGTGCAAGCTGTACACAAACGCGGCCGATATGTTCTTCCGGATCGCCGAAGAAGCCCATGGGAGGTGTATGTACATTCTTTTCAAATGCATCGGGATATGCGTTCTGGAAATTCTCAAGCTGTGCAGTCCATGCAAGAGGACAGATAACGTTTACGTTAATGCCATCCTTGCTCCATTCTGTTGCAGCTACACGGGTTAAACCACGGATGCCTTCTTTGGCAGCTGCGTAAGCACACTGACCGAAGTTACCAAATAAGCCTGCGCCGGAAGCAAAGTTGATAACGCTACCCTTAGATTCTACTAAGTGAGGATAGCATGCCTGCATGTAATAGAATGCAGCGTATAAGCCTGAGTAAATAGCTAAGTCAAACTGCTCTGTAGTGTGGTTTGCTAAGGTTACACCGGAAGCAGAAGCCTGTGCGTTGTTAATCAAAACATCAATGCTTCCAAATTCTTCCATTGCTTTTTTTGCAACGGATGCGGCAATTGCTGCATTATCTGAACCTGCTGAAATATCTGCCTGAACAGGAAGTACCTTTACTCCGTAGAGACGTTCCAGTTCTTCTTTTGCATCTTCTAACTTCTGTACATTACGACCGGTAATTACGATGTTTGCACCTTCTTTTGCATATGCGGTTGCAATACCGTATCCGATAGAGCCTGCTTTACCATTGGAAAGGACAGCTCTTCCGCCGCCGGTAATGATTACTGTTTTTCCTTTTAAAAAACTCATGAAATATCCTCCGTTCTCTGTTTGTTCTTCGGATTATACTTGATAGAATCATATCAACTTATCCTAACCTAAATAATACTATAAGCAAAAAAAGAAGACAAGAAAAATTGTGCAACTTGTACATAGACAATATAAAGATTTTTTTGGTAGCATATATCCAAAGCATATTTTTATTTCTTATTTTCTAAAAGAATCAATTCTGACAATTCTGAGAAACCGAAAAGCAAAAATAGAAAACCGGTTTAATTTCAAGAAATTCTATGCTTTTGAGAATCCATTTTTTATTAGTAAAAAGCGTAAAAGTCTAAATAACAGGATTTTTATGCACTAAAACAGAATACGGAGGTGTAGGTATGGAGAAAAAGTATGAACAATTAACCGTTATGGATGCTTTTATTCTGTCTAAGGTGTTAGAAAATCAAAGACTGGCAAGGCATCTTATGGAAAAACTGACAGGGATGAAAATCAGGCACATTGTTTATCCGCCTAAAAATATTGTGGAAAGACGTGACGGAACCAAAGGAGTTTATATGGAGATGCATTTGCATAATCCGGAGAGAAGCGTGTGCAGTGTCCAACTTTTTTTGTGTGAAAAAGATATATTCCGTTATGGTCTTCATGTGTATCATTTTGTAAACCGTTGTGAAGAGATTCCGGTGTTAACATTGGACGGTGGGTTGCATCGTATTTTTGTATGCTTATCCGATGATTTGGAGGAGGAAGGCGGTGATGAGGAAATCAAAGCATTGTTGCACTATATGAAGGATGCCGCTGACCGGAGAACTAACCACATTAAAATGCTGGATAGTGAAGTGAGGCGTGTAAGGCAAAATATCCAATTCCGTAAAGAATATGAAGAGTTAATCCGGGAAAAGACGGAAATCCAACAGCGCGTTTATGCAGAGACAAAAAGAGGCGGCAATAAAAAACGTCCTCCTGTTATATGACAACCCATGTGAGCAATAAACTGATAAAAAGCATAGGTGTGTTGTGCACCAAAAGGACTTTTTATGATGAGTTATTTGTGGGGCGGAATGATAATCATCGGTATTATTTATGCCGCATTTACCGGAAATCTTCCGGCTGTAACAGATGCCGCTATCCAGTCTGCACAGGAGGCGGTAACATTATGTATCAGCATGCTGGGAGTGATGTCCATGTGGGTAGGGCTCATGGAGATTGCCAAGGAGGCGGGAATTGTAGATAAATTATCACAGATTATAGGACCGGCATTGCACTTTTTATTTCCCAACGTACCAAGGAGCAGTAAGGCTGAAGAGTATATTTCATTAAATGTTATTGCCAATGTGCTGGGATTGGGGTGGGCAGCAACGCCGGCAGGCTTAAAAGCGATGAAAGAGTTGGATGTGATACGGAAAGAACAGGGGCAGGCAGAAGGGATTGCCACCAATGAGATGTGTAACTTCCTGATTCTGAATATTTCCTCTTTGCAATTAATTCCGGTGAATTTGCTTGCTTATCGGAGTACTTACGGCTCCCAAAATCCCGCTGCAATTATTGCGCCGGCAATTCTGGCTACTACGTTTTCTACGGTTGTGGCAATTTTGTTCATTGTCATGGTAAACCGTATACGCAGAAACGGGAGGGCTGTGAAATGAATGTTCTTGTAACAATATCTAATATGATTTTGCCCTTGGTGATTTTGCTGATTGTGGGCATTGGGTTGGGACGTAAAAAAGATGTTTATGCACTTTTTATCAAAGGGGCAGAGGATGGATTTCATACAGTGCTGAATATTATGCCTACGCTGATCGGACTAATGGTAGCGGTGGGTGTTCTTCGCGCGTCCGGTTTTTTTGATTTTTTATCCCTGTTGATTACACCTGTGGTAAAAGTTCTTGCCCTTCCGGCAGAAGTGGTGCCTTTTCTTCTGATAAAAATGTTTTCGTCATCTGCGGCAACGGGGCTTGCGCTGGATTTGTTTAAAACCTATGGTACAGATTCATATATCGGTACATTGGTATCTCTTGCCATGTCCTCTACGGAAACGGTTTTTTATACCATGAGTGTGTATTTTATGGCGGTGAAAATCAGGAGGTCAAGATATACCCTGGCCGGGGCATTGTTGGCTACAATTTCGGGTGTGGTTGCAAGCGTGGTGCTTGCGCTGTGGATGTGCGGATGATAAAATGAAAATATAATATCAGTTGCGAAGAAAAACGTCCAAAATCAGGCATTTGCAACCGCATGTTGACAAATTTACAAGCGGACTTGATAGAATGCAACTGCATGGAAAGATAAGATTAGGGTAACAAAACACGAAGCGAGGCTTCAAATTTTATAACCCTAAGGAGGATGAAAAATGATTTTAGCAGACAAAATTATCTATTTAAGAAAGAAGTGCGGATGGTCACAGGAAGAGCTGGCAGAGAAGATGAATGTATCCAGACAGTCCATTTCAAAGTGGGAGGGCGCCCAGTCCGTTCCCGATTTGGATAAAATATTGAAGTTGTGCCAGGTGTTCGGCGTATCCACTGATTACTTATTAAAAGAAGAAATCGAAGAGCCTGAATTAAAACAGGATGTATATGAACCCTTGAATGTAAAGCATATTTCAGCAGAGTTTGCTAACGAATTTATGGATGCCAAGCGTAAGTCGGCTCTTAAGGTGGCAATCGGTGCAAGCATCTGTGTGTTATCACCTATCGTACTTATTCTTATGAGTGGTATGGAAGAATTTGGTTTGATAAAAGAAAATGTAGCTGCAGCAATCGGTTTGGGAGTGCTTCTGTGCATGGTGATTGTAGCGGTAGTGTTGTTTATTTTTAACGGCAGTATGATGGCTGATTATGAGTGGCTTCAGAAGGAAAGTTTTGTGTTGGATTACGGTGTTGCGGGAATTGTTGAGAGCAGAATGAAGAAACAGCGTCCCATGCTTACACTGACAAGAGCAATCGGCGTTGGTTTGTGCATTCTTGGCGCAGCAGTATTGGTTGTGACAGCAGTGCTTACGGGTGAAGCATTGGGAACAATCATCGCAGTGGATGTTTTATTGGCCCTGGTAGCAATTGCGGTATTTCTTTTTGTAAGATGGGGCAATGAAGCAGACGCTTATGAACAGTTGCTTCAAACCGGCGATTATGATCCGAACCATAAAAGAAATTTCGAGAAACATGAATTAATTGGTGGTATCTATTGGTGTACCGTTACTGCAATTTACCTGGCAATTAGTTTTATCACCGGTGAATGGGGATATACCTGGATTATCTGGCCTGTAACAGGTGTATTTTATGGTGTAATTGCGTGCATTATTAATTATACGGAGCGCAAGAAGGGTGAGTAAGGATATGCAAAAGAAAAATTAAGATAGTATTCAGAAATAAAAACCGGACTTCTAAAAGCCCGGTTTTTTCTATAAAATATATAAAAGGGGATTTGCGATAAAAACACCAAATTCTCACAAATTTAAGGTAAAAAGTAATTGAAATATTATTAAATTTCGGCTATGTTATTTTATAAAAATAATGTACATATGCGAGAAAGAAAGTTATATGTATTAAATAATAAAAAATCAGTAAAGGTATCAAAGTATTGAAAACAGAAAACGAGCAATTTGAAACCAAAGAAGAAACGAATAAAGCTACAGCGCCCGCGGTAAAAGGCACAGAAGACGAATGCAAGAAGGAGCGGTTATCTCCCATTACTATGATTAAAAATTTTATCTGTGGTGCGGCAATCGGTGGAGGCGCAATTTTGCCCGGTATCAGCGGCGGTGTCCTTTGCGTGGTATTTGGACTATATCGTTCAATTATGGAACTGTTTTCCCATCCGATTCGGGCCATCAAAAAAAATTGGAGAATGTTCATTTTTGTAGGTTTAGGATGGGTGTTCGGCTTTTGGATTTTTGCCAAGGTAATTGAATTTTTATTTGCTAAATCAGAAATGATGGCGACGTGGTTATTTATCGGTTTAATTATCGGAACCATTCCGGCATTGTATAAAGAAGCCGGGAAACATGGTAGGACCAATGGCTCGTTTGCGTCTATGTTTGTGGCTTTTGCGTTACTAACCGGTTTGCTTACCTATGTGCAGTATGGGGAGTTTATACAGGTAACACCAAGTTTTGGATGGTATATTTTCAGCGGTGTCCTTTGGGGATTGAGTATTGTAGTGCCGGGTATGACCTCATCGTCGATTCTAATGTCTCTTGGTATTTATCAGGACTTGAATTCCGGCATTGCATCATTTGATATGGGCGTAATTATTCCATGGGTAATCGGTATGTTAGGAACGGCTCTTTTACTGGCAAGACTGGTTACGTATTTATTTGAAAAGTTTTATTCTTATTCATACCATGCGGTAGTAGGTATAGTGATAGCGTCCACCGTGGTAATTATTCCTTTGGAATACAATAATATTTTACAATTCCTGGCAGGAATTTTATTTGGGGCAGCAGGCTTTATTATTGCTTATCTTTCTGATAAAATGGATTTGAAGGTGAAGACCGGGGAATAAAATGTATTTAGGAGAGGATTAGGTAATGAACATACAAGATATTTTATCCAAAGTAGACCATACGTTATTGTCCCAGACTGCGACATGGGAGGAAATCAAAGCAATTTGCGATGATGGCATCAAATACAAAACTGCATCAATCTGTATTCCTTCCGCTTATGTAAAGAAGGCTGCGGAATACGTAAAAGGGCAGATTCCCGTTTGTACCGTTATCGGATTTCCTAACGGCTATGTGCCTACTGAAATTAAATGCGAAGAAGCTCGCCTTGCGATTGCCGACGGCGCAGACGAAATTGATATGGTCATCTGGGTTGGAGCATTAAAGGACAAGCAGTATGACGCTGTTTTGGAAGAGATAAAGGCGATAAAAAAAGTTTGTGGCGATAAGATTTTAAAAGTGATTATCGAAACCTGTCTTTTAACTGAAGAAGAGAAGATTAAAATGTGTGAAATTGTTATGGCATCCGGCGCGGACTACATCAAGACCTCCACCGGCTTTTCAACCGCAGGAGCAACTCCTGATGATATCCGCACCTTTGCAGCATATATTAAAGAGCCTGTAAAAATCAAAGCGGCAGGTGGTATTAAGTCCATTGCCGATGCAGAGGAATTTCTTGCACTTGGCGCAGACCGTCTTGGCACCAGTCGTATTGTAAAAATCGTGAAGGAAATGCAATAGCCATGGTTTCCACATCTTCCTCTGCTTTGGGAGCATCATAATCACGGATGGCATCTTTTATGGTTTCAAAATCTGCAGGACCGAATTCCAGCAGAAATTCATGAAAATGATAATCGCTGTAATTGTCTTTCCATTTGACACGGGCAAGTTCGCGACATTCCATGATTTCCAAATAGCCAACATAATATTGTAAATAATTTCCGGGGGAATTTACGATGTAGTCGTAGATTTCCCCGGTTGTTTTTTTGTCTTCAATGCCAAATGCAGCTAAAGTTTCATGGGCTTCTTCATAAGTAGCTCCGTAGTAATGAATGGAAATGTCCAGCATGGAGTAAAGAGCCAGGTGTAGCTTGCGGTTTAGCCGTATCAGTTCGCAATAATTTTCGTTACCGAATTCCGTTGCATATTCATAGGAATATAATTCTGCATAAGTGGCGTAACCTTCTACATAGCCACCATAATGCAGAAGACTCCGGATGGGATGGACATTATTTTCTTCCCATGCCAATGTTGAATAAACGGATTGATATAAATGACCAGGGTAACCTTCATGGGCAAGGGTGGTGTATAACTCCAGATTTTCAGGTGAGGTTCCGTAATTAATGTAGATTACGTTTTCGCTGATGTTATCCAAAGGCGGAGTAAGATAAAAGGCAGGGCTTAAATAATCTTCCATGGATTCACTTACTTCTTTTATCTCATAAGAAGGTATATTATCTTCTTTTATGCCCGGGTAGGAGGGAAAATCTTCACTGATGCTCTCTTCCAGGTCACGTAACATCTTTTCGGGCTCGGAAATGGAAAAGACAGAAAGGTTGTTACTGTCTTTGGTAAGATAAACTGTTTCCAGAAAAGCATCATAGTCCGCAAGAAAAGAGGATTGCAGGCGGGTCATTATCTCGTTGATATCTTTGGAAGAACCGGTCATTTTTCCAACGAGAATTTTATAGTATTCTTTTCCGTCGGGATAGTAGCAGAGACCGTTTTCATTATTTCCGCTTCCCTGAAGAGTGGTCAATGTATGAGCCAGACTTTTATATGCAGGAAGAACGGCATCGGAAAGAATACTGTTGTTTGCTGTTATGTAAGCATTCCTTTCTTCCATTGACAGTATTCCTTCTTCTACCAGTTCATCAAGACGCTCCTGAAAAGAGGTTTGCAGAAAATGGGTACCCTCTGTTAGCCCTTCTTTGGTGATGATTGTATTGCACTGTGCAATTACATCCGTACAGGCATCAGCTGACATGAAAAGCCCTTCGTTGGCCTTATCTTTTTCAAATTCGCCTAAGCCTTTCAGGTATGCAGGGACACTTTGCAACAGGGAAATATAGTTTTCTACATCTTCTTTATCGTAAAAGGTATATTCTGCAAGCAGAACCGGAAGATGGGTATGCATTCCGGAAGTGGGGGATAGGGGCTCATCATAATAAAAGTAGGCAAAAGAGGAACTCTCTGTTTTGAGATAGTCAAGAAGCAGTTCGTAGGTTTGCCGATTGGAGGAGTTAAGGCTGTCTTTATCAATTTCTTCCAATGCATCTATGGCTGATAAAATTGCCTGATAATCGGCTATGCTTTGGGTCCGGTCATACACCGGCAGTGAGGGATTGGATTCGTCGATGCCGTACGATTCGGGATTTGCCAGAGTATAGTGCAGACTCAGCCCGTCCCCACTTAATTCAGCCACGAATAAATCATCACAGATTTTTTCAAATTTTCGGTTTGGAGTATGAAAAAACCAAAAGACAGAGAATATAAGTAATATTATTCCTGTTATAAAAAGCAGGGAGAATTTAGGATTCGTTTTCATGATTTCGTCCTCTCAGTACCAGTTCAGGGTGTCCATATCCAGTGTCAGATCGGAGATGTGGTTGGAATAGCCCAGCTTTACCAGCATTTCCAGCTGCGCGACGCCGGTCATAAAGGGTTCCACGATCGTCGCG
>CAZYVY010000030.1:0-23279 GCA_964651555.1 uncultured Lachnospiraceae bacterium | reverse complement strand
AATCCCCGCCAGCCGGTGGACCAGGACCTTTCGGTCAGCCCAAATATTAATGCACATCGTGCAACAGACTCATATCTGTATGAATATTATATGTTGTTTTCTGCGAAATATCAACTGTTTTTATAATATTTTCAGTCTTGAAAATTTACATGCTTTTCCGGATTATCAAAGGTACTGTTTGTACCGGCAGGAACTATCATTTTAAAACCATGTTCAAAGCCTGCTTTAATCGTCGCATCAATGCAATAATCTGTCTGCAATCCCACAACAATGATTTCCGTTTCTTCCTTTTGTTTTAAATATTCCAATAAGCCTGTACTTTTAAAAGCACTATTTACATTCTTGTCAAAAATCATTTCCCCGTCAGCAGGTTGGAAACCCTCATATATTTCAAATCCGGCATTTCCTTTTGTCAGTTCCTCTTCGACACCGTCATCATGTCAAACATAAATCACTTCTATCTTGTTCTGGCGTGCCAGCAGTATCAATTTTTTAACACGGTCTTCAAATACCTCAAACTGATATAATCCACTATTTGTAATCGCCTTTTGTGTATCAACAACCAACAGTACCATCTTAAACCTCTACCTCTTCCACCTAAAACAATTCATCTAGCAAAATATAATAATTTATTTTGTCCCAGTCAGGCTCAACTCCTAATTTTTCAAACAACATATCCGGATTAAAGTCTTCATATACTTTTCCCCCATATGTACCGTCAAAATTATGCTTCAGGCTTCTATAACAGAGCGCAATATCCTGCCATTTGTCAGCGATTCCTGCTTTGCCCAAATCTATAAATCCCTTTATCCGGCCATTCTCCAGAAAAATATTGGGAAGGCAATAATGTCCATGGGAAAATACAGGTTCCATAACAGGGCGGTTACTTTCTAACCATTCCAGCAACTGTTTCGGACTCTCAAAACCACCCTCACCAAAGGTAGTGGGTTCTACATTGTCCAAATCCACTAAATTGTTCTCCACTCTCATTCGCGCTTTCGCCAACGCTACATCCAAATCCCGCATTCGGGGACATTCGGTAACATCCACCGCCCATAACATTTGAAGTCCATCTGCCAATGCTTCCAAGAGTATGTTGGGATGCTCCAAATAATAAGTATCGCAGGACATTTTGCCACTGATTCTTGACATAAGCAGATAGCTTTTTCCTTCCCATTCCTCATAGGAAATCACTTGAGGCACCGGAATTTTTCCCTCTAACCATTGCATTATTTGAACCTGCTCCGACACTGATTCTGAGCGTTCCTCTATCTTCAAAACCATATCTTCGAAAATCAACACCTGATTACCGGACATACCAATATCATCAACTGTATATGATTTTCCCTCTATTAACTTTTTTATATTTACAGGTACATACAATTGATTCATAGTAATCACTCCAAATTTTAAACTTCTATCTCTCTTCCACAACTCCTTTTCGTGAACGTTTTTTTCACCAAAAGATACACGAACTTCGAAATTCATTTACCATTCTTTATCCTCACACAAATTATTCCAACAATATTCTGCCTTGATATGTTCATCACTATTCTCACAATGCTTATACATAAAAACTCCTTTAGTTCCTTTTTTTATCATGCTTTTTACATCTGTTTTCACGATACTTAACGACATTCCGCATCCTGATATTTCATTAGGTCGTTTCAGAAAACCTAGTTTCTCATAAAATTCTTCTTTCCCTTTCGCTGCCCCCAGAATAAACATGATTCGGTCTCCTTCACAGGCTGCATCTAAGGTCTGTCTCATAAGCTTCCTAACAATCCGTGTCCCAATTCCCTTCCTTTGATAGTCCGGATGCACAAACACATCCCCTATATATGCGGTATACCCGAAATCAAATAACACTCTTCCCATTCCTACAATCTGCTCTCCATCCCGAGCCGCTACCAAAAAGGTAGTGTGCTCCAAACCACGCTCAGCCTGTCCCGTTGAAAGTAAAGTGAACCCTGCTAATTCTCTTAAATGGTTATATTCTTCTCCTGCCATTTGATTCGTAAAAGTAATTTGATTCATACCTATATTACCTCTCAGTATACTGTTATCGGTTCATTTCATCCACAAACTCACAATCCCTTGCAGTGAGTTCTACCCAAGCGGGTCTGAAACCGGATTTGATGGCATTTCGTACCGATTTAACATTAGACCATGCGGCACAATAAAATGGCACTTTACCTAGCTTTAATGTTTCTATAGCAAGCCTGCTTGTAAGGGCTGAGGCAATCCCTTTCCTTCTGTACTCCGTAAGCACATCCACACCAATTTGATACATGGTTTCGCAATCTGCAGAACAACCGGCAAGTCCCACTAACTTATCCTTATCAAACGCACCAACCGCCAGCTTGTCCAGATGTTTTCTGCTTTTGCACAAAGCATTTCCCCACTCCTCCCTGTAATATTGCTCAAAATCAGCAGGATGCAAAATTTTGATTTCATAATCGCAGGGAAGTTCTTTCAGTTCGTTCATGTCCGGTAAAAAATATTCTGCCATAAAGCAGACCTTGTAACCAAACTGCGCCAATTTTTCATTCAAAGCAATAACATTGGGTGATTCAAAGCAATGGCCAACATCATATTTTCCAATATACCATTCCACCGTTTCTTTCAATCCGTGACTTGCCTGTGCAACGATATTGTTGCCGTAGGATACCAAATCGCAGGCAAATGGAAGGGGTAAATATGCTCTGGCTTTTTCATTTGTCCGGGATATAACAACTTTATTTTCCGTTGAAAGAAAATCCTCCGGATTACAGTTACAGTCGTATGATGATTGTTGTAATGCTATTTTTAAAATTTCCTGATTGGTCATACTATTTTCTCCTACTGTGGAAATCCATATAAACTAAAATAAACTATCATTGATATAATATCAATCAAAACGAACACCCCAAAAATGATTGCAACAACTTTTAATCCCTGCTTCGCCTTTTTCTTATTGTCACTTGTAAGTATTTTTTCCGCCCATTCCTTTTTATTGGATGCTTCTTTCCCCATAACCAATTCATCCAACGAAATCTCAAACAAATCACTGATTGCAATCAGTTTTTCCATATCAGGAGAAGAATCACCAATTTCCCATTTTGAAACCGTTTGGCGCGATACATTTAGCCTATTCGCCAATTCTTCCTGCGACAATCCTTTTTGCTTTCTCAATTGATATAATTTATTATTAAATTCCATTTCGCTCCATCCTGCCTTTCCAACGCTTTACTAACACAAATAGTAATAACCCTAATACAAACATAGTAACAATTCCGGCTTCTATTCCATATTCCCCGCCATTCAATATGTTGCCGTCTTTTACATAGAATCGAAGTACACTATCTGATTTGCTCTGACTTCCGCTCACCGATAATCCCATGATTCCATATAAAACAAAATTCCAAATACTATGTAATCCGCATACAATCCAAATATTGGAACGCAACAAAACAAGCATTGAAAAGATTGCAGATACAAGATACAAATTAGCAGTACCGATGATAACATACTCCCACTCTAACTCAAAAAACTTGTGAAATGAGGAAACGCAAATGCTATCGAACTAATTATGATTGCTATCGGAACAGGGATCTTTTTTAATAATGTCTGTAATAAAAATCCCCTGCACATAACCTCTTCCGTGGCACCCTGAATCATAAATGCAAGCAGCCTAAAAACAAGGCTCCAGGAAATTCCATTCCTATTATAACCTTGAAATTGTAATCCACCACAAAGACAACATACGCCAATAATAATTAGCAACAAGGCAATTGCCAAAAATAAGCCCCGTAAATATTCCTTCCAATTCGGTGTAAAACCCAAATCTTTTAAAGTTCTCTTTTCCACAAATCTGCAATAGAAGATAGTCACGAACAAAAAAATGGAAAACCCGTAATATGGTAATATTTCACCGAGTAATCCGCTTGGTATTTCCCCTTGTAACGGGTCATATCCCATACCGTATAATAACCCTATGATAATACCTTCACCAATTACTGCCGACAAACCATAAATCAGCCCAAATGCCAACAACTTTCTTATGACATAATAAATAACACTGTTCTTCATCAAGATATCCTCCAAACTCATTTGATGAGAATATCGTATTATTTATATCCTAAAAACGCCACCAACTACCACTGGCAATCTGTCAACTTCCTTTGGCAATGGTGTTACTCTTTGTTGCTATTCCCTTTCATAATGACACACGCTGATATCACCGGTACAAAGACTCCTCCGAGTATTGAAACTATAATAACCAAAGGTGTCATCTGCACACTCAATATCGTACTGGTTCCCACAAAACATTCTCCTATTGCCAACGAAATCCAGTTCACTAAAAAATGAATCACAATAAGTCCCCATATATTTCTTGTCTTTACATATATAGCACCAAAAAGAATTCCTCCTGCACATGCATTTATCATTTGGACCATCACATTAATAATGTCCATATACGGCAAATTACTCAAATGCATAACACCAAATATAAATGCAGAAATAAGAACCGCTTTCAATTCATCTCTTCTGGTTGAATCAAATTTTGTACTCAAGAGATTCAAAACCAATGCTCTCAACCATATTTCCTCATTGATACTCACTAGCAATATCGTTATCGTAAATATGAATACACTGTTCCATGAGACAATCTGCAAACTTGTCATATCCGTACCCCAATTACTGAGTATCGCACTTCCTATCCCTATCACATAAAAAGGAATTCCATATAACAATGATTTCAAAAATCCCTTTTTTTGAAACCCGCCATTCTTTCCAATTCTCAACAAACCAATCAGTCCCACGCACACTAACGTTCTTGTTATGTATGTCATCCAATTCGCATATGGTTGATCAAAAATACATTTCCATGAAATCCATCTCAACAGAAATACCAGAAAAATTGATATTATTACCGAACTCAATATTACATGCTGTTTACATATTTTTATCATTGTTTTATTTCTCCATTTATGTCGCTGAAACTTTCTTATCCGCCCTCTTCTCCCCCTTAAATTCCTTCCAAATATACCCATGCTCCTTCATTCCCACATACTCCTGCCCTTCAAAATCCAACTCCACAATATAGGGCATCCAGTCAATGATTCGCAGGAAATCATCACATCCAAAATCCGGTACATAATAATTGATAATGGTACTTAATGCCGTTCCGTGGGTTCCTATCACAATGTTTTTATCCTCATTGGCATGCAAGATTTCCTGCAAGGCTTCTATATTGCGTTTCTGAACCATATTCAGGGATTCACCGCCCTCTTCATGATAATCATGATTTTCCCAGCGTTTTTGGAACATGCCATGGTTATTGCCATCTGCACCTTTTTCCCGTTCTCGCAAACGCTCATCTAACTGCATTTCCATATGATAAAAAACAGCGGTCTCTTGAATGGTATCCATGCTTCTCAGATAAGGACTGCAATAAAAAGCATCTATCCCTTTATCCTGCAAGGTTTCCAACACGATTTTTGCATCTGTCTTTCCTTCCTCCGTAAGAGGTCTGGTTCTGTCATCTGCATGATTATGTTCCGGTTGTGCGTGACGCACAAAGTATATTCTTGTCATATATGTTACCTCTCCTCCACATCCAATTTTTTATACACTGTCATTCTCATGGTAAAATAACATGCCAAGCCTCCAATCACATTGGAAATGGGCTCTGCCAAAAAGACTCCCGTTACCCCAAATCCCATCATAGGCAATAACAAAGTAAGGGGCACCACAATAATTGCCTTCCTAAGCAGAGAAAAGAAAACGGAATGTTTCGCATCCCCCAGTGCCTGAAAGATAGACTGTCCCGCAAACTGGAAGGACATAAACACAAAGCCAAAGAAATAAATCTTTAACAGTCCCACGCCCACATCCATCATCTGCAAATCATCAGAGAATACTCCAAACCAGAATTTGGGGAACGCCACCACCAAGAGCCATGCCAGCATGGTATATGCAGCGCCCACAAAAGTATTGAAACGGATCCCTTCCTTTACCCGCTTGTAAGCCTTTGCCCCATAATTAAAGCTGATAACAGGTTGTCCGCCACTGACGATGCCACTGATGGGCAGATTGAAAATCTCACGGATGGAGTTGGTTACCGTCATAACGCCTACGTAAATGTCACCACCATAGCTTTGCAGCGTGGCATTGCACACCACCTGCACCAGACAGTTGGTTCCGGACATAATGAAATTAGAGGTTCCCAGCCTTGCGATATCCTTTGTAATTTCTTTGTCAATTCCGATATTTCTAATCTTAAGGGGAATCAATATTTTTCTCCCAAACAAAAATTTCAAAATCCACAGAGCAGAAACTGCCTGACTAATCACAGTAGCAATTGCCGCTCCCGCAACTCCCATATCAAACCCAAAAATAAATATGGGGTCCAACACAATATTTGTTACTGCACCGATGATAATGGAAAACATACCTATCTTTGGAAAGCCCTGTGCGTTGATATAACTATTCATTCCGGTGGAAATCATGGAAAAAGCAGTTCCCGCCAAATAGACCCGCAAATACTCCTCCGCATACGCAAAAGAAGCCTCTCCTGCTCCAAAAGCAAACAAAATAGGCCTAGAAAAGGCATAGCCGATTCCCGCCAAAATCACGGAACTGAGCAATAGCAGGGCAAAGGAATTTCCCATAATCCTCGCAGCTTTTTCCTCATTTCCACCGCCCCGTTCCATAGAAAATAAAGGCACTCCGCCGGAGCCAAACAGCCCGGAAAATGCCATAATCAATGTGACAATGGGAAAGGTCAGCCCCACGCCTGTCAGCGCCAGACTGTTTCCCTCTCCCAAATGTCCTAAATAAATTCTGTCCACCACGTTGTACAACAGTTGTACTAACTGTGCAATTGTTAACGGCACCGCCTGGGCGATAATGCACTTCCAGACCGGACCTTTTGAAAAATCATTTTTCATCCTTTTCCTCTATCCCAGCTCCAGCATAGCATCCAGGCTCTTCTTCGCCGCCAGACGGATGTCCTCCGGCAAAGTAATTTCCTCCCCGCCATCACCCTTCACGCAATGATACACATCTGCCAATGTGGTCAGCTTCATATCTAAGCATACCAGTTTCTTGGACAGGGCATGAATTTTCTTGTCCGGGCATTCAAACTGTAAATGCTGAACAATGCTGTTCTCGGTTCCGATGATAAATTCGTCATGAGTACTCTTTTTCACATAATCCATAATCGCTGTGGTGCTGCCTATGTAATCTGCTAAATCGGACACATCGGTGACACACTCCGGATGAACCAAAAACTGAGCATTCGGATATTTTTCCTTGGCTGCCAGTGCTTCCTCCCTACTGATTGCGGCATGAATAGGACATCCACCCTGTACCAACTGTAAATGCTTCTCCGGCACCTGTTTTGCAACCCATGCACCCAAATTGCAATCAGGAATAAACAAAATGTTCTTTTCTTTCATATTTTTTACAATGGAAACCGCGGAAGCCGAGGTTACACATACGTCACATACTGCCTTCAATTCCGCTGTGGTATTCACATACGCCACCACCGCATGATCGGGATACTTCGCTTTCAATGCCTTAATTGCCTCCACATCAAACTGTCTCGCCATGGGACAATCCCCGTCAGGATGGGACAACAACACCTTTTTCTCCGGTGCCAGTATTTTCACGGTCTCTGCCATAAAACGTACGCCACACATCAAAACCGTCTTCTGGGGTGCCTGGGCCGCCTTTTCACTCAAACCATAGGAATCTCCCACGTAATCTGCCACCTCCAGAATATCATGACTCTGGTAAGCATGGGCCAAAATGCAAATATCCTTTTCCTTTTTCAACTTCAGTATCTCTTCCTGCAACTTTCTTGTTGTACACATAATCTATTATCCTCCGTATATATTCCGCTTTCAACTTATTGTAGTCGTGCATCCCACCAGTGTCAAGTAATATATACACTTTTCTGTTCACCTGTCTTGTCAACTGTAAAACCATGTGTTATACTGTTCGCTATAATGAACAAAGCGTGTATACACACGGGAAAGTTGGAAGTATGAAAACTGATATACTGATTGTGGGAACCGGATGTGCCGGGCTCTATGCTGCACTGCATCTCCCACAGGATAAAGCAATCACCGTTATTACCAAGCGTGATGCGGCCAGAAGTGATTCCTTTCTGGCACAGGGCGGTATGTGTATGCAGACCAGCCCGGAGGATTATGAATCCTATTTTGAAGACACCATGAAGGCAGGACATTATGAAAATGATGAAAAGTCTGTAGAAATCATGATTAAATCCTCCCCGGATGTTGTGGATGATTTAGTCAGCTACGGTGTGGATTTTCAAAAGGAGGAGGACGGAAGCTTTGCCTTTACCAAGGAAGGCGCCCACTCCAGAAAGCGGATTCTGTTCCACGCGGACATCACCGGAAAAGAAATCACCTCTAAATTACTGCAGGAGGCACAATCCCGCTCCAATATCACCATTATGGAGCACACCAAACTTTTGGATTTAATTTGTGAAAACAATGCCTGCTATGGTGCAATGGTACAAAATCCCGACCAGAGCATTTCCCGCATCAGTGCCGATTATACATTACTGGCTACGGGTGGCATCGGAGGTTTGTACAAACATTCCACCAATTTCCGTCATCTGACAGGGGATGCCATTGCTCTCGCCATCAGACATAACATTGAAACCAAGGACTTACAATACATACAAATTCATCCCACCACCCTTTACTCTGCGGAGGAACAGGAACGGAGCTTTCTGATTTCCGAATCAGTACGTGGCGAAGGTGCTCTTTTGTATGACAAAAATATGGAGCGTTTTGTGGATGAGCTATTACCCCGAGATTTATTGACAAAAGCAATCCGGGCACAGATGGAAAAGGATGGAAGCGACTTCGTGTGGGAGGATTTACGGACCATTCCTGCTCAAGAATTGGAAGAACATTTCCCTAACATCGTAGCGCACTGCAAGGAAATGGGCTACGACGTTACCAAGGAATGTATCCCCGTGGTTCCTGCCCAACACTATTTCATGGGTGGGCTCAAGGTGAATCACGAAAGCAAAACTTCTATGGAGCGGCTTTATGCTATCGGTGAAACTGCCTGCAACGGCGTTCACGGTAAAAACCGCCTTGCCAGCAACTCCCTTTTGGAGAGTCTGGTCTTCGCCAAACGGGCTGCCATAGACGTAACACAACATTATGAAAGTTCCCACGGAAAAGGAGACACCCTTCCCGTTTCCATTACCGAAACCACCGATATTGCTGCATTTTCGGAAGAGAATCGCAGAATGGCAAAAGAAGCAATTGAAGGAAAAAAATAATTGAACAGAGAGGAATAATATTATGAACAACCCTATTACCTTAACATTAAATGCTGATCCCTTTATTTTAAGTGCACTCCGTGAGGACATTACCAGTGAAGACGTAACCACCAACAGTGTTACACCTGTCAAACAGTTGGGTGAAGCAGATTTGATTTGTAAAGAAAATGGTATTATCTGCGGTCTGGAGATTTTTGCAAGAGTATTTACCTTATTAGACCCTACCTGTGAAGTGAAGCTGCTTGCCAAGGACGGTGATGAGGTAACAGTGGGACAGTTGCTTGCCAAAGTAACCGGAGATATCCGCACCATTTTAAGCGGGGAAAGAACCGCATTGAATTATCTGCAGCGTATGAGCGGTGTAGCTACCTATACCAAGAAAACTGCTGCCCTCTTGGAAGGAACCTCCATCAAGCTGTTAGATACCCGTAAAACCACTCCTAACATGCGTTTATTTGAAAAATATGCAGTACGGGTAGGAGGGGGCAATAATCACCGTTACAACTTATCCGATGGTGTTTTGTTGAAGGATAACCACATCGGTGCCGCAGGCGGTGTCCGTCAGGCAATTGAAATGGCAAAGGCCTACGCACCCTTCGTCCGCAAAATCGAGGTTGAAGTGGAAAATCTTGAGATGGTAAAGGAAGCGGTGGAAGCCGGTGCTCATATCATTATGCTGGACAATATGAACCACGACCAGATGCAGGAAGCATTGGATATTATCGACGGCCGTGCCGAGGTAGAAATTTCCGGTAATGTAACCAAGGAAAACATCGAGAAAATCAAAGATTTGAATGTAAATTATATTTCCAGCGGCGCCTTAACACACTCCGCACCGATTTTGGATGTTTCCTTGAAAAATCTCCATCCTATTACTCAGTAACAGAAAGGAATCTCCAGCATGAATGGTGAAGAACGAAGAACGAAAATCATAGAATTGCTAAAAGCAAGCAAGACTCCGCTCTCCGGAACTTCGCTTGCCAAACAGGTTGGTGTCAGCCGGCAGGTCATTGTGCAGGATATGGCTCTGTTACGTGCCGGTTCCCATACCATTGTCTCCACCAACCAAGGATATGTATTAGCGGATGACAGCACTGTAAGCCGTGTATTTAAGGTAATCCATTCGGATGAACAGGTGGAGGAAGAACTGTCCCTGATTGTGGACTGCGGTGGACGTGTGGAGGATGTTTTTGTTTCCCACAAAATTTACGACATTGTAAAAGCACCCATGAATATCCGCTCCCGTCTGGATATCCGCCGATTCATGGACAACCTGAATTCCGGCAAATCCAGCCTTTTGAAGAACGTTACAGGGGGCTATCACTACCATACCGTCAGTGCAGAAAGCGAAGAAATCCTTGATTATATTTTGCAGGAATTGAATAAGAAAGGATTTCTTGCACCTTTGCAGGATTATGAGCCGGTGAACTTTTGGAAAGAATAATAAAAAAATTCAAGAATAACAATGCCCCAAGTGAAAACGCTCACTTGGGGCTACATCTTATTCCGCTAGGATTTCAAACACCTCAGGAATATCATTCTTTAACGTTTCATAAACCACATTTAAATCCACATTTCCATAATCATGGACAATCCTGTTTCTTAAACCATACAGTGCATTCCATGGTACACACGACTGTGTTCTTTTATATTCATCAGATAACTTCTTTGCATTTTCTGAAATCTGAATCATACGAAACAACATAGAATCCAACAATACTTCATTTGTACTTAACTCTTCCAAATCCGTATCACGCATATGAAGCACTATAAACTCTAAATCCTTCTTGATTTTTTGAATATAATAATTATCGTTTTTAACATTATCCATATATTTTGATACCGTCCCTTAATATTTCCTCTGTCAGTTCCAGATTATCTTTTAGTTGATTGATGTCCAAAACATCCACTTTTTTTCGCAATTCAGCCCTTATTTCTTCCACCAGTCCATAAAATTGTAACCCTTTAATATTTGTAGAAATAAGAAGGTCTACATCACTCGTTGGATTAGCCTTATCCTTTGCATAAGAGCCAAACAAATAACAAAAATTTACATTATATTTTTCAAATACCCTTGAACACCTTTTGCGTATGTCTTCAATCTCCCAAACTCCATGTTCTTCATCTATATAATTTATTTCTGTCAATTTTTCTATAATATATTTATACTTTAATGTATCATGTTTTTCTTCATCGTTTTCATATGATTTATATGAACGCAAAGAAATCCCCAACAAATCCGCAGCTTGTTGTTGTGTCATCTTTTTTTCAATTCTTAAATCTCTCATCTCACCCATGTTTGCACCTCTCTATTTATAATAGTGCAAAATTTGCACCTTTGTCAAACAAAAGTGCAAAATTTGCACTTTTCTATAATTCCCTACTGTATATACATTATTTCATGCAAACACTTTTTTATGATTAACGAAAGGGGATTTTAGAATATAATAAACATTGGACACCCGGATAACGAAAGTTGCAAGCATCTAAATCAACAGGGACAAGTTATCCTCTTTTTCTGCTATTCAAAATATTTCTCCACCATTGTTATAATATACTCAAAAACAATATCCTTGCTCGGATTTGCAGTCATTATTATGACATATACATTGCCAATATCCTCTGCCTGTAATACTGCATTTTTTGTAAAATATGACCAGGTGGTACCGCCGTGTTCTATATTTCCGCGTTCTCTCGGCATCCAGCCACAAGAATAATCACCATCCCGCATTTCTGTCATATACTGTAATTGTTCAGAATTTATGATTTGGTGGGAGAAAAGTGCCCTATCCCAAAGCAAAATATCGCACACATTAGAATGGATATCCCCTGCACCACGGCAACATCTTGCAAAAAGAAAGTGTTCTCCCTCCGCAGGTACACTGGTGATATTCCCCACTTCCGTAGTAGTACTGTTTTCCATACCACATACATTAAAGATATTTTCCTTCATGTACTCCTCATAGGTCTTTCCCGTTACCTGCTCTAAGATAAGGGCCAATAAATAATAATTTGTATTACAATAATCAAACTTTTCGCCAGGAGCAAATTTAAGGGCACTCTTGTTTAAGAATGATAATATGGTTTCATCGGTCATTTCACCCCTAACAAAAGACTCATACTGACTCTCATTTTCAAAAAAAACATCCCCTTCATTTGCATAATCCACTATTCCCGAATCCATATGCAATAAATGGTCTACGGTAATCTGGGAACCGTAGGGAAAATCCGGAAAATACTTATCAATGGTTTCATCCGTCCGCATGTTTCCTTCCTGCACCTGCTGTAAAAATACATGCTGCCGTAAACTGTTTGGTCACAGAAGCGATTTCGTAGGTGGTAAAGGGATTTACCCTTGTTTCACCATCTGTTTCCACGGCATTCCAGCCACCGGCATAAATAACCTGATCATCTGTCGCCACCATCAAACTGCCTTCAAATCTACTTTCACATTTCTCTGACAGTTCGCTAATCAAATCACTGTACCTTTCATCATCCGTGGTCCATACCATGTTTTCATCAAAGGAACCACCGGTAAATAAATCCTGATAGGGCTCCGGTGCCTGTGATTTCTTGCCACCGCATCCGGTGAAAACCATCACCAAAACAACTGCTAATACTAAAATTTTACCTCTTTTCATTGCTCTTTCCTTCCCCGCATAATAAATCTTCAAACTTTTTTTTTACAAAATCAAGTGCTGCTCCCTGCTTTGCTTTTCCCAAAACATCATTTTCAATTGCCGAAATGGCAGTTTTATCCTGACCTTCCGGATAAAACCACGCCTCTACATCAGCCCAGTCCTGCCATAATTTCATAACCTGAACCGTATAATCAGGTTGAGCATCAAATTTCATCGCCAGCAGATAAGCATCCTTTATGTATTGTTCCGACTCTTTATAATTTCCAAAAGTTGCTGCAAGCACCGACATCTCTGCCAATATCATTGCTTTATCTTTATCAATAAAAGTAACCTCTTCCCTGTCAAATACAAGACTGTCGAGATAATTTAAAATCCATTTCCCCACTTCCTTGTACAATTCATTCTTTTGCCCGGCATACAGATACATCAAACCGAACATGACATCAAGAGTATCTGATATCAGGAAAAAATAAGCATACTTGAGGTACTCCTTTGCTTCCTCACATTTCTCCTCTTTGGCAAGTGTAAGTCCGATGAACCCACTATACACTGAACAAGTATTATTTTTCTTTAATATTTCGAGTCCTTTCTCCTTTTGTCCGGCTTCGATATACAGAGAACCGACTGTTCCCAAAAGAGTTGCTTCCGTGATGGTACTGTACTTATTCTGATAGAGAAGCGGAATGGCTCTGTAAAATAAGTCGATTGACCTTTGCATTGCCTTCTCATCTCTTTTCTCCATGTAGATTGAATGATATGCTGTCGCCGCAACATGCACAACATCAAATTTGTTGGGATACCTTTTCAGTACCTTCTCTACTTCAAGTGCTGCCTGCTCGAAGTCCCTCTCCTTCATACATTGGTCTATTCGCTTTAATCTATTATCCACATTCTCATTCTGCCTGTCATATCCAAGAAGAGTATCCACTGATATTTCAAACAAATCAGCAAGTTCCATCAGCATTTTCACCTCGGGTACTGTCTGACCTGATTCCCACTTATAAACTGCACTCGCAGTAACACCAAGTACCTCCGATAATTGTTCCTGCGTAAAAGAATGTTGTTTGCGTAGTGCTCTGATATTTTGTGCAATTTTCATCTTCATCCTTACAGCCCTCACTTTTATCAATATCTCTATATTTTAATTCATATATCTGTCATTTTCAACCTACTATCAGTTCATTATTAAGGTTACTTTTCCAACTAATAGTGCGAGTTGAGCGTTGCCATTCGCAGACGCTTCGCGTCTTGCTCATGTCGCGCTGGCGCCATACTTGCCGCAGTGCAACCTCGAATCCGCTTCGCGTCTTCTCGGTCGCGGGCATTCGCCCTATAACAAAAGCAACAAAAAAGGCCTTTGGAAAGTAAACTTTCCAAAGACCATATTTTTGCTTTTGTTGCACTGCTCTTTGCTTTCGCGAAAATTATCTCTTGCTGAACTGAGGTGCTCTTCTCGCTGCTTTGAGACCGTATTTCTTTCTTTCTTTCATACGAGGATCTCTTGTTAAGAAACCAGCTTTCTTAAGTGCAGGTCTGTTGTCTGCATCTACTTTGCAAAGTGCTCTTGCAAGACCATGTCTGATTGCACCAGCCTGACCTGTTGTACCACCACCGTGTACACTAACGATTACGTCATACTTTTCTGTAGCTTCTAATAATGTAAGAGGCTGACGAACAACTACCTTTAAGGTTTCTAAGCCGAAGTAATCATTGATGTCTCTTTTATTGATTGTAATATTTCCTTTACCAGGCATAACATATACTCTGGCAATTGAACTTTTTCTTCTTCCTGTTCCGTAGAACTTTTCTGTTGCTTTTTTAGCCATTTTTCATTTCCTCCTTCTTGGTTCCTTTAGATTAGAATGTCAATACTTCAGGCTTCTGAGCTGCATGCTTGTGCTCGGGTCCTGCATAAACATAAAGTTTCTTGTACATTTCTCTTCCTAAAGGTCCTTTGGGAAGCATACCTTTAACAGCATGTTCAATTACTTCTTCAGGATGCTTAGCAAGCTTATCCTTTAAAGTAATTAACTTTTCACCACCAACATAGTCAGAGTGTGAGAAGTATGTCTTCTGATTCATCTTCTTACCTGTAACTGCAATCTTCTCAGCGTTGATAATGATTACGTAGTCACCTGTATCAATATGAGGTGTAAACTGGGGTTTATTCTTACCTCTTAAAACTTTTGCTACTTCTGATGCTAAACGTCCTAATGTGCATCCTTCTGCATCTACTACATACCACTTTCTTTCAATGGTAGCAGGATTCGCCATATAAGATTTCATGATCTTACCTCCATCAAAATGTTCATTCCAAATTTCAACTGTTCTGCCGATACTTAAAGCGTGCGGATGTCCGGGCCACATGCTCCCAATCAGCTATGTCTGTTTTCATGCATATGTCCCGGGGCTACGGTCCATGCGCATGCTAAATTATTATAGTATAGGAAAATGTTGGTGTCAACAGGTTTTTTCAAGATTTCTTATCTCAATCCCACATAATCTAAGTCCTTCCGGCGGTAATGTAGGCCCCGCAACCGTCCTGTCGCACTGTTCAATCATCCAAGCTACCTTAGAAGGCTCGTATTTGCCCATTCCGGCGTCTAAAAGGGTTCCGGCGATAATTCGAACCATATTATAGAGAAAACCGTTTCCTGACACCTTTATGACAATTTCACGACCGTTTTGTTCTACATCCACGCTATACACGGTGCGCACTGTAGTCTCCGCCTGGGTATGCACACTGCAGAAACTTTTAAAATCATGCTCGCCTACAAGATACTTTGCTGCCTCTCTCATCAGCATCACATCCGGCGTATGATACGTATAATACGCATATCTTCCGTAAATCGGCATCGGAAATTCTCCGCAGTCGATATGATACTCGTAAGTCTTCACACTATTACACTTTCTTGGGTGAAAATCTTCTGCTACTTCCTCGGACTTCTGCACTTTTACATCCGAAGGCAGCTTGCAATTCAACGCATAGGCAAACTTCTCCGCAGGAATATTGCCTTCTGTATCAAAAACCGCAAGATTCCCCATTGCATGAACGCCGGCATCGGTACGGCTTGCACCAATTACCTGCACTTCAACACCAAGAAGCTCTGAAAGATATTTATTCAATTCACCTTCCACGGTTCTCACGCCGGGCTGCACCTGCCACCCGTGAAAATCCGTGCCGTCGTAAGCGACGGTCAGCATAATTCGTCTCATTTTACGCCACCAGTCCCAACATCTTAAGCAACGATCCTTCCGTAAAAATACCCACCGCAATCAGCGCCGCAAGATACAATATCATCACCACATACGCTACAACATCACGCTTCTTGTATTTTAACGGTTTCATTTTGGTTCTTCCATCACCACCTCGATAACCTCTTGCCTCCATGGCAAGAGCCAAGTCATTTGCCCTTCTGAACGCTGATATAATCAAGGGAACCAACAACGGCACCAACGCTTTTACTTTTTTAAACAGATTTTTACTCTCAAACTGAGCACCACGGGCAATCTGTGCCTTCATGATTTTATCCGTCTCTTCCATGAGAATTGGTATAAATCGAAGCGCGATGGACATCATCATTGCCACCTCATGTACCGGCACCTTAAAAATCTTTAACGGGCTAAGCAAACTCTCAATACCGTCCGTCAACTGATTCGGTGTCGTGGTCAGTGTCATAAGTGACGAACCAATAATGAGAAGCGTCAGGCGAATCATCATATATGCCGCAATCTCAATACCCTGCTTGGTAAGCTTTAAAAATCCCCACTGCCACAGTACATCCCCGGTTGTCAGAAACAAATTATAAAACACCGTAATTAACAGCAGCAAAAAGATAGCTCTCATACCTTTTACCATAAACTTAAAAGGCACCTTGGACATCTTGATTGCACTGAAAAGAAACAATGCCGCAAGACCATACCCTATTAAATTATTAAACATAAAAAGCGATATCATAAAAAGAACAGTGCCCACCAGTTTAACTCTCGGGTCTAAACGGTGAATCACAGACTCTTCCTGATAATACTGCCCTAATGTGATATCTCTAAGCATTCTATCTCCTAAACATAAACATGTGCTTTATCTCTAAATATAACTTCTTCTTTTTAAATCCTGCCCCATATTACCCGCAGGATTTCTTCCTTGGCTTCCTCCAAAGTTGTCGCCTCTGTACTCACAGGCAATCCCTTCGCTGCAAGTTCATTCATGATATAAGTCACTTCCGGCGCTGCAAGACCGATTTCTTCCAGCTCCTTATAATGGGCAAACACTTCCTTGGGACTTCCGTCTAAGAACACCTTGCCCCTATTCATTACAATGATACGGTCCACGTATTTTGCCACGTCTTCCATACTATGGGATACGAGGATTACGGTCATATCCTTTTTATGATGTAAAACATTGATACAATCTAAAATTTCATCCCTACCTTTAGGGTCTAACCCTGCTGTAGGCTCGTCAAGAATCAAAACCTTAGGCTGCATGGCAAGCACGCCTGCAATGGCCACGCGACGCTTCTGTCCACCGGATAAATCAAAAGGAGACTGATAAAAGACTTCGTCTTCCAGCCCAACCAGTTTTAAGGCGTCATAAGCACGCAGCTCCACTTCTTTTTTATCAAGGCCCAAATTCTTCGGTCCAAAACACACATCCGCAAAAACCGTAGTTTCAAATAACTGGTGCTCCGGATACTGGAATACCAGCCCCATAGAGGCACGAAGCTTCTGTCTGTCATAATCCTTCTCGAAAATATCCTCACCATCCAGATAGACAGTACCGCTCTTAGGCTCCAGAAGTGCATCCAAATGCTGAATCAACGTAGTTTTCCCGGAACCCGTATGACCGATAAGTCCCACAAACTGCCCGTCCGGAATTACAAGGTTAATATCGTCCAATGCCAGTGTATTCAGTTTTGTATCTGCCCCATACTCGTGGGACAAGTGATGCACTATAATCGGCATAAGGCCTCTACCAATCCTTCCTTGGATAAAATACCATCTTCTATTCTGACGCCTGCCTTCTTTAATTCATAGGCAAGCAAAGTTGCCTGAGGCACGTCAAGACGCAATTCTTTTAACTGCTCCACCCGGGAAAATACCTGTTTTGGTGTTCCCTGCATCACAATTTTACCCTGATCCATCACTAAAACTTTATCAGAATAAATTGCCTCTTCCATATAGTGAGTAATCAAAATCACCGTTACTTTTTCCACGTCATTTAACGCCCGTACCGCGCGGATTACTTCCTTACGTCCCTTGGGGTCTAACATTGCCGTAGGCTCGTCCAAAATAATGCACTTCGGATGCATGGCAATCACACCTGCAATGGACACTCTCTGCTTCTGTCCGCCGGATAATTTATTCGGTGAATGCTTGCGATACTCATACATACCCACCGCCTTTAAGCTCTCTTCCACACGCTCCCAAATTTCCTTGGTGGCAACACCCATATTTTCAGGGCCGAAACCTACGTCTTCTTCCACCACCTGACCGATAATCTGGTTATCGGGATTCTGAAAAACCATACCGGCAGTCTGACGGATATCCCAGAGATGCTCGTCCTCATTGGTATCCTTTCCATCCACCCACACTGTACCTTCCGTAGGATAGAGAATAGCATTTAAATGCTTTGCCAATGTAGATTTTCCGGAACCGTTGTGTCCCAGAATCGTAATAAAATCACCCTGCTTAATATCAAGGTTTACATCATCCACCGCCTTGGTAATGCCTTCTACATTACCCTCATCATCACGGCGTATATATTCAAATGTGAGATTTTTGGTTTTAATTAATGACATAAAAACTCCGCTCTATCATTTTGTCACGCAATTCAACTCTATACAAAATAACAAACTCCTTGTGTCTTTTACGACACAATCATCATTCTAACTGATTTTATCATGAAATACAAGCATACCTACAAAAAGCTCCACGTCTGCACTCCCATACAAAGGCAGGCTACGGCAAGCAGAAACAAATGCACCGGATAAAAAAGATAAAAGAACCACTTGGCATTCCTGCCTTTTTTACCCTGATAAAAGAAGAACAATGGCAGTGCCATAAATGCCCAGGCTTCACTAAGACTTAACAGACATAATACCGCCACACCGGCAGCAAACACCAGCGGTGCCCAATATTTTATCTTTCTGTCTGTAAATCTGCGTACCAGATACATCAAAACAATAGCGGTTACACCAAAACTGGAATAATCCGTAAAAAGCAGTTCCGCCGCAAAATAAAACCCGAAGCCTACCAGCGCGGACAACAAAATTTTCTTTCCCCTCCCCCAGGTATCTTTATTGGCAAACGTATCTATAACCCATACCGCAAGCATGCCTAACAATAACGTAAAAAACACATTCTGGTGTCCAAAATAAAATACCTTTCCATATATCGCCATATCAAAAGGA
The DNA here is from genome assembly GCA_964651555.1 of uncultured Lachnospiraceae bacterium. Classification (GTDB taxonomy): domain Bacteria; phylum Bacillota; class Clostridia; order Lachnospirales; family Lachnospiraceae; genus UBA3766. The sequence continues at coordinate 3,912 of CAZYVY010000030.1, read as the reverse complement.
ATTTCTGAAATCAAGGCACAAACTGCCAAACGCCCTGCATACTTTTTGCGACTCCTTGTACGAAGAAATCCTTCCACGATAAAAAAGCAATAAATCGGAAAACTGACACGTCCAATATTACGCATCCATGAATAAACCGTTACCATTGCGTTATATGTTTCAACAGTTCCGGATGTCCCCAGTATCTCACCTATTTTCATCATGGCAGGATGTGACATATTCGGCATCAGACGCAGAACCACACTTGCCGCGAAATGGTCTATGAACATACATATCAATGCTATTGTCTTTATTAAACTTGTCGAGAGTCCCTTGTTCTCTTTAATATCCATACAATCTACCCTTATATTTTCTATCCGTTTTATATTAATACAACCTGTCTTATTTTACACTTTATCATAATACACCGTCAAGATAAGATACTGAGAGCGGGGGATGTCGGAAAAATATACACTCATCCCGGCATACAATAACGTAAAAAGGGCACTGCTTTCGCAATGCCCCTAACAAATACTTATATTTTAGTATAACATTTTTTCTAATTCTGAAGGTACGGAAGAAACTCGCATAGCATCTTCCTTTGTAATCTGCATATCGCGAACCAAACGAAGCAAATCATGATTCATAGTATGCATACCTTCACGCATACCGGACTGAATAGCACTTGTAATCTGCACAGACTTATTTTCACGAATTAAATTTCCGATTGCATAGTTTGCATTCAATACTTCAGTTGCAACCACACGACCGTTTCCGTCTGCCAAAGGAATTAACTGCTGGGTTACAATACCTCTGATTACGTTTGCAAACTGGGCACGAACCTGTTCACGACCATCAATCGGGCATGCATCTACAATACGTTCTACGGTCTGTGCAGCACTTGTAGTATGTAAGGTAGAGAATACCAAGTGACCGGTTTCAGCTGCTGTAATCGCTGCCTGAATGGTTTCAAAGTCACGCATTTCACCTACAAGGATGATATCGGGGTCTTCACGAAGTGCTGAACGAAGTGCAGTTGCAAAACTGTCAACGTCTCTACCAACCTCACGCTGATGAATCATAGCCTTGTTATGTGGATATATGTATTCAATCGGATCCTCAATAGTCATAATATGCTTTGATGTATTTTTATTGATATAATCAATCATGGAAGCAAGTGTGGTTGTCTTACCACTACCTGTAGGTCCGGTTACCAACACAAGACCATTGGGAAGCTCCGCAAAATTCTTTACGATAGCCGGCAAACCTAACTTCTCAAAGCCGGGAATTGTATCATCAAGAAGACGGATACTTGCAGCCAGGTTATTTCTCTGATGATATACATTTGCACGGATTCTTGTACCGTCACGAAGCATACAACCTACGTCAAGGTCTTCTCCTGCAGAAACCTTATGTACCTGTTCCTGATCCAGGATAGAGAAAATCATATCTCTGGATTCTTCTGCGGAAGGTGCAGGTTCCAAAATCTGTAATGTTCCAAACCGACGGATTGCCAATGCCGTACCTACCGTAATGTGAATATCGGAACACTTATTCTCTTTGGCATATCTGATTAATTCTTCAAGATTCATTCTGTAATCCTCCTCAAAATCCCTATTTACCGGGACGTAGACTTTTGCAACATTAACACATTTCGCCACTCTACTCTACCATCCTACCTCTTGTAGTATAACTTATTTTTACCATAATAAAAAGTATTTTATTTCAATAAGAAAAAAATATAGTCAATCTGCTACAAAATTAAAAAAGCGAGTTGGTCAAATTGACTAACTCACCTTTTAAAATCATTTCTTTCTGATTAAACAAGCTCGATTACTACCATCATAGCTGCATCACCCTTACGAGGACCAACCTTGATGATTCTGGTGTAACCACCGTTACGCTCTGTATACTTAGGAGCAATTTCATCGAAAAGCTTAGCAACCATATCTACGTTCTTTGTGCCGCGCTTCTTGCCTGCTGCTGTATCGGGAACTTCAACAACCGGTGTTAAAACCTTTAACATCTGACGTCTTGCATGAAGTCTTGAAGGTAAATCTTTCTTGATTTCCTTTTCTACTTCATCATATACGGTAACTTTCTTACCATCAACAACTTCTTTTACTCTCTTGCCATCTTTGTCCTTACGAGCAACCTTAGCGGTAACCTTTACCATTTCAAAGTTGTCCTTTTCTTTTACAGCAAGTGCAATCATACCTTCTGCAATCTTACGGATTTCCTTAGCCTTAGCTTCGGTTGTCACGATTTTGCCATGGTATAACAATGTTGTAACCTGGTTTCTAAGTAATGCCTTTCTCTGGCTGGAAGTTCTTCCTAACTTTCTGTATGCTGCCATCTTTAAATATCTCCCTTCATTTTTCGTGGAACGCAGGATAACGCTCTTTGGACTTACTCATCTGCGTTTAGCATCCATTAATGGGTTTACGCGCGCCATTCGGACTTACCGCATGTTCTTCTTAATCCTCGTTGGGATTTAACTGAAGACCTAATTCTTTTAACTTTGCCAAAACTTCATCCAATGACTTACGTCCGAGATTACGAACCTTCATCATATCTTCCGGAGTCTTGTTTGTTAATTCTTCAACTGTGTTGATACCTGCTCTCTTCAAGCAGTTGTAAGAACGAACAGAAAGTTCCAATTCATCAATACTCATTTCAAGCACTTTTTCTTTCTGGTCATCTTCTTTTTCAATCATTACCTCAGCATTCTTAGCGTTCTCAGAGAGGTTGATGAAGAGTTTTAAGTGTTCGCTTAAAACCTTAGCCGCAAGGCTGACTGCCTCGTCCGGAGCCAATGTGCCATTGGTGTATACATCCAATGTAAGCTTATCATAGTCAGTCATCTGACCAACACGTGTATTCTCAACGGTGAGGTTTACGCGTTCAACAGGTGTATAGATAGAGTCAATTGCAATGTTTCCAATCGGAAGATCCTCGCTCTTGTTCTTATCAGCACTGATATATCCGCGACCTCTTGTGATAAGGAAGTCGATGTATAATCTTGCTTCTTTTCCACCGCTTAAAGTTGCGATTACCTGATCAGGATTCATAATTTCAATGTCTGAATCCACGTGAATATCGGAAGCTCTTACAACACCTTCGCCTTCAAACTCGATATATGCTTTTTTCGGTTCATCCGAATCGCTGTTATCTTTGATGGCTAAGTTCTTGATATTCATGATAATTTCAGTCACATCCTCTTTTACTCCGGGGATTGAACTGAATTCGTGCAAAACACCTTCAATCTTAACCTGGCTTACTGCTACACCGGGTAAGGATGCTAACATAATACGTCTTAATGAATTTCCTAATGTGATACCGTAGCCTCTTTCCAAAGGTTCTACTACAAATCTGCCGTATTTCTTATCCTCTGAAATTTCTGCCACTTCAATATTAGGGCTATCAAAATCAAATGCTAACATGTAAGTCCCTCCTTATATAAATGATAAATGTTTTGCTAATCTTACTTAGAATACAATTCGACGATAAGCATTTCGTTAACGGGAACATCAATTGCCTCTCTGGTAGGAAGTTCTTTTACCACTACCTTGAAAGCATCTCTGTCTACGTCAAGCCAGTCAGGAGTAAGTCTGCCTGCTGTTACTTCGAATACATCCTTTGTTCTCTGGTTGCTGCGTGATTTTTCTTTAATTTCGATTACATCACCAGCCTTAACAAGATAAGAAGGGATGTTTAAGATCTTGCCGTTAACAGTAATAGTCTTGTGGTCAACAATCTGTCTTGCTTCTCTTCTTGTACGTGCAAAACCTGCTCTGAATACTACGTTATCAAGTCTGCTTTCGAGAATGATCATAAGGTTTTCACCGGTCATACCCTTCATACGGTCAGCCTTCTTGTAGTAGTTACGGAAAGGTTTTTCTAATACGCCGTAGATGAATTTAGCTTTCTGCT
>CAZYVY010000029.1:544-23598 GCA_964651555.1 uncultured Lachnospiraceae bacterium | reverse complement strand
AAGAGGCGAAAGAAAAAAGTAACTGTAAAGCAATTGATGACATGATTGAAGACGGTAGAGAGGAAGGCCGAGCAGAAGCCCGAGCAGAGGCAGAACTTATATATCGGGAAAAAGATAAGGAAATTGCAATATTAATGCAAGAGATAGAACAACTTAAAATTCAGCTTGCGTCTTATAGTTGATGTTTACTATAAATTGACATGTACCGTTATTATGATAAAATAAAGTTAATTTTAGAATAGTAGGAGTGTCAAAATGATTAAGAATATAGTTTTTGATGTAGGCATGGTTTTGGTGGATTTTAAGTGGAGAGAAGTTATGGCAAATGTAGGCTGTACTCCTGAGGAAACAGAAACGATTGCGTCTGTTATGGTAAACAGTCCCTTTTGGAACGAACTCGACAGGGGTGTTATGGATGAAGAAGATGTGATTGCTCAGATGTTGGAGAAACTTCCCGGTTTGGAAGAGAAAGCAAGTGCTTTTTGGGAGAATATTCATCTTACAATAGAGGCATTTCCTTATGCAAAAGGCTGGGTTAAGGGCTTGCAGGATTCCGGCTATCATACCTATCTCTTAACGAATTATCCTCGCAGTCTTTATCGGAATACGGCGGAGCAGTGTTTTACGTTCTTACCCTATATTGATGATGTTTTGGTGTCTTCACATGAAAAAATGACGAAGCCCGACCGTGAAATTTATGAGCGACTTCTGGAAAAATTTCATTTAGTGGCAGAGGAAACGGTTTTTATAGATGATCGCCTCGCTAATGTGAAAGGTGCAGAGAGTGTTGGAATCAAAGGCATTCATTTTACGAATTTTGAAGAAGTAAATGAAAAACTTGGAAGAATATTGAGAGAAGAATAGGAGAAAACAAAAGTGGAAGTGAATCTGAACAAAACCTCTGTGGCTGCTGTTATTGGAATGATACTTGGCTGTATGGCAATTCTTTCATCTATAGTGTTGGGAGGATTCTATTTGGGAATTGTATCCTGTACCATGCGAAGAATATGAATAAATATAATACACAAAAATACAAAACAGTCTTGCGATGAAAATCTCGTAAGACTGTTTTTATATATCAACTAAATAAGGTGAGCTGCCGGAGAAACAATCATTGTAAAAGGGTTAAATTTTTTCTGTTTTTAACCGAAATAAATAGTGACTTAATTTTAATATGAGGTGTGGCATGATTCATTTTTATACGAATTCCGGTCAGGAAGACACACAAGTGAATACTACGTATACAAAGTCCACAGAGGCTAATGCATCACGCATTGTTAAGGCTTCAGACTTTGCAATGTCCATTTCCGGAAGGAGTACACCGTTTTCTGCATATGAAGGGCAGGGGATGACACAGCAGGATGTCATGAAGAGTGCCGGAGCCATGGATGTTATCAATCATCGCAATTATATGACGGTAATGTCAAATTCCATGTCGGATGAGGATTTTGCAGAACTGGTAGAAGAAGGATACAAACCGGGAGAAACCTCAGTTGAGACTACAGTAACGGTTGTGGATGAAATCAAAGCAAAACTTGCACAAAGTGGTGTGATTATTGAAGGTTATAATGATGATTTATCCGATGAAGTGCTTCAGGAGATTACGGGAAGCAAGACAGTTGCCAATGCAGTGAGAAAGGCATTTCGCGAGGCAGATTTACCCCTGACGGAAAAAAATGCACAAAATGCGGCAGAGGCTATGCAACTGGCCACTGAAATAACAGAAGTAACCGATGGCATGTGTGATTATCTTTTAAGAAACGGAATAGATCCTACCATCGACCATTTATACAGAGTGCGATATTCCGGTGCTGAAGTATCGGAAAACATAGGTGGTTATTACACTGATGACATTGGTGGATATCTGACAAAGCAGTCATCAGAGTTTGATTGGAAAAGTATGGAAGCCCGATTATCCAAAACTATTGAAGATGCCGGACTTTCCGTAAGTGAGGAAACGTTAAAAGAAGCGCAATGGCTCGTTAAAAGCGGCATATTACTGAATGAAACAAATATAAAAAATTTGCATGAATTAAAAAAGATAGAAATACCAATGTCGGAAGAAGACATTGCACGAAGCATTGCAAATGCCATTGCTGACGGCAGGGAAGCCAAAGATGCATATTTGCAAAACAATGTTAATAAACTGACGGAAGCGGTGCAGATTTATGAGGATGTACAGTCGTTTAGCCATGAAGCGGTAAAAGTTGTTGTAGAGAGCGGTAGGTCTTTGAATATACGTCAACTGCGTATTGCAATGCAAGCTGTGCATATAGAAGGAACATTCAGCGAGGGTGCAGTAAATCTTTCCTTGGATAACGCGAACAGTTTTACAACGGAGAATGCAGAAGATTTTGCTATTGTCACAGATGAAAATCCCGAACTGGTAAAGGCAATGCGTATACTGGAAGAAACCAGACTTGCCATGACGGTTGAAAGCAATTACAGACTCATGAAACTTGGTTATCATGTAGAAACTGCTGAATTATCGCGTCTGGTGGAAGATTTAAAAGCCATGGAAGCAAACCGTCAGAATACATTGTTCCCGAAAGATACGGAAGCAGCGCAGAAAGCAACACTATGGCAGGCTACAAATGACAAACTTGTCACATTGGCACTGGCACCGGCTGCAACAGTGGGAAGAATTGTTCGGGCAGAGGGTGTGCATACCTTAGCATCCGTTCATGATTTGGGCGAAGCGATGCGTCAGGACTACGTGAAAGCAGGGCAACAGTATGAACTGCTTGGAACAGAGGTCCGTGCTGATTTAGGAGACTCCATTAAAAAAGCTTTTGCCAACGTAGACGATATCCTAAATGATTTAAAATTCGATATAAATGATACAAACCGTAGGGCGGTAAGAATTCTGGGTTACAACAGTATGGAAGTTACGGTATCCAATATAGAATCTGTCCGTGACGCAGATGCAGGTTTGCAGCGCATCATGTGCAAAATGACACCTGCGTCAACATTGCAGCTGATTCGGGATGGAATAAATCCATTGGAAACAGATTTGGCTACCCTTGAAAATCAATTGGATACATATGAGGATACTGTTGAGCAGACCACTGAAAAGTATAGCAAATTCCTGTTCCGTTTGGAAAAGAATCAGGAAATCACTGCGGAAGAGAGAGAAGCGTACATTGGTATTTACAGACTTTTACATCAGATTGAAAAAGCAGACGGCGCACTGGTAGGAAATCTGTTAAGCCAGGGTTCGCAGATGTCTTTTAAAAATCTTTTATCGGCTATGCGTAGTGGAAAAAGTACAGGCATGGATTATTGTATAGATGATACTTTTGGGACAATGGCAAAGTCGGCGGGTTATGATTTTGATATCAGCAACCAGATTCTTAAGGGATTTGAAAATGCGGTTGTCGGTAATGATGCAGTGAATAAGGAAGTCATGCAGGAAGAACTGGGAGAGTTGAGAGAAATTTTAACCGGAGATTATGCAGACGCAGTAGAAGAACTGATGTATTATGAGAAAGAAGTAACACCGGATAATATTCAGTTTATGCAGACCTTATTGGAAGCACCGGATGCATTGCAAAGTGCATGGACTATTTTCCAAAGCGTTGCCCAAAACGAAGGAAGGGAAAACCGTGGAGGTTACAAAACAGGTGGTGAAAGCCGAAAAGAAAGCGTAGATGTTAATGCCTCGCAGATAAGCAGTGAAGAAATCAGCGCCTTTGAAGAGACTGTGTTTGCCCTTCAGGATGCTTTTACAGACAGGGAAAGTGTGAAAGACGCTTACGGAGAACTGATAAAGCAGGCCGGAAGTCTTATGGAAGAAAGCATGTTGGATAATGAAATGGGGCGCATTGATTTAAAGTCCATGACAACGGCATTTAAACAGCTTTCTTTTACGGGTAGTCTGATAAAAGAAGAGAATTACGAGATTCCGGCATATATAAACGGGCGTTTGCAGGGAATCCGGGTAAAGATTTTACATAAGGGAGAAAATGACGGCAATGTCATGGCAACTTTATCTACATCAAAATATGGTAATATCGTAGCACAGTTCAGACTCACGGAGGAGAAGGTACAGGGCTACATCGCATGCGACAGTGAAGAGGGCACGGAAGCACTTAAAGCAGAAGGCAGGTTTGAAAAAGAGCTTGCGGCTGCAGGAAAAGAAGCAGGCGATATCAGATATCTTTACAGTGAGAAACTGGACGGAACCTTTTTGTACCGGCGGCACGACAAGAGTGTCGAGGATGGTGGTTCAACCAGAGACTTATATGAAACAGCGAAATTATTTATTTCCAGTATGCAGGATACAGAAAGGCAGGGTGTAATATGAGCGTAAGAGTTACCAGAAATATTTCAGCGTTAACAGCACAGAATGCGTTGAATAGAACAGACAATAATTTAACAAAGGCAATGGAGAGATTATCTTCCGGTTTGAAGGTAAACCATGCGAAAGATAATCCGGCAGGCATTGCAATTGCCAAGAGAATGAATTCTCAGATTAAAGGACTTTCCATTGCAGGAGACAATGCCAGTGATGCGATTTCCATCGTGGAAACAGCAGAAGGTGCCATGAATGAAATTCATGCAATGTTGCAGCGTATGAATGAGTTGGCAGTGCAGGCATCAAACGGTACCAATACGGAAGAAGAACGTGGATACATCAATGAAGAGCTCCAGCAGTTAAAAGAAGAAATCGAAAGAATTGCCAGTGACACGGAATTCAACGGAGAACCTCTTTTGGACGGAGGTTTTGACTTAAAGGGATACAGCAGCGACCCTAATGTTAAAATTTTATATTATTCTGATGATGTAGAAGTAAAGGATTATACATTATCATCCGTTACTACAGGTGTGGATGAAGATGGCAATACCATTATTACAGCAGCAACGCTTTTACAGGACGGAAGTGAAAATGCATTTCCCGATGATGCAATTATCAGTGATATTACCGGTGATGTTGTAACCATTACCGCATCCGATGGTTTTGAAGTTAAGCTTCAGGCAAAAGCGAGTGCTTCCGATGTTAATCTGGATATGACAGGAATCGGTGCAATGCGTATGCAGATTGGTACGGAAGAAGGCCAGGTTCTTGAAATGAGAATTCCTACCATCAGTTTAAAATTGATGGGAATTGAAGATTTGGAGATTACCAATGAAGAAGATTCTTCAGCGGCAATTTCAACCATTGAGAAAGCAATCCAGTATGTATCCTCAGCCCGTTCCAGACTGGGTGCATATCAGAATCGTCTGGAATCAACCACTGCAAGCCTTGATATTACCCATGAAAACATGACTTCTTCTTATTCCAGAATTATGGACGTGGATATGGCTGCTGAAATGACGGAATATACCACACAGCAGGTGCTTTCCCAGGCGGGTACTTCCATGCTTGCCCAGGCAAATGAAAGACCGCAGCAGGTATTACAGTTATTGCAGTAATGAAAGGGGAATCCTATGACCAATGAATTAAAACAGGCATATACGTTACGTATTTCCCAAGCAAATAAAACGGAGCTGGTAAACATTGTTTATGAATTGTTTCTTGATTATATAAAAGAAGCAGAGGAGGCTCTTTTAAAAGAAGACAGAACTGCCTTAAAAGAGAGTCTTCGTCGTACCAGAGGATGTGTTAATGAACTGATGGAATCCCTGCATTTGGAGCAGGAAATTGCACAGAATCTGATGCAGCTTTATCTTTATGTATATCGTGAACTGCTTCAGTGTGAATATAGCAGGGATGTTAAGCATTTAGAGAATGCCAAGAGTGTAATTGTTCCCTTAAAAGATGCTTTTGCCAAGGTGAGTGCACAGGACGATTCAGCTCCCGTTATGAGCAATGCCCAAACGGTAGTTGCCGGACTTACCTATGGACGCAATGATGTAAATGAAAGCATGGCAGATCAGGGTGCTTCCAGAGGATTTTACGTATAAGCTGCCGGTGTTTCCGGCATAAAAATAGAATTGGATGGTAGGGAAGATTCAGGTGTTTCGTCAGGAACATTGTGAATCTTTTCTGCTTGTAAAAGAAGATAGCGGTAGCGTTTCAGGGCGGAATTTACCTGAAAGATATAACAGTCAATCAAATCGGGATCGGTTACGTTATCAAAGCCGCAGTATGCACTTTCCAAGGCGATCATAGCCTTTTTGATTTCTTCCCGGAGAAGTTCATCGTTGTCTGTTTCGCCCGGGGTGGATTCGTAATCCAGTTGACAGTATTCAATCTTCATAAGCAGTCTCCCTTCTGTTATAATAAGGTACTTTTTACCAATCAGCCGCCGGACGAAAGCCGGCGGTTTTTTATGGTTATTTTCAGTATGGGCAGATTTTGGAAAAATATACGGGTCATAAGAAAATATTCGTTTGATAAAAGTAATATTTCCATAAGTTTGTACATAAATTAAGATTAAGAAGGTAAAAAGAGAGATTGAAATGTTGGAGTTTAACATCCCTTTGTTGATTGCGGGTATAGTAGGTGTCATTGTTTTATTTGTCGTCGGAAGAAAAAGACCTGACTATATTATCACATTTTTATTACGCGTCGGTCTGTGTTTTGTTGCGATATATTTTGTGAATGATGCATTGTTACAAAAGGGAATTCCAGTATGTATTGCATATAATATGGTCACTTTTTTTGTTTGCGGAACCCTTGGATTTCCTGGGTTTTTCCTGCTTTATGGAATTTCATTTTGGAATTTTTTTGTAGGTTTTTAACAAAAATAAAAAACTTCGAAAAAGGTACTGGACATTTTATGGGTTTACGCCTATAATGCAAGAACAATAGGAACATCTGATTTACAATTCTTAATTTTTCGTTAGCAGATATCTCTGCAAATGTTCCAAACCTGATAAAAATAAATATTGTGGGAGGGGTTTTTATCGTAATTTTACTCATTCTTTTATTGGGAACCGCTTATTTTGATTTAAAAGAAAGCAGGATTCCGAATCTTTTTATTCTGTTTGGTCTGGCGACAGGCATTCTTTACCGCTTATTCTGGTTGCATGACAAAGATTTTCTTTTGCTGATTCTCGGCATAGTATTTCCGATTGTGTTGTTTAGTCCTCTGTTTCTTATCAGGGCAATGGGAGCAGGTGATATAAAATTAATGGCAGTAACAGGAGCCTTTTTTAGTATGTCTGACAATATAAAATGTATGATTCTGGCTATTTTTATTGCAGGAATCATAGCCCTATTGAAATTGCTGATTTACAGAAATGTAAGAGAGCGTTTCCGGTATGGATTCATTTATTATAAAAATCTTTGGCTGAGTGTTGCGACAGGCGGCAATGTTGAGATGCCTTATATGTTAAAAGAAGATGAGGAAACAATGAAGGAGGCGGGAATTCACTTTGCGGTTCCGCTTCTGATTTCGGCCATGATTATAGTAGGAGGTGGCATGTGAGAAGAAAGTCGGTAATTATATGTGACAGTAACAAAAAATACGCTATGCATTTGCAGGAATATTTGGAAGAAAAGAAATTATTGCCTTGTAATTTGGTATTTTTTACAGATTGGGAAAAATTCAGTAACTATGTTGTGAAACAGACTGCGCCAATATGTGTTTTATCCGAAGATTGGGTTAAAAAATATGGGAAGAAAGAGGATTCCCTGAAAAATATTGAAAAACTTTTTCGTCTATGCGAGGAAAAAGAAGATGAAGGTGAAGACGGAATTTACCGTTACCGTAGCGCCGAATATTTTGCAGCACGATTAAGTGACTTAGCTAAATTTAAAGAGACGAGCAAGCCGTTTACGGAAAAGAGAGAAAAAACCAAACTCATTGGTGTGTACTCTCCCATAGGGCGATGTCTCCAAACCTCTTTCTCACTGGTCTTGGGGCAAATGCTTTCTTCAAAATATCAGGTCTTATATTTAAACTTCGAAGCTTATTCAGGTTTCAGTCATATGATGCAGAAAAGTTTTTCTGTGGATATGGCAGATCTTATCTATTATTTTAAAAATTTATCACAAGATTTTCCACAGCAGTTTTATAGAGCGAAACAGAAAATGAACGGACTGGATTTTGTTCCGCCGGCATTTTCATATATGGATATTAGCAAGGTACTACCGGAAGAGTGGGAGGCTTTTTTGGAAGCGATTGCAGATTGCGGAGAATATGATTACATCATTTTGGACCTTTCGGAATATGTGCAGGGATTGTACCGGATTCTCAGAAACTGTTCACATGTTTATACCATTACGAGGAATGACGGTATGGCAATTGCCAAAATTGCCCACTACGAAAATGTGCTAAAAGAACTTGCTTATGAAGATGTGATTGCAAAAACAAAAAAATGTTCGTTCCCAATCTACCGGCAGTTGCCTGTGGAAGCGGAGGATTTGCTTTATTCGGAACTTGCGGATTATACGAGAAGAATGATTAGGGAGGATTTTGAACTATAGATGGATGAGCAGGAAAAGTTAAGGCAAAAGATTTACAGCCGTGTCCGGGAGCAGATTGATTTGTCCAGGGAAATGACAGACGGTGAAATACAAAATTTAATCCACCATACCATATTAGAAGAATGCGGCAGCAGGTATTTGAGCATCGAAAAAAGAGAAAATCTTGCAAAGGAATTGTTTGATGCATTCCGCAAACTGGACATTCTTCAGGAATTAATTGAAAAAGAAGATATTACGGAAATTATGGTAAATGGTCCGGACAATATTTTTTATGAGAGAAAAGGGGCTCTTTACCGGTGGGATAAGCATTTTTCATCGGAAGAGAAACTGGAAGATGTAATTCAACAGATTGTCGCAGGATGCAACAGGGTGGTAAACGAAAGCAGTCCCATTGCAGATGCCAGGTTGGAGAATGGTTCCCGGGTAAACATCGTGATGAAGCCTTTGGCATTAAACGGACCGTTTGTTACCATCAGAAGATTTCCGGAAACAGCGATTACCATGGAGGATTATCTTGCGTATGGAAGTATTACTTATGAAGCGGCAGAATTTCTAAAAAATGCAGTGAGGAGCGGTTATAACATTTTTATTTCGGGGGGAACCGGTTCGGGGAAAACAACGATGTTAAACGTATTAGCAAATTACATTCCTATGGATGAAAGAATTATTACCATTGAAGATAGTGCAGAACTTCAAATCAAAGGAATTCCTAACCTGGTTTCCTTGGAAACCAGAAATGCGACAAAGGAAGGATGTGAAGAGATTAGCATCCGGGACTTGATAAAAACAGCTCTCCGTATGCGCCCGGACCGGATTGTTGTTGGAGAAGTAAGAGGTGAGGAAGCATTTGATATGCTGCAGGCTTTGAATACAGGGCATGATGGAAGCTTATCTACCGGACATGCCAATAGTGCAACGGATATGTTGATGCGATTGGAAATGATGGTGCTGATGGCTAAAGAATTACCCCTGGCAGCAATCCGCAGACAGATTGCTTCCGGGATAGACATTTTGGTTCATTTAGGGCGTATGCGTGATAAAAGCAGAAGAGTGCTGGAAATTCTTGAAATTCTCGGTGTGGAAAATGGAGAAATTGTTTTAAATCCGCTATTTGAATGTGAGGAAGATGAGAATAAAAAGAAGGTACTGCGTCAAAAGAATGAACTTCAACATACAGAAAAATGGCAGGCGGATTAAGGAGGAAAAAGTGGATTACAGTGTTTATATTCTATCATTCAAAGAAAAAATGGTTCTTTTTATTCAATGGATGGGCATATGTGGGATTTTGGCTTTTTTCTTCTACCGCTCGCTGATAGCCTTTTTTATTCTGATGTTGTTTTATCCGTTGTTTATGCGATGGAAAAGAAAAGTTTTTAAAAAGAAGAGACAATGGGAATTAACACTGGGATTTAAAGAGGTAGTTGAAACGGTGGCAGGAAACTTACAGGCAGGCAACTCAGTGGAAAATGCTTTCCGACATGCATATGGAGATTTAAGACCATTGTATGGAGAAGAAGCGGATATTATCAAAGAGCTTATGGCTATCGGACGGGGACTGGATAGTAATTTGGTATTAGAGAGTTTGTTATTGGATTTGGGAAAAAGGTCGGAAGTGTCGGATATTATGGATTTTGCGGATATTTTTTCGGCGGCAAAACGTACGGGAGGTAATCTGAGGGAAATTATATCGGACACGGCGCAGACCATAAGTGAAAAGATAGACATGAAAAGGGAATTAAGAATTTTAATCAGTGAAAAGCAATTTGAGCAAAAAATTATGAGTGTGATTCCGTTTTTTATTTTAACGTACATTGGCCTTACATCGCCGGGATATTTTGATGCGCTTTATGGAAACATAAGCGGAATCGGCATTATGACAGGATGTCTGATTGCCTATGTGACGGCAATTTTATGGGGAATGAAAATTACTGCAATCGAGATTTAGGAGGGAAGTATGAATAAAAATTACAAGAGGGGAATTGCAGTCATGCTTGCAGGGTGTGTAATTGCTGCCTTGTCAGGTTTGATAAGTTCGCAGGGGACGTTGGAGGAAGGAGTAAAGTTAAGGAGAAATGAATACGGAGAAGGTGAAAAGGCGGTTTCGTTAGTGGCATCGGATGAGAATAGGGAGGTTGTCGTTTATTATAATCTTGCGGAGCGGGTTTATTCAGAGGAAGAGCTGGAAGAGATGTTGCCGGAATTTATCGAAGAACTGGAGGTCGTTGTGGTGGGAAACAATGATGCGGCGGACAGCATTTACGAGGATATGAATTTTGTATCGGAAGTGGAAGGGTATCCTTTTGAAATCAGTTATTATACGGATAATTCGGATTTGGTGGGCTACGACGGAAGTTTAAAAGAGACAGTAGAAAACCGGGAGACCGTGATGTTAACGGCAGAAATGGAGTATGAAGATTATTGTTTTCAGCACAGTTTCCCTGTTGTGATTTGTCCGCCGGTTTACACGGAGGAGTTGTTATGGCAGCAGAGTGTGGAGCAGGCAATTCAGAGAGCGGATGAGGAGAGTGCTGAAGATACATATTTATCACTTCCCACACAAATCGAAAAAAATCAAATTTTATGGAGAGAAGAGACCGAAGGAAAAGGAGTGAAAATTTTACTGTTATCTGCGGTATTAGGAGGATATTTTTTCTTTGCAGACCGTTTGCAAGAGAAAAACCGTCTACAAAAAAGAAAAGAGCAGCTAAAAAAAGAATTTCCGGAATTCGCATTGAAATGTTCCATGTTAACCGGAGCAGGTATGACGGTAAGACAGGCCTTTCAAAAAATGGCATCCGCATATGGAGAGGGAAAAACTGCCTGCAGGCAAATATATGAGGAAGTGACAATCAGTGTCAGGGAAATGGAAAATGGAGTTCCCGAAAGAATGGTTTATCAAAATTTCGGCCGAAGGTGTGGAATCAGGGAAACAGAAAAATTTGGGAATATAATAGCCAGAAATATCCGGCAGGGAGCAGAAGGGCTAACCGGTATTTTAAGAGAGGAGGCTGCCGAAGCCATGAATATGCAAAGGGAGTACATCAGAAAAAAAGGAGAGACAGCAGGTACAAAGCTACTGTTTCCCATGTTGATTTTGTTGTTGGTGGTAATGGTGATGATTATGATTCCGGCTTTTGGCAACTTTTCTATATGATGTTTTGTGACAAATTATAAAAGAAAGGAGGGAGCCTATGAAGGGAATGAAGGCAGTAAAAGAATTTATTAGGAATGAAGATGGACTTTCAACAGTGGAAATCATATTGATTTTGGTGGTTTTAATTGCGTTAGTTCTGATTTTCAAGGATGAGATGATTAGCATTGTACAGGACATTTTCAAAACAATTACAAAAAAAATCGGAAAAATCAGTTAAAGAAGGAGAATTGCCGTATGAAAAAAGCACAAATTACAATATATCTTGCGTTGGTATTTTCGTTGGTGATTTCTGTGTTTTTATCTGCCATAGAAGCAGCCAGGGGAAGTGCACTGAAGATTAGAATGGAAAATGCTGTTCAGACGGCAATTCATTCTACCTTTGCGGAGTATCATAAAGAATTTTTTGAAAGGTATGGATTATTTTTTATTGATACTTCTTATATGACGGAGAAACCTGACTTTCATAAAGTTGAGAGCAGACTGGAGGAATATTTGGAGGGTAATATTTTTATGCCGGAAAATGAATTCTTGTTATGGGCAAGGGATTGGTATGGTATAGAAGATTGTAATGTTGAGATTACCAATATCAGGCTTGCTACGGATTATGCAGGACTTGTGATGAAAGAACAGGCAATTCAATATATGAAAGATTATGTTGATGTTAACTTAATTGAAAAAGTGCAAAACTGGATGACAACGGTTGAAACCTATGAAATAAGCGGAGAGAACCTGAAGACAGAGTATGAAGAGGCATTGAATCTGGCGGATGAAAGCTGGACCGAAAATAATTTATTGGGTGAAGAATGGAAATTAACACAAGTCGTGCCGTCATTCGACATTGGTACTTTTTATATTGATCCTATTCTGGCTGTCTTTCTGAATGATAGGATTACTGAACTTTCGACCAAAACATTTCAGCTCGGGAATGCAGTATCTTATCGCAATTGTCTGGAAGGAAGCGGGGTGTGGAAACCGGATGTGAGTGAAGTATTGGACGAAGTCTATTTTAACGAGTACATCATCAATAAAATGGGTAATTTTCAGTCGGTTATTCCTGATTCCTGTTTGGATTATCAGGTAGAATATATTTTGTTTGGTTTGCCACAGGATACTGCAAATTTAAATTATATGGTGCAGACATTATTTTGGTTTCGTAGTGCAGCAAATTATATCATGCTGGTATCGGATGCAGATACGCAAAAATTAGTGAACGAAGTTGCAAAATTAGGGGTATTTGTTGATATTCCGCCGGAATTAACAGCAATCTTAATCAATATATGCTGGGCAGCCGCAGAAGGTGCCTTAGATGTAAAGGAGTTAATAGATGGCAACCGGGTTTTGCTTTTAAAGGAAGTGGACGAATTCAATATGAGTCTAAAAGGTCTGACAGAATATGATCCGGATATGTTTTCTGCAAGGGATGTGCCTGAAACAGAAGATAAACAGGGGCTGTCGTATGAAGATTATGCCCGTATTCTGCTTGCTCTATTACCATCTGAGATAAAAACATTCAGGTGTATGGATATGATGGAGGCAGACATCAGGCTGACCGAAGGTAATGGAATGTTTAGGATGGATGCGTGCGCAGATATGATTAGTCTGGAAATCGGAATAACAAGCGATTACGGGTACTTTTATACAATGGAAAGAAAGTATGGATATTTTTGAAAATTAAATAAAAGAGGCAGTCAAAAGCGTCCTTTTTCCGGGGCGTCTATTATCAAATCGGTTCTACTCTCTCATTCGTTCTTCGGGTTAATTAAACATATCTATGCCTAAGAAAAAGGATGTTTTTGGCTGTCTCTTTGTAAAAGGGGTGACAAAGGTGCGGAAATATAGAAGGGCCGGAATTACGTTAGAGGTTTCCCTGGTTATGCCAATGTTTTTGATGTTTGTCATGATGTTGTTTTCGGTTTTTGATATGATGTGTCTTCATATAGTTATGGATTCGGCATTACAACAGGTAGGACAGGAGATGTCGGTTTATTCTTATGTGTACCATGCATATGATACCCGTTTTAAAGAAAGCGGGAAAACTGATTATTTGTATGGTGAAGGTAATATGACGTTGAGTTCGGAACAAAGCCAAACTTACGATTTCTTAAAAGACATGTTTTTGAAAGAGGGATATATCAAGAGCAGAATTGTTTCTCTTGTCGGAGAAGAAAGACTTGAAAATTCCATGATTGTCGGTGGGATAAGCGGAATTACGTTATGGAGATCTGATTTGGAGGAAGATAATCAGATATTGGATTTGACCATGACATACAGGGTAAGACCATGGTTTTCATTTAGCGGAATCGGAGAAATGGTGTTAATGAACCGGTGTTATGTTCATACCTATACCGGATATGTTCAGGAAACGATAGAGGATGGGACAGAAACATATTACATTACAGAAAATGCGGAAGTCTATCATACGAATCGTGAATGTACACATTTACGGTTAACTATCCGTTCAGTTTCTTCGGAGGCATTGTCGGAGACAAGAAATTTATACGGAGGAAAGTATACGGAATGCGAAATCTGTTACACAGAAGATAAAGAGGAAGAATGTTTGTATATTGCATTGCAGGGGGACCGTTACCACAGTGCAATATCCTGCAGTGGATTAAAAAGAACGGTATATACGGTTTCGCAAAAGGAAATTTCAGGACTTCCTTTGTGTAGCCGGTGTTTACAGGAAAGCAAATGAGGAAGCTATGGAGATATTCATTCAGGTATTTATTGGGGTAATTTTATTGTGGGAAGGCATCCGGGATTTTTTTTCGCGGAAAATATCAGTAGCGGGCGTGCTTGTCATTGGTTTTTTAGGGGTTATTTTACAGTTGTGTTATGACGATTTTAACTGGCTGGGAATAGTGGGTGGGGCTCTTATCGGCGCGGGGCTTCTTCTGATATCCGGAATTACAGGCGAGGCAATTGGCTATGGTGATGGTCTGGTGGTTATTGCTACGGGAATTGCATTAGGGCTTCGGCGTAATATTTTGATGCTTTGCATTGCTTTTGTTTTATGCGCAGTAGCATCTGTCATGTTGCTTATTTTTCGCAAGGCAAATAAAAAAACGGTATTACCGTTTGTAAGTTTTTTGTTCCCGGCATATGTTTTGGTGTGTATGTCATAGGAGGTAAGATGAGGAAGTATTTTCGGGCAGGTTTTACTGTTGAAACGGCGTTGTTAATACCGTTTCTCTTATCAGTGATTCTGATTGTAGTGTATGTGAATATATATTTATACAACCGGGTAATCATGCAGGCGGCAGTTTGTCGCGGAGCACAGAAGGTATTTTTTTATGAGGGAAAGGATAATGATGAGATAGAAGGAAAATGCGCTAACGTTGTCTTAAGTGAAATAAATGATATGTTGGTATGGATGAAAAATGTTGAGGTGGAGGTTAAGGTTTCATCTGCAGAAGTAACGGTTTCGGTACAAGGTGAGCTGAATGTTCCTTCTGTTATATTTTTAGAGCCTTTAATATCCGATGATTTCTGGAAAATGGAAGCTGAATGGACAGAGTATCGATTAAATGCGCCGGATTTTGTGAAAAGTACATATCATGCATTCCGACTTTGGGATTATGTATCCGGAGGAAATACTGAAGAAAAAGGAAGTATTTCGGAGAATACCGGAATATTACAACTGCCAAATGGTGTTTTTGAAGAATTGGGAGGACAATGACATGGAAGTGAAATATAAAAGAGATGCAAACAAGAACTATATGATTTTAGACGTGGCGGATGAAACCGATTACCAGCTAAAAATGTTGTGCGAGAATAAAATTAAGGGTTTATTAAGTGTTCACAGCAGTTTTTTTGACGGCAAAGAGGAAATATATTATGAGATCAGTTCGAAGCAACCGCTAAGCAGGATTTTTTCCAAGAAAGAAATGTGTTATGAAGACATCAAAAGAATTATCTACGGAATGGACAGCCTGTTTCAGGAAATGAAAAAATACTTATTGGACAGCCGTCATATTATGTTGGGACCTGACTATTGCTATTGTAATCCGGACAGCAACAAAACAGAATGGGTATTCTATCCCGGAGGCGCGGAAAATGACTTTATGGAATTGGCAGAATTTTTTCTTGAGCATGTGGACCATAAAGATGAAAGAGGCGTAGACCTGGCATATAAGTTTTTTAAATGCGCCAGAGATGAGAACTTTGTTCTTAGAGAAATTGTGTTATATGCGGAAGAATTGGGAGAAAGTGCAGAGGTTGAGGACATACCGGTTATTGTAGCAGAAGAGAAAGCAATTTACCTTCCGCCAGAGGAAACCGGAATAAAAAATAAAGGAAGTATTTGGGATAAAGTGAAAGCCATTATAAATGAAAAGACTTCTTTTTTTAGGGAGAAGGCCATGCCGGAAAAAGTCGTAGGTAATATTTCCATGATGAGCGTAGCGGATTGGGAAGGATTTGCCGGAGAAAAAAATGATTATACCGGAGAGACTACGGTTATCGGATTCAATGGTGAGGGAAAGAAACATTGGATGCGGGGGGTGGATAGTGAAAGCGGAGAAAATCTGGTTTTACCGGAATTTCCTTGCATATTTGGGAAAATGGCGGAACAAACAGATGTTGTTCTTACGGGAGAAGGAATCAGTCGCATGCATGCTAAAATATATGAAGAAGAAGGGCGGGTTTATCTGCAGGACCTTAATTCCACCAATGGCACATTTAAAAACGGAATAAGGCTGGAAGCCAATGAAACGGTTCCTTTAATATCAGGAGATGAGGTGGGATTTGCACGAATGCGATATCGGTACGAATAGTTGCATTTTTTTCGGGATAATCGTATATTAAAAATATACGAGGATAAATAACATGAAAAAGGAACTGACTGCATTTTTGGTATTGGAGGGATATTCTCCTGTTTCATCCAATCTGCCGGAATTTTTGGTTTTTTTAAAAAAAGAATATAGACATTTTAATGTACTTTTTGTAATGGAGTTAGAGGATGATTCTACATGTACAAAAGAACGGTATCAATCGGTAAAAGACAGTGCATACAAACTGTTGGAGCAAAAAGGGTTAACAGAGATGCACGTACTCACGATTGTGATTTCCGGAAATAAAGAACATGCTTTACACATTACGGAAGACGATAAAAATGCATGGGTAATTTGCCGTGAAGAAAAGATGTTAATCGCAGATGAAAGCAAGGTTGTGGATTTTTACGGTATGAAAGCTCTTCTAAAACGTTTTCTGGCTGAGCCGGAGGCTGCGACAAAAACAATTGAGGCAGCAGGATTGGCTGCGGTTGAAAAAATGGAGAAAGAGAGGAAGAGGCTGCAACCAAAACCTGTTATTCCCTGGGTGACCATAGGAATTATTTTACTAAATATAATCATATATATCATATGTACATTTACGGGTAATTTGTTGTATAATGTGGGAGAATTAAGTCTTCAAAGAGTACTTGGAGATGGTGAATGGTATCGGTTATTCACAAGCATATTTCTGCATTTAAATACAAGACATATTGTGAATAATATGCTTACTTTGTACTTATTGGGAAGTGTTCTTGAACCGGCTATGGGGAAATGGAAATTTCTGCTGTATTATCTGTCATCCGGTATTGTTGCCTCTTTGGTTTCGCTTTGGGGAAAGTGGATGGAGGGAACTACTGTAAGCTCTATCGGAGCCAGCGGTGCAATTTTTGGGCTGCTGGGTATGTTCCTGGTGATGGAAATTGCAAGTATTAATTTTAAGAAGGTTACATTCCATCGCATATACCGGATTATTTTACCTATATTTTGTGTGCTTTTGGGTGTATACGGAGATATAAAAGATGCATCTGTTGACCACCATGCACACATAGGAGGATTGATGGCCGGTGTTGCAATACAGCTGATTCGATTGTATATTTTCCACAGAAAGATAAAGGAGGAAAAACATGAAGGTTAATATTTATTATGGCGGTAGAGGATTAATAGGGGATCCTACATTATATGTTATCAATAAAATGAAATCCGTCCTGGAAGAGTTAAATGTAACCGTTGAGAGATATGATTTATATGAAAATAAAAATTTAATCACTACTCTGCCGAATACACTCAAAGAGGCAGATGGAATTATTCTTGCCAGCACCGTGGAGTGGTATGGTATCGGTGGATACATGCAGTCGTTTTTAGACGCTTGCTGGTTGTATGCCGATAAGGAGAAGTTGTCCAAAATTTACATGTGTCCGGTTGTAATGAGCACAACGTATGGAGAAAGAGACGGAAAACTTACGCTGGCAACAGCCTGGGAGATTCTTGGTGGACGTCCCTGCAGTGGAATTTGTGGCTATATTCCGGAGATTTCCATGTTGGAATGTAAGGAGGATTATGACCGTCTGATTGAAAAGAAGGCGGAGAATATGTACAGAACCATTAATCAGAAAGTTACCAGTTTTCCGGCAAGTAATCAGGTGGTAAAGCAAAAAGTTTCTTTTACACAGAATATTGCACTTACACCTCAGGAGACGGAGCAATTATCCATGTATGCCTCTGATGAAAACTATGTACAACAGCAGAAAGAGGATATCAAGGAACTGACCAACATGTTTAAGGATATGATGGAAAACAGGGATACGGAAGAAAATGAAGATTTTATTGATGATTTTAACAGTCATTATAAAGCACAGGCCGGTTTTAACGGAGTATTTCGCTTTGTCATCAAAACCTACAAAAAGCCTCTTATCCTTAGGATTCAAAATGCTAAATTGGAGTGTTTCTACGGAACTTCTGAATATGCAGATGTTGAAATTCAAACTGATGAAAGCGTAATAAAAGATATTATAGAAGGCAAAACCACATTCCAAAAAGCATTTATGGGCGGTAATATGACCATGAAGGGTGACTTTAAGTTATTGAGAAATTTAGATCATATCTTTACTTTCTGCCAAGATGTGCAGGATGACGGAATGTTTATGTAGGGAGGGTTAACATGAAAAAAGATGATTGTATTTTTTGTAAAATTGCCAATGGTGAGATACCTACAAATACTGTTTATGAAGATGAAAAGTTTCGTGTGATTTTGGACTTGGCGCCTGCAACCAGGGGACATGCCCTGATTTTGCCGAAGGATCATTTTGCCAACATCTACGAACTTCCTGAAGACAGGGCTGCGGATGTAATGATACTTGCCAAAAAGATGGCAACCAAAATGACTGAAAAATTAAATTGCGATGGATTTAATCTTGTGCAGAATAATGGTGAGTGTGCAGGTCAGACGGTATTTCACTTCCATTATCACTTGATTCCCCGCTATAAGAATGACGGACAGAATATTTTCTGGGCACCGACAAAACCTTCAGAGGATGAATTAAAGGCAGTTCATGATATTTTAACAAATTAAGAATATGATTAGATTGGTTAGGATATATATGGAAGGAGATGTCTTATGAGTTCGAAAAAAGCAATGCAGGATAAAGAGGATGTATCGATAACGCAGGAAGAGCATTTGAATCAATTACGAAAAAAATTTCGAAATGCGGATATTATTTGGAAAGTGGTTACGGTTGCAGTAATCATTGTGGCTTTTGTATATATATATTTAGCATACGTTAAACTTGTATTTTCAGATGGACCGTTACGCACAATTTTCGCGGTTACAGTTTTAGTTGCAATTCCGTTTTGTCTGTATGTATTGCCGTTTTTACTTAAGATGTCTTCGAAATATAAGAAGTATAACACAGAATATAAAAATATTTTTCTTCAGAAAAAAATATGCGATGAACTTCCCAAAGCAGATTATAAGGCAAAAGAACGAATTTCGATTAAGGAAATCAGTGAATGTTCCATGATTAAGCGGGCACGTTCTGCCAGTGCCAATGATTGTATAGAAGGTACCTATAAAGGGATTGATTTTTTGCGGTATGATATGGAACTTTCATATAAGAAAAGCCGTAAAATATCCAACTGTGTATTGATTGCATGCAGTAATCGTACCGAATTAAACAGTGAAATACAAATTGTACAGAAGGATTTTATGATTGGAAAGTCCGGTTATGAAAAACCGGAGGGCTATATTCCATTTACCGGTGGTAACGAAGATTTTGATAAGAAATTCAATATATATGTTCAGAACGAACAGGACGCGGGAGCATTTATTGATAAAGAATTTATAAAGAAAATATCAAAATTTTCCGGTGGTGGTCCCATCGCAGCTTTCTTTGATAAAAAAGAAGTGTATCTGATTATTAACCGAAAAAAAGATTCCATGGAAGCTCCTGTATACCGTGGGGTGAAAGAATCCCAGTGTAAAAGAGAGGCTGAGAAGGAGACAGACATTATTAAAAAGTGGCTTCAATTTTTAGATGATTGTGTTGTCCGATAATTTTTAGAACCGGCTGTTTTGGTTTTTAAGTCATCGGGAAGTCTGGGATACAATATTTTTCTGAGTATAAGGGTAATCCCTATTTTAATAAAATCGGGAATGAGAAAAGGGAACACACATATTTGTAAGATAGGAAGAACTTCGGAAAAAGTGCGTACTTCGGAATAGGCAAACAGAAACCAAAGGGTGCCGAAAGTGTAGCATACCAACAAGCCCAATATCATGGCGAGAAGTCTGACAAAAAGGCGGTTGCCAAAGATATGGGTAATGAGATGGTAAGTTAATGCAAGAAATAAAAATCCGACAATATATCCGCCGGTATTGCTCAAAAGAACACCGATACCGCCGCGGAAACTTGAAAAAACGGGTATACCTACGGAACCCAGCAAAATATATAAAAGAACAGAAAAAGTGCCCTTTTTTCCGCCTAACAGCTCCAGTGCCAGAAATACTCCCAACGTTTGTAGGGTAAATGGTATAACAACCGGAATTGTAATATAGGAACAAAGGGCAATTATAATTGCAAAAAAGGAGCAATACACCATAGAAAGGATGGAAGAATTGCCGTATTCCTTCTTATGGCTCATATGTAAATGCTCCTTTCATCATATTTTATGGTCTGTTAATGACTGCATCTTCAATAAGGCTGATTACCTTGTCTACAGCATTTAATTGTGAACTTTGAGACATGGTTTCAATATATGTCTTTCTGTTACAATACAATTCATAGACCTTATCAACTAAAGTTGTTTCATCAAGGTCATCTTCATTTAAAACAAGAGAATAACCTTGTGCTTCAAATGATTTTGCGTTAAGAATCTGATCTCCGCGGCTGCTTGCGGCGGGAAGAGGAATCAAGAGATTGGGTTTCTTTAATGCAAGCAATTCGCAGATTGCATTGGCACCGGCTCTGGAAATAACAACATCTGCCAAGGAAAGAACGTCTTTTAATTCACTCTTTAAATATTCAAATTGGGCATAGCCTTTTTGATTAAGTAATAAGTTATCAACACGATCGGTACCACAAATGTGAACGATCTGAAAATCTTCCAAAAGTTTTGGTAAGGCACTACGTACGGCTTTGTTAATGGCAACAGAACCGGAACTTCCGCCGATTACCATAATAACCGGCAGGTTTGTATTAAACTTACATAAATTTAAAGCAGCAACCTTATCGCCATGAAGCAATTCGCTTCGGATAGGAGAACCCGTAAGAACGGCTTTTTCTTCCGGAAGATTTTTAAGTGTCTCGGGGAAGTTGCAACAAACTTTGGATGCCACGGGAATGCATAATTTATTTGCAAGACCGGGAGTCATGTCTGACTCGTGAATAATGCAGGGGATTTTAAGGGATGCAGCGGCACGAACCACCGGTACACTGACAAAACCTCCTTTTGAAAATACTACATCCGGTTTTAACTCTTTTAAAATTTTTCGGGCATCACCATATCCTTTCATTACCCTAAAAGGGTCGGATAAATTTTTTAGGTCAAAATACCGTCTTAATTTTCCGGTAGAAATACCATAATAGGGAATGTCAAAATCTGTAACTAATTTTTTCTCAATGCCATTAAAGGAACCAATGTAATGAATATCATAGCCCAGCTCCTTTAATTTGGGAAGCAAAGCAATATTTGGTGTTACATGTCCGGCGGTTCCGCCGCCTGTCAGAACGATACGTTTCATGAAACGTCCTCCAAAAGTATATTGTATGATAGATGTTAATTTAGAGTATGAACCATTAACAAGGAAAGTTCATAGAACTACTGTTGTTTGGAAGCTAATTCCAAAGCATTTGCAAGCTGGTCAGGGCAAGATGTATTTTTGAAACCACAACGGATACCGCGAAGACGTTTTATGGCGTCTTCTGCCGCCATGCCTTCCACTAAACGGGAAATACCCTGCAAATTACCATGACATCCTCCGGTAAATTTGACATTTTTAATAATGTTGCCATCCATTTCCACGTCAATTGCACTGGAACAGACTCCCTTGGGAATATATCGCATAATATGCCTCCATTCGAAAAATTATCTCATAATAAAATGGATTATATCAGAAAAAAGGGTCGATTTCCACTATTTCCCGGAAAAATGAAGGGAGAATTTGTCGATGAATGAAAAGGGGTAATGGCTTGTTTCGAAAAAAAATGTTTTCTATACTGTTACTATTCCCGAAAAAAAAGAATTGAAACGGAGGAAAGTATGGATTTATTAAAAAATGATTTATTTATCAAGATTGCAATCTTTCTCATCACCTTAAGTTTGATTTGCCAGATTGTGGCCGGAGTGTTATACCAGACAATGATTCAGGAAACGGATAATATGTCATCCACAGATAACAAATTATTGAAACAATGCAAGTTGAAATTTGCCAACTGCTTTCAGTTAAATGCCGGCGTTGCCAATATACCGGTTTTTGTGGACAAGTTTTTAAACCGAATAAAAATAGGTTTTTTGACTTTGTCCGGATTGGCCAATTTTTCGGGGCAGATGATGCTTCTTTCGGTTTTGTTGTGTGGTATCGGAATATACAAAAGAATTACAGAAGGTCGTTATATGATAGAACTTTTTCCCTACTACATCGTAAGTTTTTTAGGATTATATGCATATTTCAGTATTTCTTCATTGGTTGATTTAAAGGGGAAAAAGGAGATATTAAAAACAAACATTGTTGATTATTTGGAAAATCATATGGTTAGCCGGTTAAAGGTGTTGCCCAAAGAGAAGGTTGTACAGGATATGATGGAAGAGGAAGAGGGATATAAAGAAACGCCGAAATTCGGACGAAAGGAAAAACAAGAGCTGGAACAGCTGCTGCAGGAATTTTTATCTTGAAAAAAGGCCTTATTTTTGCTACACTTTACAAGGAACTTGACATTTTATAAATGTTTCAATAAATAAAGGATAAAAAGGAGAAAATCACATGAGTAAAAAAGTAGCATTTGATTATTCCAAAGCAGCACCCTTTATCAGCGCTAACGAGATGGAACTGATGAAGAAGCTTACACTTGATGCAAAAGAATTACTGGTTTCCAAGACCGGTGCAGGAAATGACTTCCTTGGATGGATTGATCTTCCTGAAAATTATGACAAAGAAGAGTTTGCAAGAATTAAGAAGGCAGCTGAGAAGATTCAGAACGATTCAGAAGTTCTCTTGGTTGTTGGTATCGGCGGTTCTTACCTTGGTGCAAGAGCG
>CAZYVY010000029.1:0-534 GCA_964651555.1 uncultured Lachnospiraceae bacterium | reverse complement strand
GCAATCGAATTCTTAAGACACAGCTTTTATAATGTTGTTGATAAGAGCATCCGTAAAACTCCCGAAATTTATTTCGTTGGTAACTCTATCAGCTCTACATACTTAAAGCACTTGATTCAGGTAATCGGCGACAGAGATTTCTCTATCAACATGATTTCTAAGTCAGGTACTACAACTGAGCCTGCTATCGCGTTCCGTGTATTAAAGAAGATGGCAGAAGAAAAGTACGGCAAGGAAGGCGCTGCTAAGAGAATCTACGCTACAACAGATAAGGCTAGAGGATCTTTGAAGGGCCTTGCAACAGAAGAAGGATACGAAACCTTCGTTGTTCCCGATGATATCGGTGGTCGTTTCTCAGTTCTTACAGCAGTTGGTTTACTTCCCATCGCAGTAAGCGGTGCTGACATTGACAAGTTGATGGAAGGTGCAAGAAGCGGAAGAGAACGTGCATTAAACAACGCTTTCGAAGAAAACGATGCACTTCAGTATGCTGCAGCTCGTAACATCCTTCTTAGAAACGGAAAAGACATCGAA
>CAZYVY010000028.1:0-24261 GCA_964651555.1 uncultured Lachnospiraceae bacterium | reverse complement strand
CTTCGAAGAACATGTGCTCTGTACGGCAAAGACCGATACCTTCTGCACCGAGTTCGCGAGCCTTCTTAGCATCTGCAGGAGTATCTGCATTGGTACGAACCTTAAGTACACGATACTTGTCAGCCCATGCCATAATACGTCCGAATGTACCTGTAATCGTTGCATCTACGGTAGGGATAATTCCATCATAAATCTTACCGGTAGAACCATCAATTGAGATGAAATCTCCTTCATGATATTCCTTACCTGCAAGAGTAAACTTCTTGTTTGCTTCATCCATTGCGATATCACCACAACCGGATACACAACAAGTACCCATACCTCTTGCAACTACTGCTGCATGAGAGGTCATACCGCCACGAACAGTAAGAATACCCTGAGCAGCCTTCATACCTTCAATATCTTCAGGTGATGTTTCAAGACGAACAAGTACAACCTTCTCGCCCTTCGCATTCCATTCTTTTGCATCTTCTGCAGTAAATACAATCTTACCGCAAGCAGCTCCCGGCGAAGCACCAAGTGCCTTACCTACAGGAACAGCAGCCTTTAATGCAACCGCATCAAACTGAGGATGTAACAGAGTATCTAAGTTTCTGGGATCAATCATAGAAACTGCCTTTTCCTCTGTAATCATACCTTCGTCAACCAAGTCACAGGCAATCTGCAACGCAGCCTGAGCTGTTCTCTTACCATTACGTGTCTGAAGCATATAAAGCTTCTTATCTTCAATGGTAAACTCCATATCCTGCATATCTCTGTAATGGTCTTCCAAAGTTGCACAAATCTTAATAAACTGATCATACACTTCAGGCATAACAGTCTGTAATTCAGAAATCTTATTGGGAGTACGCACACCTGCAACAACGTCTTCACCCTGGGCATTCATAAGGAATTCACCCATAAGTTTCTTTTCACCGGTAGCCGGATCACGTGTAAATGCAACACCGGTACCTGATGTATCGCCCATATTACCAAACGCCATCATCTGTACGTTAACAGCGGTACCCCAAGAATAAGGGATGTCATTGTCACGACGATATACATTGGCTCTGGGGTTGTCCCATGAACGGAATACTGCCTTAACAGCAGCCATTAACTGCTCCTTGGGATCGGTAGGGAAATCCGCACCGATTTTGGTCTTGTATTCAGCCTTGAACTGATTAGCAAGTTCTTTCAAATCTTCTGCCGTTAAATCAACATCCTGAGTAACGCCTTTTGCTTCTTTCATTTCGTCGATAAGTTCTTCGAAGTACTTCTTACCAACTTCCATAACTACGTCTGAGAACATCTGGATGAATCTTCTGTAGCAGTCCCAAGCCCAACGGGGATTGCCTGACTTCGCAGCCAAAACTTCTACTACTTCTTCATTCAAACCGAGGTTCAAAATAGTATCCATCATACCGGGCATAGATGCTCTTGCACCGGAACGAACGGATACCAGCAAGGGATTCTCTTTATCACCGAACTTCTTGCCGGTAATCTCTTCCATCTTGCCGATGTATTCCATAATCTGTGCCTGGATTTCGTCGTTAATAACTTCTCCATCCTCATAGTACTGTGTACATGCTTCTGTTGTGATGGTAAAACCCTGAGGTACCGGTAATCCGATATTTGTCATCTCTGCAAGGTTTGCCCCCTTACCACCTAAAAGGTTACGCATGTCTGCGCTGCCTTCTTTGAATAAATAAACCCATTTCTTCATGCCAATTGTTCCTCCTTTGAAACGTAGATACTTTTATGTAAAAATGTATCGTCTCATACTATCCGGCACATGCTTTTAAGCCGTGCGCTCAAACATTATAGCACAAGTTTCCCTTATCTGCCACCCCTTTTTTAAAAATAGCACTTTGTCGTTCAATTTTCTAAAATCCCGTAAAAAATATATCAAAGTGCACAGAAAAGCATAATAAAAGGTCCCGTTTTACACTAAACGAGACCTTTCTCATTTTTAATTAAAAATCAAATTTGTCAGCAAAGAAAGTGTCCAATTCATCAATTTTTACACGAACCTGTTCCATGGAATCACGGAAACGTACGGTTACGGAATTGTCTTCCTCTGATTCAAAGTCATAGGTAATACAGAAAGGTGTGCCGATTTCATCCTGACGACGATATCTCTTACCAATGTTACCTCTGTCATCAAATTCACAGTTATACTTCTTGCAAAGCTTGGTATAGATTGCTTCTGCGCCTTCATTTAACTTCTTGCTTAACGGAAGTACACCGATTTTAACAGGTGCAAGTGCAGGATGGAAACGAAGTACGGTACGTGTATCGCCTTCACCCAACTCTTCTTCATCATAAGCTCCGCAAAGGAATGCAAGTACCACACGGTCAGCACCTAATGAAGGTTCTACAACGTAAGGAATATACTTCTCATTCTTGGTATCATCAAAGTATGACATATCCTGCTTTGATACATTCTGATGCTGTGTCAAGTCATAATCGGTTCTGTCTGCAATACCCCAAAGCTCGCCCCAACCGAAGGGGAACAAGAACTCAATATCGGTAGTTGCTTTAGAGTAGAAAGAAAGTTCTTCGGGATCATGGTCACGCACACGCATTTCTTCTTCCTTCATACCAAGCGCCTTTAACCAGTCAATACAGAACTGTTTCCAGTAAGCAAACCACTCAAGGTCTGTATCCGGCTCACAGAAAAATTCCAATTCCATCTGCTCAAATTCACGGGTACGGAATGTAAAGTTACCCGGTGTGATTTCGTTACGGAAGGACTTACCAATCTGTCCGATACCGAAGGGAATCTTCTTTCTGGATGTTCTCTGTACATTTTTAAAGTTAACAAAAATACCCTGTGCGGTTTCGGGACGTAAATAAACTGTATTCTTTGCATCCTCGGTAACACCCTGGAAGGTTTTGAACATTAAGTTAAACTGACGGATATCCGTAAAATTGTGCTTACCGCAGGTAGGACAGGGAATAGCATTTTCTTTGATAAAATCCATCATCTTCTCCTGTGACCACGCATCTACCGCCTCTGTTAAAGCAATGCCTTTTTCAGCGCAAAAATCTTCAATTACTTTATCCGCACGGAAACGTTCATGACATTCCTTGCAATCCATCAAAGGATCGGAAAAACCACCCAGGTGTCCTGAAGCCACCCAAGTCTGGGGATTCATAAGAATTGCACAGTCAACACCTACATTGTAAGGATTTTCCACGATAAACTTCTGCCACCATGCTTTTTTTACATTGTTCTTCAGTTCTACACCGAGATTACCGTAATCCCAGGTATTCGCCAAACCGCCGTAAATTTCGGAACCGGGATAAATAAATCCTCTCGCCTTGGCAAGGGTTACGATTTTGTCCATTGTCTTTTCCATTTTTCTTCTCCTATCAATTTTAATATAAAATCACTGTAGCGTCCGGATTGTCATATCCGTCTACTTCATATTCATCAATATATACCGCATCGGTACTCATGTACTGCATTTTACTCTGAGTACGTACACGCACAGCATTTTCTACAATAACAATATGGGAATCCTGCATGGTAAGTAACTCATACTCACCAATCTGTTCATCAGCATTATCAGGATTAATCAGACTGTATTTCAAATCATATCCTGCCTCCAATGCCTCAGCAACCGTTCCGACAAACAAATCTTCTTTTACATACCCGCAATAACTTTCCGCATCCGTAAAAGTCATCTGCATCTTGGCAATATTTCCATTCACCTCATAAAAGGTAATTGCAATCTTCTCATCACCGGCATCAGCATTAAACGCAGCCACTTCCTCATTTGCCATATTCTGCAATTCTGTCATATCATAATAACTCTGGCTGAAATCTTCTACAAAAGTTGCTTCAATACTGCCGTCATTATTGACATACACCGTAGTAGCACTGATTTCCTCCGGACTTTTTTTTGCACACCCGCACAAAGTCATCATTAATAAGAATGCCACTAAAATTGATGCTTTTTTCATATTCATCAATTCCTTCCTCATTTTTTGCTCATCATGTTTCATCAGAAAACATGCGCATATAATTATACCTAAGTCATTATGCTTTTTCAAGTTTTTCTTTTTTCTTCTTTTTTCGAACAAGCAAAACCGTACCACAGACACAACCCATCAGACTGATAACCAGTCCCGGAACAAACCCTTCCGGCAGATAAGAAAATGTAATTTCCCAATTTCCTTCATCAAGGTTAATGGCAAGAAATGCATCCTTCCACGCATAAGTATCCACTTCCTGTCCGTTTACCTTTACTGTCCATCCGGCATCATAAGGAATGGAGGTAAAAAGCACACCGCCTTCTGTTACTTCTACCCTTGCCTCAATCTTCGTGTCGGAAAAGGTGAGAATTTCCATTGGCTGGCTGTTTAACGTTTTACACACTGCCTTCCATATATCCTCCTGCATCCGGTATGCATAAAAGCGCACTGTATCAACAGAATCATCGGCAGACGAAATAAATATCTTACGATCATATTCCGTTACTCCCGGCGAAAGAATTCTTTTAAACTTCAAATCATCATATTCTTCCGTTGAAACTTCACCGGTTTCCAAGTTGACTGTTTCAATTTCTATTGCATCCATGTATGTAGTTACGTATATGAATACATTTTCACCGGCAGCAATGGAAAGCGATGTAACGGATTCATCCTCTTCTATTTTTTCCATCTCCAAAAACAATTCAGAATCCTGCCCCAACACAGCACTTGCAAAACTATTCTGGGTTTTAAACGGATTATTGTAGTCATATACAAAATTCCCTTCGGTTTCTGCATCCATGACATACCCCAAAGGTAACACCCATTTATTTTCATACAAATATACAAAATCATCTCCGGCTGACAACTCTGTTTCCGTAAACCCGCCAGCAGGCAACATTTTGTCATTGGCAAAGACATAACGTATTCCAAGCAGGGAAGTTGCCATAGGTGTAGCACCCTGATAAGAAAGGGAAACACTGCTGGTACGCATACCGAATGCATCATAAAACTCCTTCAGCCCGCCGGGCATGGTTGAAGAAAAATAGGATGCCCCGTAATAATCATCCCATGATGAATCGTTAACGGTTTTTCTATCCAACTCCTCAATACGGTAAAATGCATTCTCTTCCGGCATAATCTGCGCAAGAAGTGCTTCCGTAACCACATCATCTTCCATATAGCTTTCCCTGATTACACTGGAAGATATTCCCATGGTAAGCGTATTCAATGCTATCTCCCCAATGCAGATAGCCATGAGAAGAATCGTAAAAATAATTCGGGGAACATACTTTTCCGTTGTAAGGATTACTGCATAAACAGCCATGATGATGATAGAAAAAAGAAAGACTTCCATCCCCTCAAATTCCCGGTCTTTACCCACAAACCAACAATAAAGTCCGAAAATCACCAGATAAACAATGCAGGCAGACGGTACAGCCGCCACATGAAGACTTTTTCTTTTATCGTAAGCTTCATAAGCCATACTAATAACAAGAAAAACATAAAAGAAGGATTGTCTGGCAGGAAAACTGTTGGGAAAATGTAAACCATGCCAAAGATAATCCAAAACATTCAACTCAAAGCTTGCAAGCAGAAATAGAACGGCCAGTCCGTATACTGCTTTTTTTCTTTTTGCAATCTTTGCATTGCAAAAAAAGAGCACAAGACAAAACAACACAAAAACGGACGCATATATGTTAGGTAAATCCGAACCTTTCAATACGGACTCCGACATAATACACATACGCTCAAGTAATTCATAAAATGCAAAATAAAATTCCGTTTTCTCCGGAAATTCGCTACTGCCTGCAGGAGTATTCCGCAATGCCTGCGCCGCCGGCAATAAAAGAACGGCACAACATGCCACATATAGTAAGGTAGAACCGACAAAACGCCCTGCTATAATGCCTAATTCCTTTAGCGTTTTCCGGGAACCGACAATTAATTCCACAATCAGATATACTACACAACACATCCCCGCTATAACGGCAAGATAAAAATTACTAACGGTGCAAACCAGCATGGTAATGGTGTATAATTTGGCACTTTCCCCTTTTGCAATCCTTTTTACACCAAGTGCAACCAAAGGAAAAAGTGCATATCCGTCCATCCACATAATATTGCAGGAATATGCAAGGTAGTATCCGGACAAAGCATAAAAAATACCGAATACCGCCATCATGATATTCTCTTTATGTTCCTCTTTTAAAAATCTTACCATGGAAAAGCCTGCAATTCCTGCACGCAACACCATGGTAATATTCATTCCCTCAATGACAAACTTTTCCGGCAGAAGAAGCAGCAACCAATGCAACGGTGTGGCAAGGTAATAGGCATAATGCGCCCAGTAATTTGTTCCCAAACCACTCTCCCATGCATACAGCAGACTTTCTCCGTTACGGATACGGTCAATAAATTCTTTTGCAAAAGGCGCATACTGATGATAGAAATCCATACGCATATATGCACGTTCCCCAAAGGGATATATATCGCGCAACATATACAAAACCGCCAGTATCACTATCGGAATCACAAATGCCAAGAACTGCGGCGACAATACCTTATGCAGTTTTTCTTTATGTATCTTGTTCATCTACTTTTCGCCTTCCATACCGGTCTCTAATGTTTTTATCATATCCAAGCTGGTAAATTGCTTATCGATTACTCTTCTGCAGACGTCTGCAGACAACAGGGTCAGTTCCTTCAAAACCGCATCACTGACCTGAAAGGAGTATACTTTTTCCCCGGGCGTTTCCCACAGATAACGAAGTGCCTTCTCCGTTCCTGATAACTCCATTCCATCCTCCGGTATTCCGGGAAATTCTCCGTTTATCATTATTGTTTTTATTTCATATATTACTTTTACAAAATGTCGGTTTAACGAAGGGTGAGTCAATGCCTTTAACGACTGATAAAGGAGTTTTAGCATCTGCTTTTCATCCGTATTTTCTCTGGCATAATAATCTGCCATTTCCAAAAAATACATTCCATAAAATGCCAATTCAAAATCAGCCCGTACTTCTTCAAAAAAATTACTGATATTTGCCTCCGCCAAAGAATAGGAGTTTTGCCCTGCATAAAGCTTAAATTCGCCAAAACAGAAAGGTGTTGTAGCAGCAAGAAAACGATTATTTTGTCGTCTTGCCCCTCTGGCAAACACCGTTATTTTTCCTTTTTCCCTGGTAAGCAGGACCACCCTTCTGTCATATTCACCGATGGGTTCCGCTTTCAGCACCAGCCCTAAAACCACTATAAAGTTCTGCATGCCTTTTCTCCGCTTCTTTTACTGTTGCTTCCCTGTTATTATCGTCTCTGTTCTTGCAAAAGGTAAGATAATCTTCCACCTTTCCGCTTTTATAAAATGTATCCCAGTCACTTCCGTTCATCATAGCAAACCCGCCTTTCCACTCTTGGTATTCCCGCATGAAATTATTTTGAGAAATTTCATACACAGGAAGCCACGAGCTTACAAACAGTTCGCGGCTTCCTTGTTAGGGTTTGCTTTTTTTTAAAAACTATTCGAAATCTTTGAACTGAAATCCAAAATTTTTCAACATAAAATCACTGTCTCTCCAGTCCTTCTTTACCTTAACCCAAATCTTTAAATTTACTTTCATATCCAGCATTCTTTCAATATCGCTTCTGGCAAGAGAACCAATTTTCTTTAACATCTGGCCGCCCTTTCCAATAATAATTCCTTTGTGCGAATCTCTTTCACAAACAATGGTGGCTTCAATTTCTACCAATTTTTTACTAAACTGCATACGGTCAATGGCAACAGCAATTCCGTGAGGAATTTCATCCTCAAGACAACGTAATGCCTTTTCCCTGATAAGTTCAGCAACAATCTGACGTTCCGGCTGGTCCGTTAATGTATCCGGATCATAAAACCAAGGTCCGTAAGGCAAATATTTTCCGATACATTCTAAAAGGGTATCGGTATTTTTACCTCTTAATGCAGATACGGGAACAACTTCCGCAAATTGAAGCTCTTTGCGATAGGTATCTATAATGTGGAGCAATTCTTCTTTTTTTACGGTATCAATCTTGTTGATGACAAGAATTACCGGTGTCCGGACCTGCTTTAAATTGGCAATGATACTTTGTTCTCCTGCACCGATATAATCCGTAGGCTCTACCAGCCAAAGAATCACATCTGCTTCATTTAAAGTACTCTTTGCCGCATTGACCATATATTCTCCCAGCTTATTCTTAGACTTATGGATACCGGGTGTATCTACAAAAACTATCTGCATAACATCATCGGTATATACCGTCTGAATTCGATTTCTCGTTGTCTGGGGTTTATTGGAAGTAATGGCAACTTTCTGACCGATAATCTGATTCATCAATGTTGACTTTCCCACATTGGGTCTTCCTATAATGCTTACAAATCCGGATTTTTTCTGCTCCATGCTTTTCACTCTCTTATCGTTTCATTTCAAACGTTACGACTGCTGTGCATCCTTCTCATCTTCCGGTTTTTCCTGCTTTGCCGCTGTGGTATTCTGCTCAGTAATTGTCCGGTTAAATGCTGCACTCTTTTTTTCTTTTTTACGTTTGATAACCTTTTTTATTATAACAATTATCAGCCTGATTGCAAGAATAATTAATCCGATTACAACAAAGAAACGGATGATATAGGGAAGGTCTATCAAAAGATTAATGCCAAATCTAACCAGAGAATTCCAGATATCCTTCAGGCTTGCCATAAATCCTTCTGAAATTTCTTCCCATACAGTCTTTTCTTCTGTCACAACTGGAGTATATACTTCAACTTCTTCAATACTTAAATGAATGGTAGCATATTCAACCAAGTCATCATATTTTAAAAGTCTGGATTCCAAGGTTTCAATATTATATCTTACCTCTGACAATTGTGCGGTCAAATAAGAGATATCTTCTACTGTTTCTGCTTTTTCCAACAATGCAAGAAGACTTGTTTCTTCTGCAATGTACATTTCTTTTAAGCCCTCAGTATCCACATACTCCAATGTAATATCCTGAGTAGAGGTGGTTTTGCTGACAACATTGGAAAAACCTGACACCTGTTCTACAAAATTCTCAAGTTCAGCATCCGGTACACGTACTGTCATTTCAGCATATCTGTTTCTCGAACCATAATAGGCGCTGCCGTTATATGTATATGCGCTTTCAATATATCCACCCAGTTCTGCTACCCTTGCTTCCACATTTGCCACCATGGAATCAAATTCTTCGGTTTCTACTTCCATAGACACCGTCCGGATTAATTTACGGTTAGTTGTTACATCCGCTTTTGTACTGCTTCCGCTTTCGCTAAACGTTGTCTCCGTCTCCACAGCATCTTCAGAAACAGCCATATCATAAATACCATTATATTGTACATCATAATCATAATAGGCTTCCGGAGCAGCTGTATCTGTAGTCGCATTCATTACATCTGCTGACATTTTGCAGCCGGTAATACTTGCCAACAATAAGGAAAACAAACCAATGGTTGCCAGTTTTTTCTTTAACACCAAACTCTTCTTTTTCATAAAAATCCTCCTTTTATTTCCGGAAAAATTAAAATCTCCGGTTCATTCTGTACCTTTCTGACTTAGATACGAATCAACCGGAGGATTTTTATGGCAATTTATTTTATTTTTTTATTTATTTTTTATTTCTTATCGGAATAATGATTCCGTATGCAAAAATCTGTCTTTCTCTGCTTCAATTGCATTAGTGTTACCGATTACGCAAAGGCAGTCCTGCTCCAAAAAGGTTCTCATGTAAACTGCCAGATTCCGAATATCTTCTTTTGTGGTAGCAAGCAGTTCATTTCTCTCCTTTTGTAAAAGTGTTTCATCTATATTGGACATATATGCCGCAAAAGAACGCTTGCCCTTTGCTGCCGGTGTCAAGGGGGTATCTTCTCCGCTTAATGTGCCAATGATAAACTGGGTCATTTCCCTCTCATCCGCATCAAAGTTTTCCAGATACTCCACAACCTTTTCATAGGTTTCGATTGTCTTACCTAAATTCGGGTCTCTGTAAGAAACAAAATAGGAGCTTCCGTTACGGCGGAACGCGGACATACATCCGTAGGCTCCACCCTTTACCCTGACATTATTCCAAAGATAATCATATCCCATAATAACACGGAGCACTTTCAGGGAGCCGGTATATTCAAGTCCGTTTCTCGAAAAATCTCCGGCACGGCATACATATTGAACCTGCGCAGAAGTTTGAAATCCTTCGTTACGTTTTACAACCGGTACTACCCTGTCATCTTTTTCCACAGGTTCCGTATATAATTTCTTTTTAAAAGATAAAAAGCTTTCACGGATGCCGGCTTCTTCATCAAGGGGCGAAGTATAATCCAACATAACATTATCAGCTCTGAACATCTGCTTCATCATCATCTGCAATGTTTCAATAAGCTTATCTTTCTCTTCCTCGAAATTCTTTTCCAGTTTTTCCAGAAGACGGTAAAAAGGAATTCCACCCATCAAATCCGTCAACGCAGCGCTTTCATTGAAATATCCCGCTGCACGCATAGCTGCAATCGAATGAGAAGATGTCATCAGCTGCGACTGCATTCTGGATTTACTTTCTGCAATGATTTCGTACAGTCTCTTTTCGTCGGTAATGTCCGTATGCAAAAGAATTTCTTCCATCAAATCAAAGCCCTTCTGCATATTTTCATAAAGTACTTTGGTTTTTACTTCAAACACTACGCGGTAAGCATTTTTTTCTTTTACATCATCATAAATAACAAATCCACCGGAAAGTCCACCGGTATACAAATGGATTTCGTTAAATAAATCCCCATAGGTGTGTTTATCCGTATTCATATATCCCAATACATTTTTTAAAATACCGGAATAGATTAAGGAATCTGCGGAAATATGATCAGCCGAAAATACTAATCTCACATAACCGATTCCGTTGGTAAATACATCATGACGAAGAAACGGAGTTCCCTCAATCTCCTCCATCTTATTGCTTAACGGAATGATTTCCTTACGCATATCTTCTCTGGTAAGCAGTGGAATCGTTGCCAAGGCCTCTTTATCATCCGGTGTTTCCTGATACAATTCCAAAGCCTTGGTTTCTTCTACAATTGCGTTAATTTCTTCTGCGGTAAGACTACTTTTGTATGCTGCAAGTTTCTTTGCCAACGCTTCTTCTTTACGGTCGCCCAAGCCCTTAACCGGAATTGCGGTAACGATGGATTTATGGGTATTTTTAAGAATATATGTCTCAAGCAGTTTTTCAAAATAACCGGTATTAATCTTTTCTTTTAACGCTGCAAATGTATGGTTAGCCTCAATATGCCAGAAAACTTTACTATGGTCATATAGCCAGCTGTCAAACACCTGCAAACCATACATCAACCCCTTCGGGTAAGCGCCAAAATCTGCTTCCCTGTATTTAAATTCAAAGAATTGGATTGCAGCAGCAAGTGATTTCTTTTCAATACCATTGGTAATCAAATCCTGTAAAACGCTTTCAATGGTACTAACGAACTCTTCTTTTTGCTCTGCATCAGCATTCTTGGCAATCACCGAAAAATAAGGTTGGTATATACCATTTTCATAAACGCTGTAAACATCCTTTCCGATTCCCTTATCAATCAGGGCAGTCTTTAACGGAGCTCCCGGTGCCGAAGAAATTGCGTAATCCAAAATCTGAAATGCCACATACAATTCCCTGTCCAAGCTGTCTCCCACAATGGCATTATAAGAAAGATATGCATTTCCTTCTTCAGACTCCGTTTCAGAAATCGGGTACTCAATCTGAATATCTTTTAATGTATCAAACGGTTTTTGCATCTTAATTTCCGAATCAATAGTCAAAGCATCAAACTTACTTAAATAATGCTCATCAATAAACTGAAGCTTTTCTGCCATATTCATGTCCCCATAGAGATAAATATAGCTGTTGCTCGGATGATAAAAACGTTTATGGAATTCCAAAAATTCTTCATAAGAAAGTTCAGGAATTACATCAGGATCTCCACCGGACTCTACCCCATATGCGGTATCCGGAAATAAAGAATTCATGATTTCTCTCTCAAGCACATCATCCGGAGACGAAAAAGCACCTTTCATTTCGCTGTAAACCACACCATTTATCGTCAGTTCATCATCGGCACTTTCCAATTCATAATGCCAGCCTTCCTGCTCAAAAATTTTCTTTTCATGATGAATGTTGGGATAAAAAACAGCATCCAGATATACATGCATCAGATTCTGAAAATCCTTGTCATTACAGCTTGCAACCGGATATACGGTTTTATCCGGAAAGGTCATGGCATTTAAAAAGGTATTTAATGACCCTTTTGCCAACTCAATAAAAGGATCTTTTACCGGAAACTCTTTGGAACCGCAAAGTACGGTATGCTCCACAATATGTGCCACACCTGTACTGTTATTGGGAGGCGTCCTGAAACCGATATAAAATACTTTATTATCATCATCATTGGATAATAAGGCAATCTTGGCTCCTGTTTTTTTATGCTTTAACACAATTCCTTCACTTTTTAAATCATCGATGTAATTTTTTTCCAGAATTTCATAAGCAGTCAATTCTTCCAATCTCATGTCTTTTCCTCACTTTCTTACTATATATTCGGTAAAAAACGGGAAGAATATGTATCTCTTCCCGTTCAAAAAACTTATCTTATGTTTGTAACTCTGTTTCAATACAGAACTTCGGCACAAAAATATGTATGTTTTCAAACAAATCAGAAGGTTCAGCAAGATACTGGTAAGTACCTTCTGTTGTTTCGATCTTTTTACGATAAGATTCCTTTGTTTCAATTACCTTGGGATATACAGGCATACCATATGCATTTACCGGTTGCACGCCATCACCAATGTCACAGAAAATATTACCACCTGTAATTTCAAGGCGTCCCTTCAGTCCGCCAAGTGATAAGGGATTTGCTGCCAGCAGTACAATTTTTATTGTACCGGTACGGATAAATGTATTACCTCCACCACGGTAGTTACCGATACCGCCCACATCAGAACCTTCTACATAAACAAATACCTCTTTGCCGAAGATATAAGTATCAATATCTCCGTCTTTGGAGCCAATACCCACACCTTCCATGCAATGCAATAAAATCTTAACTATACCATCATTAATGGCAACTCTTCCGGCTCTGTCCCAAAGTGTTCCGATACCCGTGGAAACGCTACCGGAAACATCCATTTCAATATTCGCAATGGATGCAATATCTACATCTCCGTTAAAAGAACCGATACCAATAGAATCTGCTGCAGAAGATGAAATTGCAATATCACAATTATCCAAAATAATTCTGGTCGGTCCCTGCATAGAACCGATACCGATGGATTTACTACCGGTTGCAATAATTTCAATATTTCCCGAAGCAATCTTAATTTCAGAATCCTCATCTGCTACCATACCACCGATACCGATGGCAATTTCACCATTGGTTTCCACTCGTACGGTACCCTTACTTTCGATTAAGATATTACCGTAAGGTTCCTCTGCGGAAGAACCGATGCCTACACCATTATTATGGTCTACACGGATGATAAGATTACCATCTCCCTGAATAATCAGTTTTGAAGATTTTGGTACATGAATACCTTCATAAGAAAGTATATTGTCACCTTCCAAACACAGTATCAACTGACAATTTTCACCAATGTCAATTGCCGGCATCTCCCTGCCACGCAAATTAATATTCGCAATAGTAAGAATTGCCTCCGTATTATCTTTGATACGGATTCCCATGCTTACTTCCCTGTCCTTTTCACCTACAATACGTGTCATGGAATGACCGATATAAATCTGTGAATAGAAATCCAATGCAAGATTCACCAATGAAAGCACATCATAGTTGTTTGTTTCATACACCTTATTCTCATATGCCAACTTAGCAAGCTTTAAGTTAATCGCAATAATTTCGTTTTCAATATCTTCATTAATGTGATCTACAATCTCTGCGTTAGGTCTTCCCGTATAAAATCCCTGAATCAA
Source organism: uncultured Lachnospiraceae bacterium (assembly GCA_964651555.1). Lineage (GTDB taxonomy): Bacteria > Bacillota > Clostridia > Lachnospirales > Lachnospiraceae > UBA3766. The sequence goes on along the minus strand of CAZYVY010000028.1, from coordinate 10,317 downwards.
ATGACAACCCAACTGAATAACCATCTGCAGTTCTTCCGGCGTTTCAACACCTTCCGCAAGAATCTTCATGTTATGATTGTTTGCAAAAGAAACATAACTTGAAACCAAATGCTGTTTCTTACTGTCTGTATCAATACCCATAATCATGGAATGGTCAATCTTTAAGTAATTCGGGCTGTTATTCAACAAAGTCGAAGCGTTGGAATAACCTGTTCCATAATCATCCAGTGCCAGTTCGCAACCACTCTTTTCCATGTATTTATGTACTGCAGCACAGGATTCTTCCGACTGCATTCCGTTTTCGGTAATCTCTATAACCAGACTCTTCATCAGGTCCTGGTAGGTATCCAGCAATTCATCAAATTCATTTTCTTTTAGAATTGCAGTAGGAATACTGTTCAGGAAAAGTTTACGGTCATCAAAAACAGAACTGTGTTCACTCATGATCTTGATAACATTATAAAAAGTATAATGTTCCACCTCATAGAGACGATCCTGACGCTGTGCCAATTCCAAAATGTCCACCGGACTCAATCCAATTTCGGTTTTAGAACGCATCAATGCTTCATACGCATATATTTTACCTGTTTTTGCACTTACAATGGGCTGGAATTTATACTGCAACTCATTTTTATCCAAAAGAATACGAAGTTTGTTATCCTTCATGTATTCTGTTTCCTGACGCTTATATGCATCCGGTGAAAAATAATGAGGTTCAGACTTACGGAACATTACAGCTTCATAAACCGAAAAGCTGGAATTCTTAACCATTTCCTCAACACTTGCAGCATGTCTGGGATAATTACTGTAACCGCAATATGTAGTGAAGTTTTCCGCTGTAGGAAGCTTTAACAGAATTTCATTGATTTGTGCCATAATATTCTGCAAATCAACTTTTAAATCCTGACGGTCGCAATCCTGAATCAACAGCATTAACTCATGTCCCGATTTACGTCCGCATAAAACATTTCTTTCATTACGGAGTTTCTGGAAGTTTTTAAAAATTTCACCAATTTCCGCCATTGTATCAGCAGCTTTCTGATATCCTACAAAATGTCTCAGATGCTCAAATCCTTCAATCTGGAAACATGCCAAATAACAGGTAGTCAATGCCAGCTGCGTTCTGGTATCTGCCTGTTTCATAAACTGGTCATAATATAAAAGTCCTGATTCCGGGTCGATATCTTCCGATTCCAGAATATTTGCATATGCCGGAATATCATCACGTTGAAAAGCCTTTACCATTTTAATGGCAATAACCAGACCAACAACAAATAAAATAATACCTGCACACACATATATATAAGAAAACCAATAAGAAAAACCGGATGCCCAAAAGTTATACACCCCTACCGCAATTAACAGGAATGCCAACACAATAAATACATTCTCTGTTACAAGATAATAGCGTATCTTTTTATATCCGGTCTGTTTTGAATTATTCTCTCGTTCCATAGCTGAAACTCCCCTAAATAATAAATAGCTCCCTTTTGCCGTATTACAGCACTCTAGCTATTATAACATAATTAGGAATTTCTACCAAGTTATTTTTCTCTTTTTTCAGCAAAAACAACAAGAATAAACGTTATTTTTTATCTATTTCGTATGAAATCAAAGCGAAAATGCCATAAGTGCCAATTTAGAGAAGATAAATTCTTCTGTTACCAGGTCACTTTCAGTCTTCACAAGTTGCATATACTCATCCAAATGGTAAACTTTGCTGGTATATTTTTTCACTTCAACACCACGCCAGTTTTTCTTCGTGCAATAATATCCGGCCTTAATTTTTATCTTTAACTGTTTCAGAATCTGATACCGGAAATCATCCTGCTCCAAAATACCCATGGTCTGCGCAAGACCGGTCTCATCTTTTCCTGCAAAATATTTACCTATAATCGCTTTAACTTTAAAAGGAACATCGCCCCACGTCATCATGTCTTCATAGGTCATTCGTCCCCCCATAAAAACCTGGGAAGTATCCTGCATTACATATTTAAAATCTCTCTCGTTTGTATATTCCATGCGCCTGTCGCCTCAATTCTTCCGACATTTCTAAGATGTATTTTCTCTCAAATCACATCTTGCTTTTATATAAAACTACTTATTTTCGTCAATAACCTCAATCTTCCATCCGGTCGCCTGAAGCACTTCTGCAATCTCTTCCACGCTCATACCGGTCTCCTTACTGACTTCTTCCATGCTCACTTTACGAAGTAAATCATCTGCCAAAGCATTGGCTTTTTCCATTACAAAGTTAGCCTTTTCAGCCCACTCTCCGGCACTTTCATTTTCGTTTTGATTCTCATAAATCAGACTCTCCATGGCTTCCATCACCATTTGTACTATCATCTCTTCCGCACTCTTTGCAGAATCCTGGCTGCCAAGCATATCCATAAGCACAGCTAATGCCACATTTCCTTCTCCGATTAAGTCTTCCAGTAATACTCCCTGTCCGGTATATATCTTGGCAATATCAACCACCTGCGGAAGAAAAGCTTCAATTAGCTCATTACATACAGACATATCTCCTGACATGGCAGATAAAAGAAGGGCTTCTTTTTTACCATCCGACACCGGTGGCAATTTCGCCAGTTCTTCCAAATACATATCCAGATATTTACGGTCTTCCCCTTCAAGCATTGCATCCAGGTCCACAGGCTCATCCACACCGATTTTAGCACCTTTCAGGTATTCATATACCAACGCCATCTGTTCTTCATTTAAGTTATATGCTTCAAACTGCTCCTCTACCTGCTCTGTTGTAAGAATATTATCCTGCACCGCCGCAGTTTCTTTCAATTCCATCAAAAGTTTGGTAAAAGTCGCTTCGTTCAGTCCGTTCATGCTTTACCTGTCCTATTATCCTAAATTCTTTTACGAATATTACATTCTTATTGACATTTTCTTTAATTACGTTTTACATGTTCATGGGTAAATAAATGCTCCGAACAATATTCATAATTGCCTTCGCACTTTGAACAATAACGGAAATCCAAATCAGCATTATCTTTCTCCGTCTGACCACAGATTGCACATTTATGTCTGGTTACGTTGGATGCCGCCTTTACCTTTACCTTGTACTCATGCTGACGTTTTATTTCTTTAGGTGATTTTACTCTCTTGGTTTTAAATATCAGGAAGAATAAAAGCGTATTCATCAACGACATTCCAATACTTATCAGGCTTATCATTCCGCTATATAGTCCACCGTTCACAAAAGAAGTAACAATACTAATGCCCATAATAATCACATAAATGATTCCGAGCACTTTTACCTTAATGGGCAAAATGAAAAATACATATACCTGCATTTCCGGATAAGTCATGGCAAATGCAAGGAAGATGGACATATTGATATAATAAATGCCAAAGGACATTGCAATAACCGAATGGATATAAGAACCTCCATACAATGCCGGGCATTCCATACCGTATGCCATAATATAAAAACTTTCATTATACATCAGCCAGTCCTGACCGAAAAATTCTAAAAATACATATAAAATAAGGGCACCTAATACCGTAAGAATCAGTCCGGAGAAGAAATATACATTAAAAAGAAAACTTCCCCATGTGCGTTCCAGCGTCCGGCTAATGGAAAAATAAAAAAATAAACTAATCAGGGTAAAGAATATATTCATTCCTTCCGGTATTAATATCCATGTAAATAGTCTCCAAACCTGTCCTTTAAAAATCGCATGAAAATTCAGCGAAAACAAATCCATGGTCTGAGGAAACAGCGTATACATCAAAAAACCGAATGCATATACTATTGTAATGTATAAAGGTAAATTGCGAATCGCATATTTGCCGTATTTTCGTTCCATTTTTGCAAAGAACTGTCCCATGTTTAAACCTCTTTTATTTTATAGTTCGTACGGTGTAACCTGATATACATAATAATTTAACCAGTTACTGTACAGATTGATACTATGAGAACGCCATTGTAAGAACGGCTCTTTCTCCGGATCATCATCCGGGAAATAATGCTGCGGTATGTCAGGATTCAAGCCTCTTCCACAGTCTCTTACATACTCATTCTTTAATGTTACTCTGTCATACTCGGGATGTCCGGTAATAAATATCTGCTTGCCTTCTTCTGCAATGGCAATATAAATACCAGCTTCCTCGGATTCTGCCAGAACCTTCAAATCCTTACATGCATATACATCCTCTTTGGTCACTTCCGTATAGCGGCTGTGGGGTGCATAAAAATAATCATCAAAACCTCTCACCAACGGTTCTCTGCGGTTTCTGACACGATGCTCGAAAATACCGGAAATCTTTTTATCCAAGGCCTTCTTCTCAAGCCCGAAATGATAATAAAGACCTGCCTGAGCTCCCCAACAGATATGCAATGTGGACGTAACATTACGCTTGGACCAGTCCATAATCATGCAAAGTTCATCCCAATAGTCTACCTCTTCAAAGGCCATCTGCTCTACCGGTGCTCCCGTAATAATCAAACCGTCAAACTTTTCTTCTTTAACTTCATCATAAGTGATATAAAATTTATTCAGATGACTGGCAGAAGTATTCAAAGAAACATGACTTTTTAAGGTCATAAAACTCACATCAATCTGCAGAGGTGTATTGGATAAAACACGCAAAAGCTGTAATTCCGTTTCCTCCTTCAGTGGCATAAGATTCAATATGCACACCTTCAAAGGACGGATATCCTGATGCATCGCTCTTGTCTCGTCCATAACGAATATATTTTCATTCTCCAGCTTCTCTTTTGCCGGCAAATCACTCTGTGTTCTAATGGGCATTCAAATACCCTCCTTTTATCAAACAATCTCTGGAAATCATACCATAAAAAGGAATTTGTATCAACCACATGCTACAAGGTTCCTTCAACTCCGTACTTTTCCATAAATTCTTCCTCCGAAAGAATAGGAATGCTTAATTCCTTGGCTTTTTTGTTCTTGGAAGAGGTAGAAGCAGTATCATTATTAATCAGACATTCTGTTTTGGCAGATACGCTTCCTGCTACCTTGCCACCCATATTTTCAATGATTTCTTTTAATTCGCTTCTTCCGTTAAAATGATTAACACTTCCTGTTACCACAAAGGTCTTACCTTTTAATTTATCGGCATCTGCACCGGTCTCAGGTTTCTCTAACCTTAACTCCGTAAGCAGTTCATCCAATGCACTGACCTTCATGGTATCACGAAAATATGAACAAAATGTGCCCGCAATCACTTCTCCTACACCTTCAATTTGCGCCACTTCTTCCTCAGTCGCCGCACGCATGGTTTCCAGATCATAATCAAAATGTCTGCAAACCAGTTTTGCCATGGCAACACCGATATTTCCAATACCCAATGCATAAATTAACCTTGGCAATGTTGTGTTTCTTGCCTGTTCCACACTTGCAATTAAATTATCATAAGACTTTTCACCAAAGCCTTCCATGCGTACAATCTGTTCCCTATATCGGTCTAAATGAAACAAATCCTTGTAGTCCTTAATAAAACCTTCTGTAACAAATTTTTCCAAGGTTGCCTCACTTAAGCCTTCCATGTTCAGGGCATCCCGGCTCACAAAAAGTGCCAATGATTTTATCTTCTTTACCGGGCATTCCGGATTAACACAATACAACGTCTGTACATCATTTAATGCCTGAATTTCGGTTTTTTCACCACAAACAGGACAAGCACAGGGAATTTCCACATTATTGCTTCCTGTCAGATTATCCGCAATCTGCGGAATAATCATATTAGCCTTATAAACAGTAATCCGATCCCCGATACCAAGCTTTAATGCCCTCATAACACTAATGTTGTGTACACTTGCACGACTTACCGTGGTACCTTCCAGTTCCACCGGTTCAAAAATTGCTACCGGGTTAATCAGCCCTGTTCTGCTGGGGCTCCATTCTATTTCTTTTAAAACGGTTTCTCTTATCTCATCAGCCCATTTGAATGCAATGGCATCTCTTGGAAACTTGGCAGTTCTTCCCAAAGATTTTCCATACGCAATATCATCAAATATCAAAACAAGACCATCGGAAGGAATATCGTATGTTACAATCTTCTCTGCGAATTCTTCTATGGCATCTGCCATATTCTCTGCCGTAACTTCTTTGTACTCCACTACCTCAAAACCTTGTGCTTTCAAAAACTCAAACTGTACTTTCCGGGAATTTTGAAAATCAACACCTTCGGCTTCCACCAGTGAAAACGCAAAAAATCGCACATGACGTTCTGCTGTAATACGGTTATTCAATTGTCTGACAGAACCGCTGCATAAATTACGGGGATTCTTATACTGCAACGCAGGATCCGTTATCTTTTCATTGATGCTTCTGAAATCTTCATAACCAATTACTGCTTCCCCGCGGATTACAAGGGTTCCTTCATAAGAAATCTTCAAAGGTATATTCTTAAAAAATCTGGCATTGTTGGTTACCACTTCTCCTACTTCTCCGTTTCCTCTGGTAACCGCTTTTGCCAATTCACCATTCTTATAAGTCAGAACTACAGTAAGTCCATCCAGTTTCCAGGAAAGCAGCCCTTTTTGCTCTCCGATAAAACTACGCATTTCTTCACGTTCCTTCGTCTTTCCCAAAGAAAGCATAGGCGCTGCATGCTGTTCTTTAGGCAATTCATCTACAGCCTCATACCCGACCTTCATGGTTGGACTTCCTGCAAGCACCATATCACATTCTTTTTCCAAAGCTTCCAGTTCATCATACATTCTGTCATATTCAAAATTACTGATAATTTCCTCATCCTTGGCATAGTAGGCATAGGAAGCCTCGGAAAGAATTTTTACCAGTTCCTTCATCCGCTCTATTTTCTTCGCGTTTTCACTCATACCTTTTACACTCTCTTTCCTATTTTTTCACCGGAAGTTCCAAGCCTGCCATCCGATACAACGTGTCCAGTTCTTTCCCTTCCAGTCTGCGGTATTGACCGGCTTTTAGGGGGTCCAATGTAATATTCATTACCCGTACCCTTAATAAAGACTTTACCTTATATCCCTGACTTGCACACATACGGCGGATTTGACGGTTCAAGCCCTGCGTCAAAACAATACGAAAAGTATATGCGCCTTCTTTTTTTACCCGGCACGGTCTGGTCTTTACTTCCAGTTCTTCCAGATAAATTCCTTCCTCCATATTACGGATAAACTCCTCTGTAATCTCCCTGTCCGTTTTGACAACATATTCTTTTTCATGGTGATTTTTAGCTCTCATCATACGGTCAATCAAATCACCATCATTAGTCATAATCAATAATCCTTCCGATTCTTTATCCAGACGTCCCGCATAATTCAGGCGCAACGGATACCGGAATACATCATCTATTGTTACTTTAGCATATTTATCCTGTTTCGTACAAGTCACTCCTACAGGCTTATAAAAGGCAACAACATGCTTCTCTTCCTGCAAAAAAATCTTTTTCCCGCCAACGCAAACCTCATCCTGCGCCCTTACTTTATCTGCATTCTTTGCTACCTTGCCGTTAATGGTAACCAAACCGTCTTCAACCAATTTATCTGCTTGTCTCCTGGAAGCAACGCCTGCATCCGCAAGATACTTATTAATTCTTATTTCCATATTCTCACCGCATCTTCCGTTTTTTCATATTTGATAAAAGAAGGTTCATAATCCGCAGATTATGAACCTTTGTATCTTTTTATTCCACGTATTCCGATTTTACATACGCTTCTTCACCGTTGTATTCTACCTTTGTCCAACCGTTACTCATATGTTCAATCAATATCAATCGTGTACCCTGATAGGCCAGTGCAACCCTGTCTGCTGTCTGGCTTGCTGATTCACGAATATTTACATTTTCTTTTACGGTTACATACTCCGTAGCGTTTGAGGTATTACCTCCGCCTCCGTTTGTAGACACTACTTCAAGAAATTCCGATTTGATGTAACCCTCTTCGCCTTGGAAAATAACCTTGCTCCAGCCGTTTACCAAAGATTCCAAACGGGTAAGTTGCGTTCCGGTAGATACTTTGCCAAGCTTATCCGCCGTTTCACTGTCAGAACTTCTTACATTTACCGTCGTGGTTGCGCAAACCGTTTCCGTAACAGGTGTCTGCTCCTCAGTCTGTGTTGTCTCTGATGCTGTTTCAGAAGCATCTTCTGCTTCCTCTGAAGCTTCCATTGCTTCACTGGCTTCACGAATGGCAATCATCTTAACCATCTCCTCGGTCACCAGTTCTTCAAAGCCGTTCATAAAGGTTTTTAACTCATCATTGGAATCCACTATCTCATTATATTCCAACGCAACTCTGTTATATAAATCCTGAACTTCCTGCTTCATATATGCCGTATAAAAATTCTCAAGCACATTTTCACTCATGTCAGACTTGCGGTAAATATGATATTCTCCTTCTTCATTTGGACAATAATACATACCAAACAAGCCGGGAAGTAACTCATCAAATCCAACCATCTTCAACTGATAGGATACATATACGTAGTAGGAACCCTCCTCATATCCTTCCTGCGTATAGCAATGGATATCATTATAACTTTCCACGTACTCGCTCTTTACTGCAATATTTACCAATTCATTTTCATTCACATACAGAAGGTACTTCTTAATCATTTCTTCATCGTTTTCAGCCAAAGCCTTATGGTATGCTTCCATTACCGCATTTACTTCCGGATATGCATCACACTGTAAGGTAAGATCCTGAATATCTTCTGTTGTTTCCTCTGATACGCTCTCCTGCTGTGTATTATCTTCCATCGTAGAAGATGCACTTTCACTTTTGCTACCGACGTTAAATACAATAACGGCTACCACAGCTACTACAATAACAAATAAACTTGTCGCGCTGATCAGCGAATGAGCTTTGATAAAAGCTTTTATTGCGTTCATGCCACGCCCCCTAAATTTCGTTCTAATGCACCCGACAGGAATCGAACCTGCATTAAAGGCGTCGGAGGCCTTCGTTCTATCCATTAGACTACGGGTGCATATCACAGTGGGTAATATGTTACAAAAATATTACGCCACTGTTGCCTATCATAACATACTATTCTTTTTTTGTCTAGTCTTTAAAGACTAACCACCTTCTTACACTTTGTCGAATAATAATAAACCGTGTCGGAAAGATATTCCTCCGGTTCTAACTGTGTCATATTCACCTCATGAACCATTTCTTCCAGCTTCCTCTTCTCAATATTATTCTCATCCGGAATCAGAATGACCTCATGAATCGAACTGGGCAAAATATAAAAATCCTTTCCAAGCTTTTTTGCAAATGCCTCCAAAACCCCACTGTACAGAATGGATACCGCTCCGTTTAATCGTTCCGTATTACTCAAAACATACATACCTGTTTCATCTTTGCGGACACAGTTCTTCATATAATCATCCGGCGAACCGCACTCCTTCCCATAGCACCTTCTTCTACGGTTTTTACACCGGCACAGCACATCTTCTTCCCACTCAGACAACACCTCCAACATACCGCTCACGGTATACTTCAACAATCTGGGTGTGTTTACCGAAGCAACACCATAAATTTCATCAGGGGAAACCTTCCATATATCCAAATGATTGTTTCTGATTAAAATGGTTGCCCTGGAAAACTCCTCTCTTTCCACAACATAATAATACACAACCGCCAAGTCCAAAAATCTCCTGTGTGGCACATCTTCCAACATTCCTTTGTTCTTTTCATAGTTAATTAATTTGTAAACAATATTATTTTTAGCCTTGTCGTAATTTGTAAAAAATTCCATATCTAAATTTTCCTTCATTTTGCTCTGCTCATATATCATTGTAATTTCCTCCACAATTTCATCGATGTTTTTCCCTCTGCAATATTCTTCATAAAAGCAGTCCAGATATATGGTAGGTGAAATGTTGATATTCTTTTTGGAAAATGTAAGACCTGTAAGTACAATTCCGTTGTTTTTGGTAACTTCACGTATGGAAATATTAATCTCTCCGTGAAAATGTTCCTTTGTTTTTTCAATAATTTGATTTTTAAAAATTTGATATTTCATTTAGACCTCCGTTAGATGCACAAGATGTGCTTTTGAAATGATAAAAGATGAGTCACTCAGATAGGATATTTGACTCTGAAAAAATAAAAAAGACAATGAAAACATTTCTTCATTGTCTTTTAAGCTTAATGATTTATTACGAATAACAGATTAAACTCTACTCAGATACTCGCTGGTTCTGGTATCGATCTTAATCTTGTCCCCAATTTCAACAAAAAGAGGAACGCTAACGGTTGCACCTGTTTCAACAGTAGCAGGCTTGCTCGCACCGGTTGCTGTATCACCCTTGAATCCGGGTTCTGTTTCTGTAACTTCAAGTTCAACAAAC
>CAZYVY010000027.1:0-24731 GCA_964651555.1 uncultured Lachnospiraceae bacterium | reverse complement strand
CACCGATAGCAACGGAAACACCGCCGGCACCGAAGTCGTTACACTTCTTGATTAATTTGCTGACTTCCGCTCTACGGAACAATCTCTGGATTTTACGCTCTGTAGGAGGGTTACCCTTCTGTACTTCCGCACCACAGGTCTCGATAGAGGATACTGTGTGTACCTTGGAAGAACCGGTAGCACCGCCACAACCGTCACGGCCTGTACGACCGCCAAGAAGGATGATGATATCGCCGGGGTCTGAATTTTCACGAATAACGTTTCGTCTGGGCGCTGCACCCATAACAGCACCGATTTCCATACGTTTTGCAACGTAGTTGGGGTGATAAATTTCTTTTACAAGGCCGGTTGCAAGACCAATCTGGTTACCGTATGATGAATAACCGCTTGCTGCGCCTTTAACAAGCTTCTTCTGTGAAAGCTTGCCCTGCATTGTTTCTGCAATGGGCACGGTAGGATCAGCCGCACCGGTTACACGCATTGCCTGATATACGTATGAACGTCCTGATAAGGGATCACGGATTGCACCGCCAAGACAGGTTGCCGCACCACCGAAGGGTTCGATTTCGGTAGGATGGTTGTGTGTTTCGTTCTTGAAGCTGATTAACCACTCTTCGGTAATCTTGCCCTTACCATCGTTGTAATCCACTTCCAGGGGCACTACGATAGAGCAGGCATTAATTTCATCAGACTTCTCCATATCTTCTAATTTGCCGTCTTTCTTAAGCTTGCGCATTGCCATAAGGGCAAGGTCCATAAGGCAGACAAACTTGTCATCTCTTCCGGCAAAAATTTCTTCTCTGGTTGCAAGATAGTTGTTGTATGTTTTTTCTAAAACAGGCTTATAAAAACCTTCGTCAAATTTTACCTCTTCTAACTCTGTAGAGAATGTGGTGTGACGACAATGGTCTGACCAATAGGTATCAAGCACCTTAATTTCGGTCATGGAAGGATTACGCTTTGCATCCTCTTTGAAATGATCACGGATAAAGCAGAAATCCGTAAAAGTCATAGCAAGTCCAAGGCCGTCATACAGGCTCTTTAAATCCGCATCTGACATTGTGATAAAATCATCCATAATTGCCACGTCTGCGGGCACGTCAAACTCTGTTACCAAAGTATCAGGCTTTACCATACCTGTTTCACGGGAATCCACAGGGTTAATACAATATGCCTTAATTCTGTCGAAATCCGCATCGCTTAAGTCACCGCAAATCAAATATGTAGTTGCAGTCTTAATGATAGGCTCCTCGTCCTCTTTTAAAAACTGGATACACTGCACTGCAGAATCTGCACGCTGGTCATACTGTCCGGGCAAATATTCTACCGAGAATACACGGCCATTTGCAGGCACTTCTATTGTTTCTAAGAAGAGCTTATCAACAGGGGGCTCAGAAAATACAGTCTTGCACGCTCTGTCAAAAATCTCCTCCGATAAATTTTCCACATCATAACGTATAAAAACTTTGACCTCTTCTACGTTGTTCAAACCAAGGTAATTCTTAAGGTCTTCCTTCAGCTCACTAGCCTTAACCGCAAAGTCAGCCTTTTTCTCAACATAAATACGTTTTACATTTCCCATATAGGTTTATCCTCCAACAAACTATCCTTCGTGCGCATAGTCACACATATACCATTATATATGTTTTACGGTTGGTTTTCAATGTCGAAAAAGATAAAAATATGTTTTTCTTATAAATCTGCTACAATAGGTCAAAAAAACCAAAAAGGAGCATTAAGATGAATTACCTTGAGATGAAGACTACCGAATATCTGGATTTCTGCCAATATCAGAAACGCCTAGATTCCAAAACCGTAAAGCGAAAAATTGCTTCCCTCAAAGCATTTTTCCGCTATCCGGAGTATCGCAATGACATTGAAATAAATCCTTTTAATAAAATGCAAATCAAATTCCGTGAACCTGTAATTCTTCCTGAAACCATCCCACCGGAAACCCTGGAAAACCTTTTGGTTCATACCTATATCAATCTAGTAAAATAGGTATATATGACAGTTGTTGATACATCCGTTATAAATATATAAAACCCTGCAACAGTTTGAATCACTGTTGCAAGGTTTCCTATAAGTAATCATCCTCCGGGCCATGGTGTGGTTGTCTCATAAATTTCAACGGCTTTACCGCTTCTATCAAATTCTATGCAATAATATAGGTTTTCCATAATATGTGGTCCTACTATATAAGAAAGACCATTTCCATCATAATCAGGCTCTCCGTATACCGCTTGAATTTCTTCTCGCGTTTTACCATAAATCCACGTGTCTACATAAGGAAAATGCGTAGGAAATATCATATAAAATGATACTATCAGCAAAATAGTTGTAATTATCAATAAAGTGAATATGGTTATCCGCTTTTTTCTTTTCCTTTTAATATTTTTTATCAGAAGAATCGTAAAAACAATAATCACACCCAGCACCACAAGCTGTGCCCAATAGCATCTTATAATCACGTATGAAATCAGGAATATAGAATAAAAAAAACGTTCCATTATATATACCTCTTTTATGAAAAACTTTTATACAACACAAGGTCGCCGCATAGACAAGCCAAACAACGACCTTGCCAAGTCATCTTACAGTTACTCCAATGCCTCATATATTGTAGCTATCTAAAATATCAACTCAAGCAGTGATGACTCACCGCTTCTTATCATTAAACTTTAGCACATGTTATATTCCATCAATATCACGCCTCACTGTAACTTCGATAAGCTTATCATTTTCATCAAAAGCCAAATATACAAAAACTGCCGTATGAAATGGTCCATAGTATTCTCCAAGTTCTACGAACATTGACTTTTCTCCAACAATTCGTATATTACTATTTGTGGCACCATATTTCATTTCATCGTCGCTTGCAATAGAGGCATTCCCAGCTGCATCATTTATACGTAAACCATGTTCATAACTCATCTGCCAAATTTCCCAACCCTTATCATCAATGATTTCAATTACATTATCCCATGTAGTTCCTATCGGGATTACGCGTAAAAAATAATTATGAACACCCTCATCAGAACGGCTAATCGGCACAAACAGTAAAAATAATCCAATTGCCAAAAAGAAAAAGGCAATAACTGCAACTAAAACAAGACCGATTCTCTTCAATATTTTTATAATTTTAGTTCTCATTCTCCTTCTCCAAAGTAACTACTTGCTAGCGGATATTTATATCCGGGAACTTTATAGATTGGTTCACCTAAATCATCAATACCCGAAGCGTTTAACAACCCAACTGCATAGGAGTTTGAATTTTGCTCATTTTCGGTTCCCGGAATCAAATTATAAGTTGGTCTGGCATCTTCACCAAGGTTGCAGTAATATTCGTGATTCTCTAAAAGCAGGTTAATATTCTCATTTACTGCTGGTGAAGTTGTCAGATTAACCATCTGCACTTTAATATCCAATTGTATATCTTTAGTTCTGTTATAATCAGCCGTTAACAGATCTCCACTAAGTCCAGACGCTGGTCCGGCCCCAAATGTAACATAATGAATATCCTTCCAATTATCACTCCAATTCCCACCTAGTTGAGTAAAATGTTCCAAATCATAATAAATACTTTCCTTTAATGCAAATACCAATACAGATGTGTGATACCTACCAAACGCCACCTCATGCACACCTTTAAAAATCATTTCCGTGACATTACGTATTTCCATATATTCTTGAATATTTATGCTAGACCAAAGTTCCCAATCTACATCTGCTTCCTCGTTTCTTATTAATGGCTGCGGATCTGAAAAATCTCCAATTCCATCATAAATATCCAACAACTCATCTGCTGTATACGCTTTAAAAAACTGTCCGCCCGTTTGAACTGCTATATGTTGCAAAACCGAGTCAGAACTATTTCCGAGACCAATCGTATATATTTTAATATTAGAAGTTTTAGCACTCTCAAGAACACTGTCACTTACAGAAGATTCTCCATCCGATAAAAGGACAATTTTCTTTCTGGTACTTCCTTCACTATTGGTAAGAACTATTTTATCATCTGTCATAGCACATGATGCATACGCATAATGATCAAATGTAACAATACTTGCCTTGTCATCCGAATCCATTGCTTTTACATAATTTGATACTGCTTCATATCTTTTACAGTTATTATAATAATAAGCGGAACCTTCTGACTTAGGCTCTGAAGTAATCGGATCCGAATAACTCATACTTCCCGAACAGTCTACTGCCAGAACGGTATAGACTCTGGACTCTTCATAGTGTATATTGCTATAATTTAACTCTTCACTCCATGCTTCAAACCACGCATCTGCATCAACAATCATATACCTACTGAAATGTGTGGTTTCCGTACTGATAATTCCGTTTGCCACATCATATGTTGTATCCATTTCCACAAATTTATAATTTTCTTCATCATACCACAATACAATATAATCATCCAATGATTTTTCATTCAGTTGGGACATATCTATTTTAAAAGAAATAGTTGCAGTATCAAAAACAGATTCTGTCTCTATGGAATAAGGCGAACCAACCAAACCAACTACGTCTTCGCATAAAGGGTCCTTTCCTTTCATACTTTCAACTGTTGTTGTCTTCTGAATATTCCCTGTCGCATTCATCTGAACAATCACTTCATCAATAACAGATGCTGTATCACTTTCTTCATACACATATTTCTGTGTAAATTTTTCATCACAGTCAAGAATACCGTTTCCATCACTATCCTGAAGTCAACATAAATACGTTTTACATTTCCCATATAGGGTTATCCTCCAACAAACTATCCTTTTTGCGCATAGCCACACATATACCTTTATATATGTTTTACGGTTGGTTTTCAATGTCGAAAAGATAAAAATTGCGTTTTTCCTGATTTACATACTTGCAAAAGTTAAAAGAGTATCTAAATGTCATTTTATCGACATAGATACTCTCTTAATTAAAACACTTATGTTAAATTCACCATATTCAATTGTGAATTTTTCTTAATATATCCTTTCATAAATCATATCTGTATCTGCACGCTTAACACCTGTACCATCTTCTTATCCTGTTGCCGGGAAATACTGCATAATATACTCTCTTTGTTATAGAGCAATATAAATTATAAAGATAGCATACTGACAAAAAACTCTTTCCGCTCCCTTGATATCTGAAAACTGCCCTTTACCGTTCTTTTTTCACCTTCCCAATCACAATAATCAATTTCAAAGAAAAACCATCCCGGCACTCGGTCAGACTCCCCGGTTATTCTATATCCTATAATTTCTTTTTGAGAACTTTTCCACAACGGCAATGTATCATTTATAAACGTATAGTAATCGTCTCCACCATATATCGTTGTAGATTCATTACAATATTGGCTTATTTCTTCATCATCTAAACTCACCAATGCTTCCATAAATTCATAAGATATTCGTTCTAATTGTTCATCTTGCCATTTTGCGTCAAAATACAAATATATTACACTGGTAATACACGTACAAATTATTATAGCAACAATGAGGCAACTCCTTTTTTTCACCTAAGCATAGTCCTCCCTTCAACAATCTGTTAGTTCCATATACAGTAACTTCTATCATATGCGCCAAATGTTTGATATGCATTATAATCATTACAAACCGTATTAAAAAACATATCTGACAAAGCCTGAGCGCTTACGTCTTTATTCCATACAAATTCCTTTTCATACAAGCCCCAATTTTCATAAAACCTTGCTGCCCCACATCTACACAATTGATACATTTCCTTATCGCTAACAATTCCCGTATAAGAATCTCTTAATTTATCCCAATTGTAATAGTCAAATATATAATATTTTAATAACATATTATAGTTCTCACCATCATATGTAATTTGCGCCACAAATCTAGTCTCCGCGCTACCAATTGCTCGCCCCATACTATTTCCAGTTTCAAGTAGCGAATAATTTACTCCTGCCCCAGACACCTCTGGTTTTAGTGTAAAACATGCACTTTCTCCTGCTTCTAAATATTCCATAGCAGCTGCCGAAACACCGTAAACATCTACACCAAATGAATATGCTGGTAAGTTTTCATGTTTTGAGCCACCGATTAATGATGCGGTAGAATGTTGTCCAAACAAACCTGCAATCCCATCAAAATAATATCTTGGTTCTGTATTACCAATATATTGTAGTAAAAATTTTGCTGCCCACGGAAAAACAGCATATCCTGCATCACATTGAATAATAGTTCTGGTTACACACATATTAATTTGTGCTTGACTCATTTCATTTGGGTTTGAATTCCATATATTTGCTTGCCCATAGATTTGTCTTCCATTGCTATCCGTTTCACCCGTTTCCAAAAAATATATATAATTATAAGTTTTTTCTGAATAAGGTATATAATCCACATTGTCGACAATCATATATGTACTTTTTAATTTTTTGTCTGTCGAGTTAGCATCATTAGGATCGCTCACTTGCCTATTAAGAACACACACATACTCTTTATATTCAGTATAATCTATCCACTCTGTAGGAATCCCTCCCATCTCTTGATAGTCACTAAGACCATCATTATCAGAGTCCGCATTAAATGGATCTGTATATACAACCGTTCCATTCTGAATGCGCATACCATTTATTTCATATGTGTCGTATAATCCATCACCATCTGTATCATGATAATCAAATTCTTCCACAATACAAGTATTACTTGTCTCTACATCTAAATAATTTTGCAATAATCCCTTTAGCTCTTCTAATGTCTTTGCAACAAATGACTGTCCATAAGTTCTACGTATCTCTTCATCCATATAATCATTTGTATTTTCTCCTAATGATATTGTGTGTATCTTAATTTCCTCTTCAATCGCATCATCAATTCCTGTTACCAAATTAAATTTTGCCGTTCCATTATTTTCATTATACCAGTTACCGGAATAGAAGACAAATGCCAACTTTTCATTTTCACTGTCATCAGGCATTGCTATCGAAACTGCTTGAATCGCTAATTCCGTACATGCATCATATGCTCCGGTTGGAAGAATATAATTTTGTGAAAAAATAGAGCTAAATGCATTAGGATTCAGTGCCTCTCTAGCTGCATCTTTATTAGTAGCCCAAGATAATGCATAAGTAGATGTATAACGAGCGCTTACCCCATCCGCTTTAGTGTAAAAAATTAAGATCCTATCTCCTTCTATCATGCCATCAATAATGTTATTAGCAATTTCTTCCTGTTCTTTTACCTCCTCACTCGTCATTGTATAATCTAATGCGATAATAATATCATAATTTACAAGTTCATCATCTGTGTATGTATATGAATTATAATCAATATTTTGTCGCATAACATCTAACCATATCTGCTTATCAACCAATAAGTATGTAGAAAAATGTGTTGTTACACAAGATACAGTATTATTTTCAGTGTTACAAACTGAGTTTTCTAATAATTTATATTCTTTATTCTCCTCATCATACCACATAATACATAAATTGTTTTCATTAGTTTCTCCCAAAAGACTTTCATCATACGAGAAAACAATTTCTGCTGTGTCAAATTCGATAAAAGTCTCAATATTAATCGGACACCCTACTAACCCCACAACATCCCTTGAAAGCTTATCTGTTTCGTATGTATTCTCGACAAATACTTTTCCTTCCAAACTTCCTTTTGCACTAATATTAACTGTTACATCTAAAACAGCTGTATTTTCATTATCCAAAACTAATGTCTCCGATTGAAGAATACTTTCTTCGCCATCTATAATACCATCGTCATCCGAATCTGCTTTCATCGGATTAAGTCCTAATTGTAACTCTTCGCCATCAGCAAAAGAATCTTCATCCGTATCATATAAAATTGGATTTGTTAAACTGATTGAAATTTCATCACCATCACTCAACCCATCACCATCACTGTCTTCCGATACCACACTTGTTCCCAACTCAATTTCCTCAATCGTAACCAGCCCATCTTTATCAAAGTCTTCCTTACCATCTGAGACTCCATTACCATCGGTGTCATATTTCGTCGGATCAGTTCCTATACATATAATTTCCTCATAATCACTCAAAGAATCTCCATCCGTATCATACAGATTAATGTCCGTACCAAAAAAGTTTTCATAATAGTTATTTATGCCGTCTTCATCATTATCACCCAGATCCACATTAATCTGTTGCATATTTTCCGAAGACAAATTTATAAATCCAATTGTCTCGTCTACCGCTTTTTCATCTATTAGTTTAATATGAAAAACAACATCATTATATCCCACTGCCAAACCGAATTCTGGAATTATCCACTTTGTATTATCTTTTTCATTTAATAAAACATCACCATTTAATACTACGTTTCCCATAGCATCTGCCACTTCGTAGGTAACTCTTTCTATTTCACTTGCTTTATTTAAATGACCTTCCAAAGATAACATTTCTGCATCAACAATATAAGTATTATCTAAATATGATGCTATAAATAAATCATCTTTTATACCAATAAATTTCTCCTCAGTAGGTTCTGCTGGTTTTACTGGATCTGACGATGTTTCTCCCTCTATTTCCATATCGAAATCTTTCTTTTCACTTAAACTAACTACTACTATTGAATCTGGCACACTACCGCTTGCTTGATAGCCGATACATATTGTTTCTCCGGGCAATATATTTTGTTTATCAGACGGATTAATAAATCCAAATTGTTGTTTTCCCAGTTCTTCTACTACTGCATTCCAAACATTTATAAATATGTCTTGACTTTCTACTACAAGATACCAATCCTCAATAGAAACCTCACTATTATTTGTTATATATATTTCTCCTGTATATCCCTCATTCCATTGATTTGTGACAACATTCTCAAATATAAATTTACCTTCTTCAATACTACTTTCAGATATAACCATTGTATATTCTTGTGGTATATCCAATTTCTCTCCGTAATCAACCTTAAATCCAAAAGTAATACTCTCTCCAGCTAGAATATCTTGATTGTATTCTAAATTATCAAAATAATACCTCCCGTTGCTCTCCATCATTACTGCCCCATATTCACCGGAGATAATATCTTCAGACTCAAAACACAAATTCCAATTATCAATTGTATTTTCAGACACATTCGTTATTGTAATTTCCACATTACAATACTCATCCCACGCGTCTTTAATTAAATATTGTACAATATATTTTTCTACTGAATAACTATAAGCATCTGATGAAAATTCTTCTTTAAAAATACCATTTTCATTCTCTTCTTCCACTTCAATAACTTCCTTATAAATGGTAATATTTTTAATTTCTTTCGTTACTCCAGTTGCACATAAACCTATTTCCACAGTTTCACCCGGATTAATTATTTGATTCCAATCTACACATTCAATCTCATACATTCCTCCATCAGATGTAACTAAAGTTCCATTCCACACACTATAGATGCTATCTTCACAATAAAAACTTATTTTCCAATTTGATACAATATTTGTACTATTATTAGCAATTTCAATACGTCCTTGATAACCACTTTCCCAACTTGAATCAATAATCAATGTAGCCCTACACTCTGTAGCCTCCATTAAATCATTTTCGGTCGACGCATGAAGAACCAATTCAAATCTTGATGAATAAAATACTAACAACAAACATATAAAAAAACCAACCATTCTGTACATACTCTTCTTTTTCAAATTAAACATATTGAATTCTCCTTTTATAATTAAATGTTACTTGTTTTAACAATAGCTTTTTATAAACTCACTTCAACGCCTGTGTACTATACCGCTAAAATGCTGTAGATACTATTATCCCACCTCCAATCACCAGTTAAATTTAAAAAAGTACGCAAAACGTATAAGTTTACATCTCATTATTATCGATTTCTTATAAACTATAACGAGTTATAACGTCTCATTTGTTACAAAATATAATTATTTTTTGAAATTTTATATCTTATTAACAAATATCATTGATTATTTTTGTTGATTTTGTCTTTGTGTCTCCTTTTTATAATTATTTTTTTAAACTAAAATTCTCTTTTCCCATAATTTCTTTTGTGTTATATTTATTAAGTAGGTGATGAAAATAATCACAGATACAACAAAAGGTATAGCTGATACCGACACTACATAGAATTTCAGAACGGAGACTTTTATGGACGAAAAGAAATTTGCCCTTCTCATTGATGCCGATAACGTATCCTCCAAGTACATCAAGATTATTCTGGATGAACTTGCAAAATACGGTACGGTTACATACAAAAGACTGTATGGCGATTTGACACGGACCAATAACAAGAGTTGGCGTGATGCACTTTTAACACATTCCATCATTCCCATGCAGCAGTTTAATTACACAACAGGCAAGAATTCCACGGATTCAGCCATGATTATTGATGCCATGGATATTTTATATTCCGGCCATGTGGACGGCTTTTGTTTAGCAAGCAGCGATAGCGATTTTACGCGACTTGCCATGAGACTTCGCGAATCCGGCATGACCGTTATTGGCATGGGCGAACGTAAAACACCGGAAGCCTTTCGTGATTCCTGCGAGCGTTTTGTTTATCTGGACTTATTGGCCGGCAATGCATCTGATGAAGATGGCGATGCAGAGCACAAGGATGAAGAGGCAATCACTCCTCTTCCCGCTATTGAAGCGATTATTATCAAAATTATTATGGAAAACGGTATCAATGGAACCTCAATGGATATTGGCGAGTTAGGTAGCCGTATTACCAAGTTTTATTCTGCTTTTGATATACGTAACTATGGTTACACCAAATTCTCCAAATTTTTGGAGCAGTTCTCTTCTATCCGCTTAAATTATACAGAAACCACAGTAACCGCAGAATTAACCGAATCAGATATCCCTCTGGATGCTATCGAAGCGGAAATCGTAGCCATTCTAGATAAATGCGATAAAAAAACCGCCTACTTAAGCCAGTTAAGCAATATGCTGTTAAAGAAGTTCCCCAACTTTGATACTCATAATTACGGCTATTCACGTTTCAGTAAAATGCTTTCGGATTTCAAGAGTGTTAAAATCGGTGCTTTTAATAAGACTGTTACCTTAGTTGCCCCTCCTATAC
This sequence comes from uncultured Lachnospiraceae bacterium, assembly GCA_964651555.1. Lineage (GTDB taxonomy): Bacteria > Bacillota > Clostridia > Lachnospirales > Lachnospiraceae > UBA3766. The sequence continues at coordinate 13,683 of CAZYVY010000027.1, read as the reverse complement.
CGGTAACTCCGGCAAAAAAAGCCACAACGCCACCTCCCCGCATTAAATCGGGAACAAAAAAAGATACCAAAAAGTAATCATTTTATGTTCAAAAAAAGCTCTTGAAGGTTTCTAAGATGTAACCCTTCAAGAGCTTTATTTCATATTTTTTATTCTTCCACTGCTATACGACTAATTAAATATGCCATTTCGGAATCCAGTTCCTTTGCGCCCATTCCTGTAGTCTGCGCCATAATCTTCATTCCTTCGATTGCATACATCATATTTTTCGCTTCCAGTTCAGGATAAGCACACTGGAATTCTCCGTTTTCAATGCCGCTTTGAATCAGACTTTCAATCATCTGCGCTCCCACTTCAAACTGGGATTTCAGCGTATTCTCATAATTGCCACCTTTATTTTCAAAATAATACTCATAAATTGCCATAATCAGGCTACCGCCCTTTGCAAGAATTTCACTTTTCTGGGCCTTGAAAAATACCATAAGAATCTCTGATGCCGAAGCACCTTCTGCCAAAGTTTCCTCAAGATTTTCGTCCGTCTGTGCAGCTTCCATTTTTAACAAATCGCGAAAAATCTCTGCAGTATTGTTGTAATATAAGTACAGACCACCACGACTGATTCCGCAGGCTTCCACAATATCCTTCATGGATACCGTACGAAAACCTTTACGAATAAATACCTTCTTTGCGGTCTTTAAAATATACTGTTTCTTTTGTTCAGACTTAGCTCCCATTCTTATTCCTCTGCACCTTCCTGCGGATAAGGCATATCCCAAAACTCAATCAATTCCTTCATACGGGCAACCACAGCATAGAAAACGCCGTATTCAACGCCTTCTTTCCATACCATTCCTTTGGTGCGCCCCTTAATAATGTATCGTGAAAGAATTGCCCCCAATAAATCCATTTCCTGAATTTGTGCACGGGCTATCATTCTTAATTCGTCCTCATGGTCTAACATGCGGTATCTGCGATATACATAATCGTAATTTCGGTTGATGAACTTTGTCTGCTCCGCACATTTTACAAAAGAAAGCAAAGTTCCGTCATAGGTAGGAATACGCATCGTACTTGCAACAGCGGAATCCGGAGTGTAATGGGACACCACACTTTTGCCGTTTTTAGACTCCAACCAGGGAAGATATTTTAATAATTTAGCCACTTCATCTTTATACTCAGCCACAAACTGAGCCGTACTCAGTTTTTCCTTCTCAAACATGGTTTATCAACCTCCTTTATATAACCCCTAACTATAAATATCATAACACACACCGATAAAAAATCCACTAAATTTTATCACTTTTTCTACATTTGAAGAAGTTTTTGTACTAATTCTTTCGCTTCTTCATATTCAAAGTTTTTGATTGCACGTTTGATAGCTTCCAATCGGTTACGCTTTCTCTCATCCATTTTATAGGATAACATCTTATTTACCTTCTTCTCGGCCTCCTGCTGTTCCAACATATCAAGACTTCCAATCATGGAAAGTAACTGCGCCGTATATTCTCCGGGTGATAACTCTTTATCCTGTACTTTCACTTCATCTGAAAGTGCAATACCATTATCACGGAATACAAATTTAATATTTGCCAAAAGCATTTGATATTGTTCAAATAAATGCTCAGCACCTTCGTCCACCAGTCGATAATTTTTCTCTCTGGCTGCCATTTCCTGCTGTTTTGCAGTCTCAGACAACTGTTCGGCACCTATTCCTTTTGCAAGTCCCTTCAAGGCATGTGCTTCGAAAACGTAAGCCTCATATTCTTTATTGCGGATCTGCTGCTTCATACGGGCAATCTGTGTTTCTCCATCATCAAAAATATAACGAAGAATCTGAATATATTGCTGACGGCTGTTTCCATAATTAGCAATACCGGCATCTACATCAACCTGAGGAATTACAATGGGTTTACCCAGACTAATTCTGGGGTTCTTCTTATCCACAAAATGTATAAATTCTGACGGAAGGTATTTTCGTAAAATCTTCTCCAAAACCGAAATTTCCATAGGTTTGGAAATATAGTCCTGAAAACCGTTTTCTAAGAACATTTCCCTGGCACCGCGAATAGCATTCGCCGTCAATGCTATAATGGGAATATCTCTCACCGACTTATCCGGGAACTCGCGAATTTTCTTCGCTGTTTCTATACCGTCCATAATCGGCATCATCTGATCCATTAAAATAATATGATAATGGTTCTTCTCCAGTTTTTCCAGACACTCCTGTCCACTCATTGCGGTGTCCACACGAATCTGATACATGGACAAAATACCCTGAATTACTTTTATATTGGTAATATTATCATCCACAGCCAAAACCTTGGCCATAGGTGCAATAAAGGTTTCCGCATTGCTCTTTAATTCTTCCGCCTCTTTATCCGTAAGCACATTGTAATCTCCGGTAGGTGAATAATCAATAATTCCCTGATAAAAGTAAAATGAAAATATACTTCCTTCTCCGTAATTACTTTTAACGGAAATGGCACCGCCCATGCTCTCAATCAAACGTTTGGTAATGGCAAGTCCCAGTCCCGTACCTTCAATAGTACGGTTTTTTATCATATCTGCACGTTCAAAACTATTGAATAATGTTTTAATATTCTCTTCACTGATACCACAACCTGTATCTTCAACAGACACACGCACCAACGCAAGACCGTTCTGCAATTCCCAGTCAACATTCATTGCAACATATCCCACCTGGGTGTATTTTACGGCATTGTTTAATATATTGGTAAAAATCTGTCTGACATGGGTTTCATCACCGCGCAACACTCTGGGAAGGGATTCTTTTACATGAATCTCAAACATAATATTCTTTTCATCCAGCTTAGTGCGGATAGAATCCGTAATATCTTTAATCAGGAATCCGGGTCTGTAATCTACATCATTGGCACTCATCTTACCAGATTCAATTTTTGAAAAGTCAAGAATATCATTAATAATGGAAATCAAAATATTTCCTGCATTTTTTATACTGTTTGCATGATCCTCAACCTTTTGGGAAACGTCTTCCCGCAAAATCATTTCGGTAGTTCCCATAATAGCATTCATCGGAGTCCTGATTTCATGGGACATGTTGGCCAGGAACATGGTTTTAGCCTTGTTTGCTTCCTCTGCCTGTTCTTTTAACTCAATCAATCGTTTATTAAATTCCTGTTCTTCCGTTTTATCGAATAACCAAAGATTATATCCCTTTAATGTATTTTTATCATAAAAAGGTACAACAGAAATACTGTACTGTTTTCTCCCCAAATGAATGACTTTTTTATTACTGCGGTAAATCTGATGAATAATTCTGCTCTGCTGGCTGGGTATTTTCAATTCCGGTAAAATTTCCAGGGCAACATCATTGGCAAATAATAAATTCTTACCTATATCAATAACAAAAAAACCTTCATCAATGGTTTGTACCACATCTTCTTTCGCAATCTGCACAGAGTCAAAGATACGGAATTTAAAAATAAAATATGCACAAAACAGCAAGGCAATTACCAGAGCAAACTGGGAATATTTAATATAAGCAAACACCTGAAAATCGCACAGTACCTGACATACCAAAAACGCAAGAAATGCAAACGGGATGCAAATAATAAATTTTGTATTCTTATTCCGGTTAAGCATGTGATTGCGGATTGCAATCACAACCGCTACAACAATAATCGCAAAATGGTAAACATATACAAAATTATATAAAATTCCCGGCGAGTAGCTTAATGCATATAATTCATCATTGATTACCACATTAAAGGATGAATAATACAAATCATGGTACTCCAGCAATAGCACTGCACTTAAAAACAAAGTGTCCACGGACAGTAGTATAGCAGAAAGTACGGCATTCACTTTGATGTTACAGGACTGCATAATCAATAACAACAGGAATGTGAACAGATACGCAATACCCATAAACTGCATTTTAACAGCAATTAAAAGGGCATCCTCCGTCTTGACCATATATTGGAAGAAATATCCCAATACATGAAGAAATACAGAAATAGAAATAAGCCCGAGATATTTTTGATTCTCAGACAATTTTTCATTATAAACACAAAAAGTCAATACAAGAATGACTGTCATACATAAAATATGTGCCAATATAATATACATCATATGCTTTTCCCCCACTGTTTTTATTATACGAAAAAACATTATCTATGTCAAAAAATGTTTTACGCTAATATATTGTTATTTTTACGCAAAATAATTATAGAATTTTAACATTGTAAGTAATATAATTCTATTAAAGTTAGTCAGTGAACGACAAGCATTGATTAACAATTCCGAAAGAATTCCCCTTTTACACAAAACAAAAAGCCGGATGGTATAAACCATCCGGTTTTTTGTTTTGCAATATACTATCACCAATAAAAAAACCTGATGCTTATCACATCAGGTTTCCAGCAGGGGAAGAGGGATTCGAACCCCCATGAACGGTTTTGGAGACCGTCATACTGCCATTGTATGATTCCCCTATTTTATTCCTCGGTGTTTTACCACCGAGGGTTATTATAGCATAAGATATCTGTCTATGGCAAGTATTATTTTTAGAAATCTTAAGATAATATATTGTCAATCGCCTCTGTTACCGAAGAAACAAAAATCAATTTCATTCCCTCTATTGTTTGTAAACTTTCTCTGCACGCAACCGGAACAATACACGTTTTGAATCCCAGTTTCTTTGCCTCACTGATTCTGGTCTGCATTTGACTGACCCCACGGACTTCACCGGAGAGACCAACTTCACCAAATGCCAATACATCCGTACCAATGGAACGATTACGAAAACTTGAAACCAGTGCCAGCACAATGCCTAAATCGATAGCAGGCTCCGTAATGCGCATACCACCCGCAATATTAACATAAGCATCACAATCTCCCATAGACATACCTAATCGTTTCTCCAATACCGCCATCAGAAGATTTAAACGGTTCAAATCCATACCGTTTGCCTGGCGTCTGGGTATTCCAAAATTTGTCCGGCAAACCAATGCCTGAATTTCAATCAGAATCGGTCTTGTTCCCTCCACCGAACAGGTAACAATACATCCATTCTCACCTTCCGGTCGCCCGTTTAACATAAACTCGGAGGGATTTTCTACTTCTACCAGTCCCTGTTCCCGCATTTCGAATACACCAATTTCATTTGTGGAACCAAAACGATTTTTGACACCTCTTAAAATCCGGTACGACGCATGTCTGTCCCCTTCAAAATAAAGAACGGTATCTACCATATGTTCCAATACCCTTGGTCCTGCCACAGTCCCCTCTTTGGTAACATGTCCAACAATAAAAACAGAAATTTCCAATCCTTTTGCAATCTGCATCAAGACCGAAGTTGCCTCGCGCACCTGGGATACACTTCCCGGAGCAGAACCCACATCCTCAGCATACATGGTCTGAATAGAATCAATTACCACAATTTCAGGTTTTTCTTTCTGTAATACTGCCTCAATACTGTCCAAATTGGTTTCGCATAAAAGCCGGACATTGTCAGAAAACTCACCGATACGTTCTGCACGAAGCTTAATCTGCTTTAAAGATTCTTCCCCGGAAATATATAAAACCGAATGCCCTTCATGTCCCAAATGACGGCAGGTCTGTAAAAGAATGGTAGATTTACCTATTCCGGGGTCGCCGCCCACCAAAGTCAAAGAACCGGGAACAATGCCACCGCCGAGAACCCGATCCAGTTCTTTCATTCCCGTTACAATTCTTTCTTCTTTTTCCATGGAAATCTCAGAGACCCTACATAAAACCGCCTCTTTTTTATCCACTCCCCGGTTGTTTCCTTTATTGCTTACCGAAATACGTTCTTCCGACATGGTATTCCACTGTCTGCAGGACGGACATTGCCCCATCCACTTTGCAGATTCATATCCGCATTCCTTACAGAAAAAAACCGACTTTTCTTTTCCTTTTGCCATTTATTACCACTCCGTAATTTCTTTTATAAAGCAAAACAACATGCCTAAACGGCATGTTGCTTTCATTGTAATATTACTGCTTTTTTACCTGCACCTTTAACTCAGATGCATCTGCCAATTCAACACTGATATTAATTTTACCACTTAAATTGCTCTTTAAATTACCGATGCTTTCCTCACCAATCCATACTTGATATTCTGTATTCTCAGCAAGACCAATGGTAAGCTGCGCATCATTCGCACCATCTACAATAAATGATACTCCATCTTCACTCTCATCAAAGTAAGTTACACTTGTTCCCGGAACAGATTCATACAAAAACATTCCATTCTTCTCAAGTTTTGTCATTGTCTGAAATGTTTTTACCTTATAAAGATCTCCATCATGAGGAAAATCTTCAACCTTTGCCTTGTCAGCCAATGTATGGTTACCAAAGCTGATTGTTCCGTCCGCTTCTTCGCGGAGTAATTCATTCACTACAGCCATTTGTATATCCTCCCAATATTTATCCTAATGACCATTAGGAAATAATTCATTATTTCCACTCTTTAAGTATACCTTATTTTGACTTTCTTTTCCACTGTTTCACAGAAGTTTTCCAAAATTATTTTTCATTGGTATTTCTTTTTTGGAAGGTTACTTTTTTATTTTTAATTCCTGCCAGAACCTTATCACCGCTTTGTATTCTTCCGCTTAAAAGTTCTTCCGCCAAAGCATCCTCAATTACCGATTGCACCGCTCTCTTTAAAGGGCGCGCTCCCATCTTAGCATTACTATACTCCGTAACCAGATGCTCTTTTAACGCAGGTGATACGCTAAGAGTAATATCCATCTGTTCTTTACATCTGGTAGACAGTTTTGCAGTAAGAAGCTGTACAATTTCCTTCATATTATCATTATTCAGCTGATGGAAGACAATAATATCATCAATGCGATTAATAAATTCCGGCTTAAATATCCGTTTTACTTCTTCCATAACACCATTTTTCATTTTCTCATAATTCTGTTTCTCGGAATGATTTCCTGCAAAGCCCAGATTTTTCGGGTCTACGATACGTTGCGCACCGGCATTGGATGTCATAATCAACACAGCATTTTTAAAGCTTACTTTTCGTCCTTTTGCATCCGTAATATGTCCGTCGTCCAATACCTGAAGTAAAATATTAAACACATCCGGATGTGCTTTTTCAATTTCATCAAAAAGAACTACCGAATAAGGATTTCGACGGATTTTTTCACTCAACTGACCACCATCCTCAAACCCTACATATCCCGGCGGTGAGCCTATCATTTTGGATACGGAATGTTGTTCCATATACTCAGACATATCTACACGGATTAACGCATTCTCCGAACCAAACATTGCCTCTGCCAACGCTTTGCTCAATTCAGTTTTTCCTACACCCGTTGGACCCAAAAACAGAAAACTTCCAATGGGACGATTAGGATCCTTTAATCCAACACGTCCGCGACGGATTGCCCTTGCAACGGCTTCCACCGCTTCCTGTTGTCCAATTACCCGCTTATGCAATATCTTTTCTAGCTTCATAAGACGCTCAGATTCTTTTTCTGCCAACTTTGTAACAGGAATCTTGGTCCATACGGATACAACTCTCTCAACATCCGTCTCTGTAATCTCTATTGCATTTTCTAAAAGTTTCTTCTCATAAGCATTACGCGCTCTTTGCAGTTTTTTAAATAAAAGATCCTGCTCAGCTTTTATCCTTCCCGCTTCTTCAAAATTCAACTCCTGAATTGCTTTCTCCATCCTTGCGTCAGCAGACGAAATTTCTTCCTGCAACTTAAGACAGTTTTTGGATACAGCTTTTTCTGAAAGTCTTACACTTGCTGCTGCTTCATCAATGACATCAATTGCCTTATCCGGCAGATTCCGGTCGGAAATATAGCGGTCAGCCAAACGAACTGCCGACTCTATTGCCTCCGGAGTAATTTTTACCTTATGAAACTGCTCAAATTTTGAAACAATTCCTTTTAAGATGCAAATAGCTTCGTCTACTGTGGGTTCTTCCACCATCACGGTCTGAAAACGACGTTCCAATGCTGCATCCTTCTCAATATATTTGCGATACTCTGTAATTGTAGTAGCACCAATCAGTTGGATTTCCCCTCTTGATAAAGAAGGCTTTAAAATACTGGAGGCATCAATAGAGCCTTCTGAACCACCGGCTCCAATCATGGTATGAATCTCATCCATAAAAAGAATAACGTTACCATCCTCCATTACTTCTTTTAAGACAGTTTTAATTCTTTCCTCAAACTCACCCCTGTATTTGCTTCCTGCCACCATGGCGGATAAATCCAGAGACAGTATTCTTTTATTCTTTAAATTCTCAGGAACTTCACCATTAACAATACGCAATGCCAGTCCCTCGACTATTGCGGTTTTGCCGACGCCGGGTTCACCGATTAAGCAAGGATTATTTTTCGTTCTTCTGGATACAATCTGAATCAGGCGCTGAATTTCTTCTTCTCTGCCGATGACCGGATCCATTTTACCATCCCTTGCCATAGCAGTCATATCCCTGGAATACTGTTCCAACATCTCGGATGTACCTTTTTTCTTCTTAAGATTGCGACGGCTCATTTTTTCTTTTACCGTTGCTGAATCCTCACCCATGGCAAGAATGACATCCATATATACCTTTTTCACATTAATATTCATAATACCAAGCATCTTACCTGCCATATTGTCACCGTCACGTAATAATGCAATTAAAATATGCTCCGTACCGGTTAATCCGCCATGAAAGAAAGCAGCCTGGCTATGACTGTCATTTAACACGCCAATTGCCCTGGGAGTATATTTATATCCACCCTTGGTCACTCCTGTTGCAGATGAAATTCCATACGCTTTCAAAAGTTCCAGCAACGCCCCGGCATGAACTCCGTTTGCTGCTAATGCGGCCTGTGCAACACTGTCTTCTTCCTTTGCAAGACCATATAAAATATGTTCTGTTCCGATATGATTCTGATGCAGCCTTTTGGCAATTTCTTCCGCATAACGCAAAGCCGATTTTGCTTTGTCTGTAAACTGCTCCTGCATATTATTCTCCTCCATATTCCAAATATATCTCATCAATTAAAGCATGCACTTCTGCTCTGGAAATATTCTTACATGCGCCTATTGCCAGTAGCATTCGTAAATCTTTCTTCATCGCCTCCAAGGCACGTATTTTATCTACGTCAATAGCAATCACTGCTCCTTTACGTCTGTCAACTTTGACAAATCCTTCCTGTTTTAATACATTATATGCTTTATTCACTGTATGCATATTAATGCCAATTTCTTCCGCAAGCTGGCGAACAGAAGGAAGGGCGTCTCCTTCTCTGTAATTTTCAGTAGCAATTCCCAAAATAATTTGATTATGCAACTGCATATAAATTGCTTCGTCACTGTTAAAATCGATTTCCCAATACATAAATCATTCTCCTGCGTACTTAACTCATCTGCATTAAAATACAAAGAAACATCTGTTATATGTATAATATAACAGATGCTTCTTATTGTCAATCCATTTGCATTTTAATACTTTTTAGAGGTCAATGAAATTTAAATCATCGTCATCATCATCCATGTAGGAATGTGAAACTTTTTCTTCTTTTTTTCTTGAAGAAGGCTTCTTTGATACTACTTCAACTTCTTCCTCATCGTCTTCGTAGTCATCGTCATCATCGTCGCCTTCGTAGTCATCGTCGTCTTCGTCTTCGTCATCATCATCTTCTACTTCTATCGTGAAGTAATCTAAAAATCTTTTTCCGAAAGACTTCTTCTCCTTTTTGGACGCTGACTTAACATCCTCTACCGTTTCGTCTTCCTCTTCGTCTTCGTATATTTCCTCTTCTACCGGTGCAACATACACCTCAGGAACAATTTCTTCTTCAATCTCCGGCTCAATGACAACCTCCGGCTCAATGACATTTTCGCTTACCGGTACCGGAGACACAGGCACCTGCCAATCATCATCCCCATCCAGAGAAATCATTTCTTCGTCTTCATCATCTTCGCCGTCTTCATCGTCATAATAATCATCATCTTCGTAATCATCTTCAGCATATCCCACATTTGCCAATTTATAAGACAATATAATTACAACAATCAATAAAATCAGAGCTACTGCACCACAAATAATGGCAATCAGCTTAAAATCAATTTCCTCGGGAGTTTCTTCTTCAACTGTCATCTCTGAAGCAGGGAACAAATCGGCATAAGTTACATAGCCTCCGGTTACATAATCATACAAATAATATTTAGGAGATGCACCATCCACGGATGCATATAAAATGTAAAAGCCACCTTTTTCCCATGCGGTATAAGAATCATCACCTACAGTAAAATCAATCTCGGTAAAGCCTTCTGGAACTGATTCCAAATAAGACTCCGGTTCCATCACAACAAACTGTGAACTTCCTTCTTCAACAGAAGAACCTGTTGTTTCGGACTCAGAAGAAGTTTCACCGGGTTCCTCCACTGTCTCAGAAGGTTCTTCACTTACTTCTTCGCTGTTTCCCGCTTCTCCTTGGATTTCCGTAACTTCCGGTGCCTGAGCAGGAGCTTCAAACGTAATCAAATCTGAACGGATAAATCCTGTCATATTTGTTCCGTTTCCGACAAATTCCACTTTATACCATTTATATCCGTCTGCTCCTGTTGTTTCACCCACTATGGTAATCTGGGAACCGCCGTTTGCAGAAGCCACACGTCCGCTTGAAGTACTGGCATCCTGACGGATGTTTACACTACTTGTGCCCTTTACATACGCAGTCTTATCATCGGTATCCGTCACCTGGGTTGTCGTAGTCTGGGTCGTCGTTGTCGTGGTCTGTTCTTCTTCCTCTTCTTCTTCATTTGCGGGTGGATCTGTATTCACAACTTTTGTAATAAAATCTGAACGTACATATCCTGTTACACCTGCTGACGTTTTAATCTTATACCATACGTAACCATCTGTACCCATGGTTTCGCTTAAAATCTCTACAACATCATCGGTTGTAACCGTTGCTACCTGTGCACCGTCTGTTCCTGCCTCTGCACGTACATTAACATTGCTGCGGTTTACCGTACCGTTTTGTGCATAACTGGTAAAAGATACCCCCAGCATAATAATGGATACACAAAATACCGTTAAAATGCCTCGAAGAATTACCTTATTTTTACCGGATAAACTCATCTGTTTTTTCATTCTAATCTCCTCTTGGTTGTACGCTTTACATCCAATCTTTAAAAAACCTCAATCTACGCTTCATCAATGGCTTTACCGATATCGTGTCTCATATATTTATTTTCAAATGACACCCATTCGGTAGCATCATATGCCCTCTGTCTCGCTTCTTTTAAGGTTGCTCCCTTTGCGGTTACACCCAAAACGCGTCCACCGTTGGTTACAATTTTACCATCTGCAAATTTACTGCCTGCATGGAAACAGAAATAATCGTCCTTGTCATCAAAACATTCAAGTCCCTTAATTTCGAAACCTTTTTCATAACTTAAAGGATAGCCGTCAGATGCTAAAATAACACAAACCGCTGCATTGTCTTCAAACTCCAATGTGACGGAATCTAAAGTCTGGTCAATACAGGCTTCCATAACATCGATAATATCATTTTTCATTCTTGACAAGACAACCTGCGCTTCCGGGTCACCGAATCTTGCATTATATTCCAATACACGGGGACCATCCGGAGTAAGCATTAATCCAAAGAAAATTACACCTTTGAATTCTCTGCCTTCCGCACGCATTGCATCCACAGTCGCCTGATAAATATACTTACGGCAATACTCATCCACTTCATCTGTATAAAAAGGACTGGGTGAAAAAGTTCCCATACCGCCTGTATTTAAGCCCTGGTCACCATCCTTTGCTCTCTTATGATCCTGTGCGGAAGTCATAACACGAATGGTTTTACCATCTACAAAAGTTAAAACAGAAACCTCACGGCCGGTCATAAATTCTTCGATGACCATACAATTACCTGCAGTGCCGAATTTTTTATCCAGCATAATTTCTTTTACACCATCAACCGCTTCTTCATAAGAATTACAAATCAACACACCTTTTCCCAAAGCAAGACCGTCTGCCTTTAATACGATAGGGAACTTTGATGATTTTAAATACTCAATTGCCTTATCTGCATCATAAAAATTGTCGTACTTTGCAGTAGGTATGTTGTATTTTTTCATTAAATCCTTAGAAAATGCTTTACTTCCTTCCAGAATTGCTGCCGCCTTATTGGGTCCGAAGGCTCTTAATCCGGCTGCCTCTAAAGCATCTACCAAACCTGCAACCAGAGGATCATCAGGCGCTACGATGGTAAGATCAATTTCTTTCTCCTTGGCAAAAGCTACAATTTTGTCAAACTCCATCACTCCGATGGGTTCACACTCTGCAAGTTTTGCAATTCCTGCATTACCGGGCGTACAATAAATTTTACTAACTCTATTACTCTTTGCAACACAGGTTGCAATTGCGTGCTCTCTTCCGCCGCTTCCTACAATCAAGACTTTCATGCATTTTCCTCCAACTAGCCTAACTTCACTTCTCCGTCAGCAATCATGCGGATTGCCTTGGGTAAAATCTCCCACTCCGCTTCTTCCATTACACGAAGCTGTAAATCCTTGGGTGTATCGCCATCCTTTACATATACCGCTTTTTGCAGAATAATCGGTCCCGTATCGGTTCCTTCATCAACAAAATGAACGGTAGCTCCTGTTACCTTAACGCCGCGTTCCAATGCCGCCTCATGAACCTTCAGTCCATAATAACCGGTTCCGCAGAAAGAAGGAATCAGGGAAGGATGTATATTAATCATTCTGTTACGATACTTTGCAATTACTTCTTCCGGAATCACCACAAGGAAACCTGCCAAAACAATCAAATCAGGACTTACTTCATCAATCGCCTGTAAAAATGCCTTATGAAATTCATCTCTGGTGGCATAATCCTTAGGTGATACGCAAACGCCTGAAACGCCTGCTTCTGCCGCTCTTGTAAGTGCATAAGCATTCGCATTGTTGCTTATTACACGAACAATTTCCACATCGCCAAGTTTATTATCTTTCGCCCGGTCTAAAATTGCCTGCAAATTGGTTCCGCCGCCGGAAACACATACTAATACTTTTAGCATAATGTTACTCCCTTTTCTCCTGATTCAATTCTGCCTACCACATACGCGGTATCACCGGCTGTAGTAATCGCCTCCATAGCCTTATCAATATCTGCAGAATCTACGGCAACAACCATACCAAGACCCATGTTATAGGTATTGTACATCATATCTTCTGCAATATTTCCCTTCTTCTGCATAAGCTTGAAGATTGCGGGAATCTCATAACTGTTTTTTTCAACAACTGCACGAATTCCTTCGGGAAGCATTCTGGGAATATTCTCCTGAAAACCGCCGCCTGTAATGTGTGAACAACCGTGAATTCTTACGCCTGCATCTTTCACTGCCTTCAATGCTTTAACATAAATTCTGGTCGGAGCAAGAAGCGCGTCTCCCAAAGTAGTTCCAAGTTCATCATAATAGGTGCTCAAACCTTCTTTGGTTAACTCATTTTCAAAAATCTTTCTTACCAATGAGAAACCGTTGCTGTGTACACCTGAAGATGCAATACCGATTAAAACATCCCCGGGCTTGATTTCAGCACCGGTAATGATTTCTTTCTTATCAGCAACACCTACAGCAAAACCTGCAAGGTCATAATCGTCTTCCGGCATCATTCCGGGATGTTCTGCT
>CAZYVY010000026.1:0-24755 GCA_964651555.1 uncultured Lachnospiraceae bacterium | reverse complement strand
TCGATAATATTCGCTGGACAACTGTAGTGTTGGTGATTGTATATCATGTGATTTATATGTTTAATAGCTTGGGAATTATCACCAATTTGGCAGAACCGGGCATTCCGGAAATGGATTTTCTGGCAGCACTGGTATATCCCTGGTTTATGGTGTTACTTTTTGTAGTCGCAGGTATGAGTGCACGATATTCTTTGGAGAAGCGTAGCGGTAAGGAATTTGCTAAGGACAGAACGTTTAAGTTGTTGATTCCGTCCATCGCTATTATTTTCATGTTTGGTTGGGTAAACGGCCTGATTACGGATTTGGAAGTGGATATGTTTGCTGCGGTTCCCGTTAAGGTTCCGGGGGCGATTAAATATATAATATATTGCATTTCCGGTATTGGACCCTTGTGGTTTGCGCAGGAATTGTATCTTGGCAGTATGCTTTTATTATTGCTTCGCAAAATTGATAAAAAAGAAAAGCTCTATCAGCTTGGCGGAAAGACAAATATTGTTATTTTAGTATTACTTGCGCTGGCGGTATGGGGTAGCAGTTTTGTTTTGAATACACCAATTATTGAAGTGTATCGTAACGGTATTTATATGTTTACTTTCTTTTTGGGATATTATGTATTTTCTCATGAGGAAGTGACAAACAGACTTGTAAAGTGGAAATGGCTTTTGTTGGTTGGTGCAGTATTGGCAGGCGTAGGTTATGGATTTCTCTTTTACGGAGAAAATTATACCACATGGTTCTGCTTGAATCATGTGGTAACTAATCTGTATTGCTGGTTGTCCGTACTGGCAATCATCGGTTGCTTCAAGGCATGGTTTAACAAAACCAACAAGCTTGCAACTTATATGACCAAAGCAAATTTTGCTTTTTATGTATTACACTATACTGTGATGTTGGTGTATGCATATTTATGGGTACGCAACACAGAATTCCCTTTGATTTGGCATTACATCGTGCCTTTGGTTGCAACAGTTATCACTTTGCCGGTCTTGTATGAGATGATTAAAAGAATTCCGATATTGCGCTTTTTGATTTTGGGTATGACAAAGCCTAAGAAGGCAGAGATAAAAGAAGAGAAAGCAGTATAGATATCCAACATCTTCAGATAGAGAGGTTAAAACAAAATATTCGTTTTTTCATTTTATTCTCCTTTTATATGTGATAAAATTGTTTTATCGCGATAATTTTATCAGAATATGTACGATATTGAAAGTATTATTTGCGTAGTTTTGTATAATGTACATTATGAAATGTATTTTATGTGACACAGTATTTTCAGGTGTTCATCGGATGAATGTTAAGGAGGGTATACCAATGGTTGATGTAAAAGGAAAATGGGCGTTTATTACCGGTGCGGCAAGAGGAATCGGTTATTTGTCGGCACTTTTTATGGCAGAAAGAGGCTGCAACCTGATTCTTCACAGCAGGGATTTGGAGCATACAAAGAGAGTTGTGGAGGAAGTAGAAAAGCTGGGTGTCAAAGCTTATGCCGTATCTGCAGAACTTGTAAATCCGGACAGTGTGAAAGCTATGCTTGCGGAAATTGACAAGCTGGGCGTGGATGTGGATATTGTTTTGAATAACGCAGGTATGCAGATTGCATATCGTACAGAATACTTTGAAACTCCGGTTTCGGACTATACCGACAGCTTTCTGATTAATACCATTGCACCGGCATTGATTTGCTATCATTTCATGCCGAAGATGAAAGAAAAAGGCTTTGGACGTATTGTTAATACTACCAGCGGTATCCGTCTGGATCCGTATCAGGCGGGATATTCTGCAAGTAAGGCAGCTTTAAATAAAATTACCGTGGATTTAGGTTTTACGGTAGATGGAACGGATGTTATTTTAAGTTTGGCAGATCCCGGCTGGTGTCGTACCGACCTTGGCGGTGATAAGGCACCCAATGCTCCAGAGAGTGCATTGCCCGGTGTTTTGGTTGGAGCCTTCGTAGATGATAAGAAATCCGGCCGATTATTCTCGGCTCAGGATTTCGCAGGAATGACTTTGGAAGATGCCGTGAAGATGGCAGAAGAAGAGGTTCAGCCTTTAGAGTCTTATGCTGATTAGATGTATTCTTTGATTCCTAAATAGAGTAAATGATGTAATGTGTAGATATTATTATTCCATAAGAAACCGTTGGAATATATAATAATCTACACATTATTTTTATATAGGAATCAAAGATTACGTCCCTGAAAACATTGACCGAAACTGCTTTTGATGATATATTATAAATTAAGCGCTTTAAAGCGTTAAACTAACAAAAGTAATAGTTTGGAAGGGGATTAATATGCCTATTACAGAATTTTTAGAGAGAAATGCGAGAGAGTTTCCGAATGATGTGTGTCTTGTGGAAATGAATCCCGAGATAAAAGAAGACCGTCGTGTGACATGGAAGGAATATGAACTGATTGAACCCAGTGCCAAGACCAGTTACAGACGTGAAATTACCTGGAGTGTATTCAATGAGAAGTCAAACCGTTTTGCAAACCTTTTGATTCAGAGAGGAATCCAGAAAGGGGACAAGGTTGCAATCCTTATGATGAACTGCTTAGAGTGGTTACCGATTTATTTTGGTATCTTAAAAACCGGTGCTTTGGCAGTGCCTTTGAACTTCCGTTATTCTTCAGATGAAATTGAATATTGTGTGAACTTGGCAGAGGTTGACATTTTGGTGTTCGGCCCTTCTTTTATCGGTCGTGTGGAAGAAATTGCGGACCGTATCAGCAAGGGAAGACTGCTTATGTATGTTGGTGAAGGTTGTCCCAGTTTCGCAGATGATTACAATTCTCTTGCAGCAAACTGCTCCAGTCAGAGCCCTGATATTGCAATTGACGATCAGGATTACGCAGCAATTTACTTCTCATCAGGAACCACAGGTTTTCCGAAGGCGATTTTACATAAACATGAAAGCTTGGTGCATTCCTGCAAGGTAGAGCAGAACCACCACGGACAGCAGAAGGACGACGTATTCCTTTGCATACCGCCCTTGTACCATACCGGTGCAAAGATGCATTGGTTCGGTAGCCTTTTATCAGGAAGCAAGGCAATTCTTTTAAAAGGAACCAAGCCGGAATTTATTTTAGATGCAGTTTCTAAGGAAAAATGTACCATCGTATGGTTATTAGTGCCTTGGGCGCAGGAAATTCTTGAGGCTATCGAAAGTGGTAAGATAAATTTAGATGATTATGAATTGGAACAGTGGAGACTGATGCATATCGGTGCGCAGCCTGTTCCCCAGAGTCTGATTAAAAAGTGGAAGAGCATATTTCCTAACCATGATTACGATACCAACTACGGTTTATCAGAGTCTATCGGACCGGGTTGTGTACATCTTGGTGTTGAGAATATTCATAAGGTTGGGGCTATCGGTAAAGCGGGCTACGGCTGGGAAATTAAAATTGTAGATGAGAACCGCAAAACCGTAGCAAAGGGTGAAGTCGGAGAGTTGGCAGTAAAGGGCCCCGGCGTGATGACCTGCTATTACAGAGATGAAAAAGCAACCAATGAGGTATTGGCAGACGGTTGGCTATTTACCGGCGATATGGCGCAGGAAGACGAAGACGGCTTTATCTTTTTGGTAGACCGTAAAAAAGATGTTATCATCAGCGGTGGCGAAAATCTTTACCCTGTGCAGATTGAAGATTTCATCCGTACCAATGATAAGGTACATGACGTAGCGGTAATCGGTTTGCCGGATAAGCGTCTCGGTGAAATTGCAGCAGCCATTATCGAATTAAAAGAAGGCATGGAAATGACTAAGGAAGAAATGGATGAGTT
This sequence comes from uncultured Lachnospiraceae bacterium, assembly GCA_964651555.1. Taxonomy (GTDB): domain Bacteria; phylum Bacillota; class Clostridia; order Lachnospirales; family Lachnospiraceae; genus UBA3766. The sequence goes on along the minus strand of CAZYVY010000026.1, from coordinate 20,972 downwards.
CTGCATGGAACTTCCCAGATATAAACGTCCCAAGACGATTATTTTTGCAGACATTCCCAGAAATCCTACGGGTAAGATTGAGAAGCCCAAGCTCCGTGAGAAGTACGGTGCCGATAAGTTAATTGCGGATCAGAACCGCGGTTAAACATTCAGGGTAGCAGAAGTAGAAAGGAAATATACATATGAGCGAAGTAAAAATCATGTTAGGTAATGAGGCTATTGCCAGAGGTGCTTATGAAGCAGGTGTCAAAGTGTCTGCCGCATACCCCGGCACACCCAGTACCGAAATCAGTGAAAACATCGTAAAATATCCCGAGATTTATGCAGAATGGTCTCCCAATGAAAAGGTAGCAATGGAAGTGGCTATCGGTGCATCCATCAGTGGTGTACGTGCTTTTGCCTCCATGAAGCATGTAGGTGTAAACGTAGCATCCGATCCGCTTTATACTGTTTCCTATTGTGGTGTAAACGGTGGTCTTGTATTGGTAGCGGCGGATGACCCCGGTTTATATTCTTCACAGAATGAGCAGGATACCAGATGTGTAGGAAGAGCAGCCATGGTTCCTGTGTTAGAGCCTTCTGACTCCCAGGAAGCCAAAGATTTTATGAAGTATGCTTTTGATTTATCCGAGAAGTATGATACTCCTGTAATTCTTCGTACCACCACACGTCTTTCACATTCACAGGGACCTGTAACCATGGAAGAACGCTGTGAGCCTGTAGATATTACATATGAGAGAAATATCAGTAAGTTTGTTATGATGCCCGGTAATGCAAAAGGGAGACATGTATATGTAGAGCAGCGTCTGAAAGCTATGGCAGAAGACGGCTGCGATATGCCTATTAACAGAGTTGAAATGAATGATACCAAGATTGGTTTTATCACAAGCGGTATTGCTTATCAGTATGTGAAGGAAGCCTGTCCTAATGCATCTGTGTTAAAGCTTGGTATGGTTCATCCCCTTCCCCGTAAAATGATTGAAGAGTTTGCATCCAAGGTAGATACCCTTTATATCTTTGAAGAGTTGGAGCCTGTTTTTGAAGAACAGATTAAGTCATGGGGAATCAAATGTATTGGTAAGGAAATCTTTACCGTACAGGGCGAATACAGTGCTAATATGCTTCGTAAGGCAGTTTTAGGTGAAGATGCGGAAGGCAAGGCAGCGGCACAGGTTCCCGCACGTCCTCCCATTCTTTGTCCGGGATGTCCTCACAGAAGTGTATATTCCGTTTTAAATAAGTTAAAAATTCATGCAGCCGGCGATATCGGATGCTATACCTTAGGTGCGGTTGCGCCCCTTAGCGTAGTAGATACTACCATATGTATGGGCGCAAGTATTTCGACCCTTCATGGTATGGAAAAGGCCAAGGGTAAGGATTACATCAAGAACTGGGTTGCAGTTATCGGTGATTCTACTTTTATGCATACCGGTGTAAATTCATTGCTTAATATGGTTTACAATCAGGGTACAGGAACCGTTATGATTCTTGATAACTCCACTACCGGTATGACCGGTCATCAGGACCATGCGGCAACCGGCAAGACCCTTATGGGTGAAGTGGTTCCCGCAATCAATATTTATGAACTTTGCAAGGCTATGGGTATTAAGAACGTAGTGGAAGTAAATGCATTTGACACCGTGGCACTTGAGAAAATCGTAAAAGAAGAAGTGGCTAAAGATGAGGTATCCGTAATTATTACCAAGTCTCCCTGCGTGCTTCTTAAGGGACAGAAGTTCCCTAACAAGTGTGTGCCTGTGGCGGATAAGTGTAAAAAGTGCGGTATGTGCTTAAAACCCGGCTGTCCTGCACTTACTAAGAATGCAGACGGAACAATCTCTATTGATGCAACAATGTGTAACGGTTGCGGACTTTGTATGAATCTTTGTAAGTTCGATGCAATCGAGAAAGTGGAGGTGTAGTCATGGCAAATACAACGAAGAATATTATGATTGTTGGTGTAGGCGGACAGGGTACACTTCTTACCAGCCGTATTTTAGGCGGTATTACCGTGGCAGCAGGCTATGATGTGAAATTATCCGAAGTGCACGGTATGGCACAGCGTGGCGGAAGCGTAGTAACTTTCGTGCGCTATGGTGAAAAGGTGGCTGAACCCATCGTAGAAGAGGGTCAGGCAGATGTTTTAATTGCATTTGAAAAATTGGAAGCTTTGCGTTACGCGCACTTCCTCAAAAAAGACGGCGCGATTGTAGTAAACGACCACAGAATCGACCCTATTACCGTAGTAACAGGTATGGCACAGTATCCTGAGAATATTATTGAAAATTTAGAGAAGGAATACAGTGTATACAAGGTAAATGCCATGGAGGAAGCATTAAAATTAGGCAATTCCAGAGTGTTTAACATTATTGTTCTCGGCGTTGCGGCCAAGCATATGGATTTCTCCAAGGAAGCATGGCTTGAGGTGATTGAAAAGACCGTTCCGCCCAAGACCGTGGAAATCAATAAGAAGGCATTTTTATTGGGATACGAAAGTTAATCGGATATAAAAATGGTTAATAAACCAAAATAATTTTCCTGCCGATTGCAGATACTGATTCTGCATGGTCAGTGTTTCCGTGAGTGGACATGGACAGTGGCAGGATATTATTTTTGAAAAAGAAGGGCAAAGTTATGATTATAGATTTTCATACACATATATTTCCGGATAAAATTGCAGCCAAGACGATAGAAGCTTTAGAGCGAAAAGCAGGGCTTACGGCTGCTACGGATGGTACGTTGAACGGCCTTTTGGCATCTATGCGGGAAGGCGGTGTGGATTTATCGGTAATACTTCCCGTAATTACTAAGCCTTCACAATTTGAGACAATCAATACTTTTGCAGCAGGTGTAAATGAAAAGTATGCGGGAACGCTTTTATCTTTCGGCGGTATCCATCCTGATAGTGAAGATTATAAGGCGGAGCTTAACCGCATCAAAGAGCTTGGCTTAAAAGGAATAAAAATTCATCCGGATTACCAGGGTGTTATGATTGATGATGTACGTTATATGAATATTATTGAATATGCGGATGCGTTGGATTTAATTGTCATTACTCATGCCGGTGTAGATATCGGACTTCCCGAACCGGTACATTGCCCCCCTGATAAAATGCGCAAGGTCATTGATAAGCTTCACCCCAAAAAAATGGTAGTGGCACATTACGGCGGCTGGAACCGGTGGGAAGAGGTATATGAATATCTTGCAGGTGAAAACCTGTATTTGGACACTGCCTTTACGTTTGGCTATATCAAGGAAGACATGTTTTATAAAATTATGGACAAGCATGGTAGTGATAAAATTCTCTTTGCAACCGATTGTCCATGGAGCAGTCAGAAAAAAGATGTGGAGGCATTGAATATACTTTCCATGGATGAAAGTATCAAAGAGGACATATTTTATAAAAATGCAAAAAAACTGTTGAATTTATCATAATATTTGAAGAAAAACCCTTGCAAACCCTGCAAGGGTTTTGTATAATGGAAATGCTTTATTGCTTTAAAGCGTTGGTTTGACACAAGTTTAAAGTGATAAGTTAAACACAAAGGAGTTCACAGTAAAACTCGAGGAGGAGAACATGGTAGTAAAAATTATTTTTCTGGTAATCTTCTTTGCCATTATGATTGGCGTAGGATTATATTCCAGAAAGCACGCAACTAATGTAAACGATTTCGTATTAGGCGGTAGAAGTGTTGGCCCCTGGCTTACCGCGTTTGCTTACGGTACTTCTTATTTTTCAGCGGTAGTATTCGTTGGATACGCAGGACAGTTTGGTTACAAGTATGGTCTTGCGGCTACTTGGATTGGTATTGGTAATGCGGTTATCGGTTCCTTGATTGCATGGATTGTTTTGGGAAGAAGAACCCGAGTAATGACCAAGCATTTATCCGCAGCAACAATGCCTGATTTCTTTGGAAAAAGATATGATTCCAAAGCATTAAAGATTGCAGCTTCTGCGATTGCATTTATTTTCTTGATCCCTTATACCGCTTCCGTATATAACGGTTTATCAAGATTGTTTGAAATGGCATTTAATATTCCCTATTCGGTTTGTGTTATTGTTATGGCAGCCTTAACCTGCGTATATGTTGTACTTGGTGGTTATATGGCGACAGCAATCAATGACTTTATTCAGGGTATCATTATGTTAATCGGTATTGTAGCAGTTATTGTGGCTGTATTAAACGGACAGGGTGGTTTCTATGAGGCAGTAAGACAGTTGTCCGCATTTGAAAGTGATGTGGAGTTAACAATGGGGCAGCAGGGTGTATTTGCATCCTTCTTTGGACCGGACCTTCCTAACTTAATCGGTGTTGTTATTTTGACATCGTTGGGAACTTGGGGACTTCCTCAGATGGTACATAAATTTTATGCAATTAAGGATGAGAAGTCTATTAAAACCGGAACTATTATTTCAACAATCTTTGCAATTGTGGTGTCAGGCGGCTGCTACTTCCTTGGTGGTTTTGCAAGATTGTTTGATACAGAAGCAATTTATAATGAAAGCGGTAATATCGTATATGATGCGATTATTCCCAGTATGTTATCTACTTTACCTGACATTTTGATCGGTGTTGTAATTGTATTGGTATTATCAGCTTCCATGTCAACCTTATCTTCTTTGGTATTGACTTCAAGCTCAACCTTAACACTTGATTTAATCAAAGATAATATTATTAAGAATATGGATGAAAAGAAGCAGTTGCTCTGTATGAGAATCTGGCTTGTAATATTCCTTGTAATCAGTGTAATCATCGCGATGGATCCGCCTACATTTATTGCACAGCTTATGGGTATTTCATGGGGTGCTTTGGCAGGTGCTTTCCTTGCTCCTTTTATGTATGGTTTGTACTGGAAGGGTGTTACCAAAGCTTCTGTCTGGGCAAGTTTTGCCTGCGGTGTACTTTTGACCGTATTGAATATGTTCTTTAAATTCATTGCATCACCCATTAATGCAGGTGCCATTGCAATGGTGGCAGGTCTTATCATCGTTCCCGTAGTCAGCTTGATTACACCGAAGATGAAGAAGGAAAAGGTAGACGAAATTTTTACCTGCTTAGACGAAACTGTTGTGGTTCGTAAGAGAAGCTCTATTGAAGAGTAAACACGAATGTGTTAATATAATTATGTAAAAGAGAAGAATAAATACTGAGAATCCGGTGCTTTTACGGCACCGGATTTTTTCGTATCAAAGAAAATTATTTACGTTTAAAGTATAAAATGTGAGGATGAAAAAATGCAGTTTTATCTTGCACCTATGGAAGCAGTAACAGGATTTGTGTACCGGAATGTATATCACGCCATGTTTGGAGATATGGATAAATATTTTGCTCCCTTTATTACGCCAACCCGGAAGAAGGTTTTGAAAACAAGGGAGCGTAAGGATGTGGCACCGGAGAATAATAAGGGCATGTACATGGTTCCGCAGATTTTGACCAATCAGGCAGAAGCGTTCATTGAAACCTGTGAATTTCTGGCACTAAAGGGATATAGGGAGATTAACCTGAATCTGGGGTGTCCCGCGGCAACAGTGGTAACCAAGGGACGTGGCAGCGGTTTCCTGGGAGAGACGGTGAAGCTGGAGCGGTTCTTTGATGAAGTCTTTCGTTGGAATTTGGCTTTAGCCGAAAATGAACGGTTTGAGATTTCGGTAAAAACAAGGCTTGGCTTGGAGAATGCAGAGGAGTTTGAAGAGATTCTTGAGCTATATAATCGTTACCCGTTAAAGGAAGTAATGATACATCCCCGGGTACGCCGTGACTTTTATAAGGGAAAACCGGACTTGGATGCATTTGCCGGGGCTTTGGAAGGTTGTAAACATTCGGTATGTTATAATGGGGATATTTTTACAAAAGAAGATTATGTAAACTTAATACAACGATTTCCTGCTGTTGATAAAGTAATGATGGGACGTGGTGTTATTACCAATCCCGGTCTGGTGCGTGAAATAAAAACGGGACAGAAGATTACCAAAGAAGAGTTAAAGAAGTATCATGACAAACTTTATGCAGGCTATTTAGAAGATTTGGGAGCAGAAAAGGATGTACTCTTTAAGATGAAAGAATTATGGTTTTATTTCGGAAATAATTTTGGGGATTCCGATAAAATAATTAAGAAAATTCACAAAGTAAAGCAACCGGAAGAATATAAGGCAGTCTTAAAAGAAATATGGCCCATCTTGGAAATGTCATAAAATTATCTTAGCTGAATCTTTACCGTATTCTCTGATAGTATATTTTACAGAAGAACATATAAGATAAAAAGAGGTATGGTAGGATGGTTAATATTTTATATTATTTGATTGTTGCAATTATGTGTATTTTGGGTGTGGGAAGTGTTGTAGCCATTGTTGGTTATATGTTTATCATTATTATCCAGAAGTTTTATCGTAAGATTCGATATGGTATTTCTTTGTTTGATTAATACATATAGCGATTACAATATTTTATTTTTATAAACAGTCTTTTCGTGCAAAAAAGCCCCGGGTTTTGTTCTGACATAAGAACCAAACTCGGGGTAATTTTTTGAATTGAGCGATTTAGTTGTTACTTTTTTTGCGGAAAATTCCTTCCCAGGTTCCGTGATGAAAGAGAATCAGAAGAGGGAACAACTCTAAACGTCCGGCCAGCATATCAAACATTAACACATATTTTGAAAACGTTGAAAAGAAACCAAAATTGCAAGTGGGTCCTACGGCATCCAAACCGGGACCGATATTGTTAATTGTGGCCAGTACTGCAGTAAAGTTTGTGGTAAAATTCTGACCGTCAAAGGAGACTGCCAATAGGGATAAACCAAAAATAATAAAAAATGTCATCACATATACGGCAATACCGCGTATCATGTCATCTTCCACTTCTTTATCATCCAAGTGTATTTTTTTTATGCTCTTTGGATGAATGTAAGAGTAACATTCCCTGATAAAGGATTTTACCATGATGATAAAACGGGATACTTTCAGACCACCGCCGGTACTTCCGGCGCAGGCGCCGATAAACATGGCAAGAACAAGGACTGTCTTGCAGATTGCCGGCCACAGGTCATAGTTCACGGAGGCAAATCCGGTGGAAGATATCAGGGAGGATACCTGGAAGGTGGCATCGGTCAATGCCCGGAAGAAATTACCGGATATTTGATAAATATTTGCGGTAATGATTCCTACAGAAATGATGACGATGCCGAAAAACCAGCGGACTTCCTCGTTGAGGAATCCTTTTTTAAATTTACGTAAAAGGATAAAGTAAAATACGTTAAAGTTGACGGAGAACAGCAACATAAAGATTGCCGTTACCCATTGCAGGTAAACGGAGTAGCTTGCAAAACTGTCGTTTCTTATGCCGAAACCACCGGTGCCTGCTGTTGCAAATGTTGTATTGAGGGCTTCAAAAAAGGGCATGCCACCCAACAATAAAAGGATTAGCTGTACTATACTTAAAGCAATATAAATAAGATATAAAATACGGGCGGTGTGTTTAATCTTCGGAACGATTTTTCCAACAGAAGGTCCGGGAGATTCTGCACGCATCAGGTTAATGTGGGAGCCACCGCTCATGGGGATAACGGCAAGTAAGAATACCAATACACCCATACCACCAATCCAGTGAGTAAAACAGCGCCATAAAGTAGAGCAGTGGGAAAGTGCTTCCACATCACTTAAAATACTGGCTCCGGTCGTGGTAAAGCCGGAAATGGTTTCAAATAAAGCATCGGTAAAAGAAGGTATTTCGCCGGTGAATACAAAAGGAAGACATCCGAATATACTCATTAAAATCCAGCTTAAGGAAGTTGCAACACAACCTTCTTTTAAGTAGAATACCGTACTTTTAGGTTTGCTAAAGGACACAAGAAAGCCTGCCAATATGCAAATTACGGCAACAATTAAATAAGTGAAACCTTGAGATTCCCTATAAATCAATGCGGTCAAACAAGGAAGAAGCATAAATGCACCTTCGATTTTCAAAACCCAGCCGAGAATATAACGAATCATTGAAAAGTTCATGGTATGATAGCCCTCCTACTCCAATATATCGTTAATATCATTAAAACCGGTGTGTGTGGTCACAATCATGACTGTATCGTTGGGACAGATGCAGTCCTGACCACTGGGAATAATAATGGAACCGTTGCGATTGATAAAAGCAATCAGCAGGTTTTTCTTCAGGGCAAGGTCCATCAGGGGTACGTTAATGACTTTGGAGTCCGGTCGTACTACAAATTCAATGGCTTCTACCCTGGAATCAAACAAATGGTACAGTGTTTCGATGTTGCTACCCAAGGAATCTTTTTTTGCACGGGCATAGGCAACAATTGCTTCCGACGTGATATAGCGGGGATAAATTACACTGCCTAAGTCCAGGTTATTGATTACATTCTTGAATGTTATATGGTTAATCTTGGTAATTACTTTTGCAGAGGAAACCTGTCTTGCAAAAAGAGTAAGCATTATATTTTCTTCATCAATACCTGTTAGAGGAACAAAGGATTCAACGCTTTCGATACCTTCTTCCCTTAAAAGTTCTTCATCAGTTCCGTCACCGTTGATGATAACCGCTTTGGGAAGCAGAGTGCTTAATTCCTGACAGCGTTTCTTTTTCTTCTCAATGATTTTAACGTTGATACCGGCATGAAGCAATTGGTCCGCCAGATAGTAGGTAGCTTTACCGCCACCGATAATCATGGTATTGCGAACATGTTTCAACTTGGAGCCTAAGGCAAGGAAGAATTTACGTGCCTGTTTCCTGGTTGCCACAAAAGTAATGATATCCCCTTCTTTTATAATAAAATTACCGGAAGGAATATATACTTCGCCCTCACGCTCGATAGCACAGATTAATACCTGCTGGGATACAACTTTACCTAAATTCATAATGGCAAGTTCATTCAACATACTTTCAACAGGTACTTTATATTTGATTAGCTCTGCCTGACCGTGTGCAAACGAGTTGACTTCCAAAGCGGAAGGCAGAGCAAGGATTCTTGCGATTTCCTTGGAGGCCTCCAAGTCCGGGTTAATAATCATGGCAAGACCAAGCTTTTCTTTCAAATAGCCTGCTTCTATACTGTATTCCGGAGTACGGACTCTGGCAATGGCAGAACAGTCGCTGACACGTTTGGCAACCGTACAGCAAAGCAGGTTCAATTCATCGGATTCCGTAACGGCAATAAAAAGATTGGCTTTTTCAATGCCTGCCTCCATTTGTACACTGTAGGTAGCACCATTACCTACCACACCCATAACATCATACAGATTGGTAAGGGATGCAATGACTTCCGAATCTTTATCGATAATCGTAATATCGTTGCCTTCTTTGCTTAGTTGTTCCACAAGGGTGGAGCCTACGCGTCCGCACCCTACAATGATAATTTGCATTTTCTCTTTTTTATTTGAATTGTCACCAAACATAATACGCCTCTTATTAGATAATATTTTGGGGTTATTCAACATTTTGAATATAGCATATTTTTTAACAAAAAGAAAGTAAAACGGTAATGCATGAATTATATTTTGTAAAAAAATATTCTGAATATACACTTGTAAAAAAATCTGATATAATGTATGCGGTGAATGTTTGGGAATTGTCAATATGGTGCGGACATTCCTACAAGGATGTATTCAGAGGGAGTTTATATGAACCGTTTCGATGAGAAGATAAAAAAGAATTTTGGTTTTGGTTTTATGCGTTTGCCCATGAAAGACGGGGAAGTGGATTATGATGAAACGATCCGAATGGTGGATGCTTTTATGGGGAATGGTTTCAATTATTTTGATACTGCTCACGGATACCTTGGCGGTAAGAGCGAAATTGCGCTACGGGAGTGTCTGGTAAAAAGATATCCCAGGGAAGATTACATATTGGTAAATAAACTGACTTCTAATTTTTTTAAGGCAGAAGAGGATATTCTTCCCTGTTTTGAAGAACAACTGCAGGCCTGTGGCGTGGATTACTTTGATTTTTATCTGATGCATGCCCAAAATGGGGAGCTGTTTGAACATTATAAAAAATGTAATGCCTACGAAACCGCATTTGCCTTAAGGGAGCAGGGACGTGTGAAATATGTGGGACTTTCCTTTCACGATAAGGCAGAAGTGTTGGACCGCATTCTTACGGAATATCCGCAGATTGATGCGGTACAGATTCAGTTTAATTATGCTGACTATGATGACCCCGGAGTGGAGAGCCGGAAATGTTATGAGGTCTGTGTCAAACATGATAAGCCCGTGATTGTGATGGAACCGGTCAAGGGCGGTAATCTGGTTAACCTTCCAACAGAAGCCCAGGCGGTATTTGATGAACTGAAGGGGGGCAGTAATGCAAGTTATGCGTTGCGTTTCGCGGCAAGTTATGATCATATTATGATGGTACTGTCCGGTATGAGCAATATGGAGCAAATGGAAGATAACATAAGCTTCATGAAGGATTTTAAACCTTTAAGTGAGGAAGAGTTTGCAGCGGTTTGGAAGGTGTGCGATATTTTTAAACGGCAGGATTTGATTGCCTGTACCTTCTGTAAATATTGTACAACGGAATGCCCTATGCAGATTTCCATTCCGGATCTGTTTTCGGATATGAATTGTCTGCGAAGATATGTGGGATGGAATGGTGAATGGCATTATAATATGCATACGGCAGAACGGGGCAAGGCTTCGGACTGTATCCGGTGCGGCTTGTGTGAGAAAGCCTGTCCACAGCATCTACCGGTCCGGGAACTTTTGGTTAATGTGGCAGAGGTATTTGAAGGAAAATAAATGCATATATGAGAAAAACGTAAAGAAATAAGGCAGGTATATTATGTTAGTAATGATTGAAAACGTGAATGCAGTAATCAATAAGTTTGTGTGGGGTATTCCCGCCATCATCTGTATTATCGGAGTGGGTTTATATTTAAGCATCCGAACAAAATTTATTCAAATCCGTAAATTTCCATTGGCGATGAAAAAGACAGTGGGTAAGGTGTTTGAAAAGAAAGAAGCAAAGAAGGGAAGTATGACACCGTTTCAGGCGGTTTGTACGGCACTTTCGGCAACGGTGGGTACCGGCAATATAGCAGGTGTGGCAGGTGCTATCGCCATCGGTGGTCCGGGTGCGGTATTCTGGATGTGGGTATCGGCCTTTTTGGGTATGTGTACAAAGTTTTCGGAAGTAACATTAGCAGTGCATTTCCGTGAAAAAAATAAGGATGGCGAGTTGGTAGGCGGTCCTATGTATTACATAAAAAACGGTCTTGGTAAGAACTGGCACTGGCTTGCCGTTCTGTTTTCTGTATTCGGTGTTTTTACGGTGTTTGGAACCGGTAATGCCACACAGGTAAATACCATTTCCACAGCCATTAATTCAGCGTTGCTAAACTTCAACATTATTACATCAGAACAGGTTACCATTAGTAACTGGATTATCGGCATTGTGATTATGATTCTTGTGGGTTGCGTTTTGTTGGGCGGCGTCAAAAGAATTGCAAAGGTAACGGAGAAGCTGGTACCTTTTATGGCGATTCTTTATATTATAATGGCGTTGGGTGTTGTCGTTATTAACATTACCAGTGTGCCGGAAGTTTTTCAGTCTATTTTCTATGGCGCATTCAATCCGGCGGCAGTGACCGGCGGTGTAGTAGGAAGCTTCTTTACCAGTATGACCAAAGGTGTATCCAGAGGTATTTTCTCTAATGAGGCAGGGCTTGGTACCGGCTCTATTGCACACGCCTGTGCGGATACCAGTAAACCTGTAGAGCAGGGCTTCTTTGGTATTTTTGAGGTTTTTGCTGACACCATTATTATTTGTACCTTAACCGCCTTAGTTATTCTTTGCAGTGGCGTACCTGTAAATTACGGTGTGGATGCAGGGGCAGAGCTTACCATCAGCGGTTTTACTGCTACATATGGTAGCTGGATTTCTGTTTTTACAGCAATCGCAATGTGTTGTTTTGCATTTTCTACCATTATCGGTTGGGGATTATATGGTGCGCGTTGTGCGGAATTTATTTTTTCGTCCAAGGTAATAAAACCGTTTATGGTGGTGTATTCCATGGTGGCAGTTATTGGTGCAACCGTTGACTTGGGGCTTGTGTGGAGTATTTCCGAAACCTTCAACGGTCTTATGGTTATCCCCAACTTAATTGGTGTGCTACTGTTGTCAGGCACAGTGTTTAAGCTGGTAAAAGAATATTTTGGAACGAAGTAAATGATAGGTTTCGGAATCTGATTCATCAGCAGACTTGGGGAATATGTAAGAATATGGGGCTAAAAGATAAGCTTGCCGGTATGTCTGCTGATGAGCAATTAAGGTTGCCTGCATTGACTGGAAAAGAAAAGGTTATAAGTTGTTTAACGACAAGATAAATGAGCCGTGACGTGAGTCACGGTTTTTTTATGGCAACAAGAAAAGCGGGCAGATTTGCAGGAAAAATATGGCACTTACCCAAAATCAGCATACGCTTACCTAAAATCTATTTACTATTTTGGGAGAAAGATTATTCTGTACTTATCCGGATAATACAATAGTATATACGGAAAGGACAGAAGATTGATTACAAAGATATATGACCTCATTGTATATTTACTTTGGGGGGTATAAGCCGATGTAGTTTCTACCTTTCCAAACGGAGCAATTTTTGTTATATTTTAATTGGCAAGAAGACTTTGTTTGGGAGGGTAAAATGGCTCTTTTTATATGCGTATTAGCAGATATTATTCACTTCTTAAAAATCCTAGTGACGTGTAATATGTTCTTTTCTTTCCAAAAAAGAAAATTAAGTCATTATCGGCTTATTTGGGGGCTTGTAGGTAGTATTGTTTGTGTTATGTCGGCATTCATCTATTTCTACGATAATGATATTATAGAAACATTTATATACGTAATAGTAATCATATTGTTAATATATCTGCTACATAAGGAAAAATTTTTAAATGTTTTAATCGTAGTGATATGGATGATATTGGCTTTGTTCATGGTAGATACGATGACATTCATTTTATATGATATATTTATGGACCTTTTTAATATTAATGGTGAGTATGTATCAAATATAGCAGTAGCAATCATTACTCTGGCAATGATCTATATATTAGGAAGAAGATATAGAAAAGATTTATCGACAACAATAATGAATATTGGTTTTTCGAATTTAATAGGTTTTGCTATTTTGCTTGCGGTAGATACTTTTGTTGTGATTGCAATAATATCGCAACCTAATATTGATTTATATTTGGAAAATAAAAATATCTATCTGATTTCCATTGTTTTCGTTATCATCGGTATCTTCATCCAATTGGCATCGGTAATTTTGCTTTTTACACAGAGGAATGTATACAAAGAAAAAGAGGAGATTACCGACAAGTATTTGAATGAGCAGAAGAGTCATTATGAATATCTGGAGAACCGAGAAAAGGAAACAAAGAAGTTCAGACATGATTTAAGAAGTCATATGAAGATGATTTCAAATCTGGCGAAGAATAATGAGTACGATAAAATAGATGCTTATCTTGAGCAGATGCAAATCAAGATAGATTCATTTGGAAATATTGTTACTGTGCAGAATGGAATTGTAGATGCAATTATCAATCAGTACTATACGAAGGCATTAGAATGTGGTGTGACCATGGAAGTAAAAGGAAGATTTCCTGTGGATTGCAGCATTGATGCTTTTGACCTTTGTACTATATTTTCTAATGTATTAAGTAATGCCTTAGAGGCGGCTGTTGAAACAGACGAGAAATACATATCCATAGAATGTGGATATACGGACAGAAATATCATTATTGTTGTTAAAAATTCGTATTGTGCTGATGTGAAGAGTGGAAATACGTTATGGATAACACGGAAGGTAAATAAGGATTATCACGGATATGGTTTGGAGAATATAAAAGATAGTGTAGATAAATATAATGGTGTATTCGATATTGAAACGAAGGACAATCGGTTTGGCTTGAATATATTGTTCAATAACGCTGGAAAGTAGGATTATGAGAATATCAATAGTAGATGATGAAGCATATTGGAGAGAACGTGTCAGAGAAGAAGTTGCGGGTTATGATGAGAATAATAAAATAAAAATCGACATATATGAAAGTGGTGTCAAATATTTAGAGAGCAAAAAGGAATACGATATTTCTTTTATTGATATAGAGATGCCGGAAATGGATGGTTTTGATACCATTTTAAGTGCCAAGAAGAAACATCCGGAAGGCATCTTTGTAATATTGACAACACATGTAGAGATGAGCCGTAAAGGATATCTTGTCAATGCATTCCGATATATTGACAAGATGAAACTTGAAGAAGTGGCAGAAGCAATAGATTCCGCACAAGTAGTCCTGGGAGGAAATGAGAAAATAGAGGTAAATGTAATAGGAAACGGTTCCCGTAAAATAGCCTTGAAAAATATTATTTATATTGAGACGGAGAAACATTATGTTGTAGTTCATACCAAGCAGGGTGACGTTAAGTGCAGCCATTATTTAAAGGATGTGGAGGCGTTGTTGCCGGAGAACCGGTTTTGCCGATGCCACGATGCATTTATCGTGAATTTGGATGAGATTAGTCGCATACATGACAAAATTGTTTATTTAAGCAATGGTGATGATATAGATGTTTCTTACCGAAAATTTGGTCAATTTAAAAAGTTATATCTTAACAGACAGTATGAATGTGCAAATAAGTAAAAGATACCTAAGTGTCGTTTTTCGGCATTTAGGTTTTTTTATTCAGGTGCAAAGAAGGAAAGATGACTACACTTACGCAAAAATAACATACACTTACCTAAAATGGATTGAAATAAACATAAGGGTAAGAGTAGAATCATTTAAAATATTATGTTACAAGTAATGAGGAAATTTTCAATGAAAAGACCAATGAATGTTGAAAAAGAGGCGAACAATTCTACCGTCTCTGTAGCAAAAGAAGAACAGGAGAGTACAAGTCTGCATAATTACCTGAAAGAACATCCTTCCGTTTGGATTTCTGCTATATCGGGAATCGTTGTGGTATTGGGATTTTTGTTTCACTGTATGATATATGCAAATGAGTGCAAATATCTGCGGTACTGGCACCTTGATAAAGGACTTGTTCATATTCAGAATGAGAATCAGATATATGAATTGGCAGTTGCAAGCTTTCTGTTTATTGGAATACTGTTTGTGGGTTTTCTGATTATGGATTCTGCGGAACGCTTTTTTGGAAATCAAAGAGTATTGTCCATAGTAAACAAAACGTATAAAAATATTAAGAAAGAATACAGAACGCTGAAGAATAATATAGATTCCGGCAAAAAGGATATTGAAACGGCTGAGAATAAAGTTCTTTTGCAAAAGGAGATAATGACGCTGGAAAGTATCGTTATGATGTATGATACTTTATTGCCGAAGTATGAAAATGACATGAAAGAAGTACAGAAGAAAATACGCCGCAAAAATAGGTTGTGTATGTTGACAACCATATTGGTTGCATTGGTCTGTTTAGTCTGTATTCTGGTTGCTGTGGTAGTCATGAGCAGTGCAGAGCTTAATTTGTTAGGTATTGTTATGGTTGCAATCACAATCATTTTATCTTTAGGTGGCTGCATATATGTTATTTACGGCATTGATTTTGCCAATAGAGTCAGGAAACAAATTTCCAAACTGAACATTGGTGAACAATGTAAGGCAAGTGAAAAAGAATTTGAACGTCTTTTGGCTGATGAACAGGAATCGGATTGGAAGTTGTTTGGCTTCGAAATGGAAAGTTTTATTACCAAGGAAATGTTACAGAAGGCATCGGTATATGCCGTGATTCTTTTTGTGGTGGTTGCAGGTTTTATAAGTGTTAGTAAGCAGAGTGAAATAAAAGAGAATAAGACATTTCAAGTTGTAGATTATGAGGATAAGAGCTATGCCCTTCTGTATCGGGATGATACATACCTTTATCTGGAAGAGGCAGAAATAAAAGAAAATATAATATACATATATGTGGACCGGCAGTTAAGAATTGCCACGGAGGAACTGCATTCAGTCAATAAAGAGTTTGAAAACGTAATCAGGGTTCCGGAAGAAAATATGTAGTCAAAAAGTGGGTTTTAGTGCATTTGCATTAAAACCTTTTTTGCGTTTGAGAAAGTATCGATAAGGTAAAATATCTACCAAAAAATAACAACGTATGATAAAATACAAGTAACTTATATTGAAAAGGAATGAATGCTATGTTCAATGGGCTTGTTACAATCCAAATCTTAGGTATTGTGGCACTTGTATGTGCCCTGGTATATATATTCCGTGGCGGTGCTACCTATACCCAACGTCTTATGTTATGTTTCTGTATTGCGGAGCTTGTACATAATGCAGGTTTTTTGCTGGAACTTCTGGCTACAACAAAAGAAGCTGCAATGGTTGCCATTCGTGTGGAATATCTTGGTGGTGCGGAAGTTGCCATCTTTTTTATGATGTTTATTTTTAATTATTGCGGTAAAAAAGAACATAAGATATTTGAACGGGTGTTGTTGCTGTGTGCCGTAGCGGTCATTGTTATGGTATGGAGCGGAAATTTGCATTCCATGTACTACAGTAATGTGGATTATGTCACAACCGGTGTATTTCCGCATGTAAGACTTACTTATGGCATTGGTTTTTATTTTTATATGCTTACCTGCACGATTATTCCTTGGGCGGTCTCTCTTTTGACCCTGTTTCAAAGCATTCGTAAGGAGAAGAGTAAAAAACGTGCAAGGAAATTGTGGATTATTGTGGGAGGAGCCGTTTTTTCCTTTTCTGTACTGGTGTTGTATCTTTTCCGCCTATTTCCCGAAGGATATGACCCCACACCGACAGCAATGGCGTTTATGTTTACTTTTTTGGTATTTTTGGTGTGGAACCGTAAGGACTTTGACTTATCGAGAATGGCAACCCATACAGTGCTCAATTCCCTCGGTGACTGCATGATTACCTTGGATGAGAACAAAGAAATTCTGATGTATAATGATATTGCAGGGCAGATGTTTCCGGGGCTTGAACATTATAAAAAAATTACAGATGTGGAAAACTTTCCGTTTCATATTTTAGAGGAAGAAGAACCGGTAAGTCTGCGTATTGATAAAAAACATTACGAAGGTGAAGTGCGAACCATTACGGATTATGAGCAGATTGTCCGTGGTTATACCATATTGATTACTGATGTTACGGAAACATATGAATATATCCGCGAATTGAACCAAATGCGTAAAAGGGCTGAGGAAGCCAATCAATCAAAATCCAACTTTCTTGCCAATATGTCCCACGAAATCCGTACCCCCATGAATGCCATAATCGGTATGAGCGATCTTTTGATTGAAGAAAGTCAGGGGCGTAAAGTATATGATTATGCTTGTGATATCAAGACCGCGGCATTAAATCTGTTGGCGATTATTAATGATATATTAGACTTTTCGAAAGTTGAGGCCGGTAAGATGGAATTGGCTGAGGATGAATATCCGATAAACGGGTTGATTAGTGATACCGTGAATCTGATTCGGATGACGGCAAAGCAGAAAGGCCTTATCTTTAATGTAGAAGTGGATGAGAATATTCCATGCAGGCTTTACGGGGATGAAGGCCGTATTCGTCAGATTCTGATTAATTTATTAAACAACGCGGTAAAATTCACGAAGGAGGGACAAGTGAGCCTGAAAGTTTCCGGAAAGATTGTGGATGATACGAATATAAAGCTTTGTTTTGAAGTGGAAGATAGCGGAATCGGCATTAAAGAAGATGACTTAAAGCTAATTTTTGAGTCATTCCGGCAATTGGATATGAATCGTAACCGTCAGAGCGAGGGAACCGGTCTTGGACTTGCCATTACCAAACAACTGATTTCTTTAATGGATGGAGATATTCAGGTTCAGAGTGAATATGGTAAAGGAACTACTTTTATTGCACAGATTAAACAGCGTATTGTAGATAAGACACCCATTAAGGATACACTTATTGAAGATAAAAAGCAGGAGAGAGCGTTTAAGTCAGAAGAGACGGAAACCGTCTTCCAAGCACCCGGTTATTATGTCCTGCTGGTGGATGACAATGCAATGAACCGTAAGGTTGCAAATGCCATGTTGAAAACCTATGGCTTTAAGATTGCAGAAACAGATAGCGGCAGTGCGGCGATTGAGCGTGTTAAACGTGTTAAGTATGATATGATTCTAATGGACCATATGATGCCGGAAATGGATGGTATTGAGGCCACCAGGATTATTCGTACAGAATGTGGTGAAGCCGGAAAAACAGTTCCGATTGTGGCGCTTACGGCAAATGCTTTGCAGGGCGCACGGGAGATGTACCTGAAGAACGGATTTGATGACTTTTTATCAAAACCTTTTGACAGGGTACAGCTGAATGAACTACTGGAACGTTGGGTGCCGGCAGCGGCAAGAAAAAAAGAATAAAAAATATTTTATATTTCTAAAAAAAATGTACGATTTTAGGGGACAAAATAAATAAAATGTGCTAAAATGCCATTATGATACTAAAAAAGGGTATCAGTAAAATATTAATGTTAAAGGGAGAAAAAAGAAATGTCAAACTATTTAGGTATCTTGCATGGAGTAAGAGGTCGTAGTATTTTACTTTATGACAACAAGTGTGAAATCAAATCAACATCAACTGTAGGAACAGTATTAACAAGTAACATTACCAGTAATGCATCCGACAGTATCAAAACAATCTATTATACCGATTGTGTAGGTGTATTATTCAAAAAAGCCGGAATGAAGATTGGATATCTTGAATTGGAAACACCGGGCTTAAGACAGCATAGCGGTGGTAGCCAGTATTCAGAGAATACCTTCACTTTTGAAGAAACAGAGAGTTTATCAAACGATCTTATGCAGGAAGTTTATACATATATCACAGAGCGTATTGAAGGTTATAAGTACGGCGATCAGCAGTTATTAACCAAGCAGATTCCTCCTATGATGGCATCTAAGTTTAAGAAACCTATCTTCTCTGATTATGAAGAGCATGTTGAAATCAAGAAGCAGAAGGAACTTGAATATGAAGCATTAAAGGCTGCACAGGGTAACTTAGATGATATCATCGCTGATGTAAACAGAGAATATGAAGAATTATTCGAAGCATATGGTATTGATGTTTCTGTTAACTCGCTTACAGACCTTGAAAAGACAATCATCAAGACTGTTGCAAAATCCGATAATTCCATTTCAATCGGAGACATTGCGAAGATGTTACCCAGAAGTATTACTCCTGCTGAAGTTACAACCGTTATGGATAACTTAGTTGCTAAGGGTATTTTGAAAAAAGGCGAAAGTGAAGAATATATGTTATAATATTCATGAATAATGCTAATGAAGAGGATGGATTCTTTAACGGGTCCATCCTTTTAAAATGATAAAAGAAAGACAAGGAGATAAAATATGTATTTTGTACCGGATGGAACCGAAGTATGCGGATTTTATGAATGTGAAGAATGCGGTATGCGCTATTTAGCATTAAGAATTGCACCTACAATGGTATGCCCGTATTGCGGCGAGGAAGTGGATATGGAACTGGGACCGGATGATGTGATGCCTGAAAATGCGGAAATGGCAAAACTTCTGCAGGTTGTGGAAGGCGAGGACGTAGAAAAGATGGATGCCCTGTTGAGTCTGGCATTGACCGGCGGTGATTGTGATTGGATATAAAAGAAGCGGGGGAATATTGTAGAGAGATAAGAACAGAGTACATTTCCATTAGAGCTTACTTGGTTGGAGACGCATCAGGAGGCTTATAATTTGAGCGAGTGTGAGTTCCCTCCGGCTTTTGAAACGGATGATTTACCAAAGGGGGAAGTAAAATGAGAATGGAAATCCCATCTATAAGTTGAGCGCATTGGCGGATCCGGGCTATGAGTTTGTCCGCTGGAACGGCGTGAAGGATTTTATAGACGGAACAACTGAAAATGACGTGGAGGTAAAGTTCAACATCACAGGCAATATGGATAAAACATTCATATTATGTGAATATTCTCGTGAATCAGAATGCATATTGTTATTCTGGATTTTATTGGTAATTACAAGAATAACTTTATGATTCCGATTGCGCTTTCAGGAGACCGGAGTTATAACAAGGACAATATTAGAAGATACTTGATGGAAGGTGGTCGAGTAATTCCGGGTGCAAGTAAAATCCATTTTGATGAGATTAGCAGAAAGCGTATGTTATTATAAGTTCTTAGTGAAATATGAAAAGGAATATGAAGTCAGATTAGCACCAGAAGAGGAAAAAGTGATTGAGTTTGTATCTAAGAAGCTTGCTAGTGGTAAACGAATTCAAGAACTACGACTTCTAAATAGAATGCTTGCGTATGCACATAGATTAATGTTATTTGCGGGACTGCAGGAAGAACTCAGGGAAGACTATGGTATCCAAATGAGCGAAGACCAAAAGGATAACATTATTAACATCATGACAAATGAGTTCCCTGCTGGTGCAAATAAGAATACATATGCGGAGTGTATCTTTATTGAGAAAGATGAAGGAACTGATTACCACGTTTCAAAATCATTTGAGAAAATGCTTGCTAATAGGGACTTCTATGAGATTTTGAATGAACTTATTGAATTTGGTATTAGTCGTTTTGAACGCGACTTCTCTGACACATACAGGGGAACAGATTTTGTATTATATCAGAAATATACATATGAGGATGTATGTCGATTACTTAACTGGGAAACAAATGAAGTTCCGTTAAATATCGGCGGATATAAGTATGATAAAAAGACCAAAACCTTCCCGGTATTTATTAACTATGATAAGTCGGAGGATATTAGTGATACGACTAAATACGAAGACCACTTTACAAGCAGTAGTAGCCTGATTGCAATATCAAAATCAGGAAGAAGTATTGCTTCTGAGGATGTACAGAACTTTTTACATGCTACTGAGAGAGGCATACAGGTTCATTTGTTTGTACGTAAGAATAAGGACGATAAGATTTCTAAAGAATTTTATTATTTAGGACATATGCAAGCAAGCGGAAAAG
>CAZYVY010000025.1:0-26789 GCA_964651555.1 uncultured Lachnospiraceae bacterium | reverse complement strand
CTATATACAAGAAATATCCATTCTATGAACGAACATCTTTCTATTTTCTCAGAATGACAATCTTATTGGAAATATTGGCTACCATGGGAATCTTTTTTACAATACGATAAATTGGTACAAACACTGCCATTCCCTCTGCCAGCGAGTGGTCTGCAACATGGGAAAATGCAGGTAACTTATCCGCCAGAAGTTTTCCGTTTTTAATGCCCCATGTAAACTTCGCTTCACTTTGGTCTATAGACTTTTCCTTGATGTTTTTTACGATAAAAGGATTCATAACCTCCACTAGAACTGTGGCTTTTTTGAACTTTTTATCGATAATATCAAAAATCTTTACCACATCTTCCTCGGAAAGATACATGGTGAGACCTTCGATAATGACAAGAACGGGCTCACCTGCGTATTCAATTTTATCCGCCCAGGCTTCGTCCATTGCCGACTCTGCAAACTGATAAATTACCGGTCCCTGTTCTTCCATAAATCTTGACCTTACATTGATGGTGTCAGGCAGGTCAATGTTATACCATTTTTTATACTTTCCTTCGTTACGATAACATCTGGTATCCAATCCGCAGGCAATGTTCACTACGATTGCATTTTCATGCTTGCGCAAATAGTCCGACACCATTTTATCCAGCAGAATCGTTCTTGCAATAACACCGTTTCCCATAGCTGCATCTTTATCGGCAAGGGTAAAATCATAATCCAGTTTCTCAACGATTTCCACCGCCTTCTCATCATGAATAACGGCATTTTCTTTCTTGGTTTCTTTTGCTCTTGCGTACATGGTCTGCAACATGGTTTCCGGCACACCGTTGATTGAAATTTTTTCTTGTTTGTTCATTCTTGTATATCCTTTCTTTTCCTTCATTATAAAAGTCTATCTTTTTACCATTCCCTCATTACTGCCGTCAGTTTCTTATCAATATCAATTCTTGTAGCCTTGCATTCCCTCGGATACTGTTTACCCGCCTTAAAAGCAAAACGAATCAACAGGCCGGAGCCTACAGGCAACATCATTTTCAACATGGACTGAGGAAACGCAAAATGCGTACCATGCTCATACAACAACGCTTCATACTCACATTCGTGAGGCGTATTTTCCAAACGCTCCACCATACGGCGTATGTACTTACAGGCGTCCCAAAGCACATCATCCTCTGCACCCACAAAAACAATTTTACCCTGAATATTTTCCACTTTAATCTTCTCTTCTTCCCGCAAAGGATGCAAACGCTCGGATTCCTCAAACATCTTTCTGGATGCGATGAAATCCCCGCCTTCCTTTGACTCCTTTTTTATCATCTGCCAATACACCGGATGGCGGTAGGCATAAGGAAGATAGGGAAGCGGTTCACCCTTGTAGGATACGCTGGATTCATTATCTCCCGGTCTTTCATGGGCACCGTCAAGACCGTCCTGATAAAAGCCCTCCATAATAAAATCAGCAGGCGCAAATGCCAGTGTCAGACTGATATCATTGAAATAAGACGCCGCAACCAGAGCAAGCATACCTGTAGTAGAGGCACCGGCAATTCCGATTTTTTTATTCCCCTGCGCTTTCAGATATTCTATAGCCTTCTCAAATCGTTCCAAAGGGTAATTATGATGACCATAGTCATTTTTATTCGGGGCCATGGTCATAACATTACAGCCCTGTTTTAACATCCACTTAGCACCGGAAATTGCCATTCTGTCATCGATATTATCCCCTAACATCAGAATCATTGCTCTCTCACACTTCGCCTCATTAGGAAAATATGCCCCGTAAAAACCATCCTTCTCTACATTAAAATATAATTTCTTCATGTTTTTTCTCCTTTTTGTTTCTTTTTTGCTCTCTATATGCACACTGTCAATCCCATACAAGTTTCGCGGACTTAACGGATATCCACCACCTTATATCCGGCCTTCTCAATCACAGCACGAATGGCGTCATCATCCACTTCTTTTTCCATGGAAACAATTGCCTGTTTTTTGCTTAAATTTACCTTGCCGGCAACTCCGTCCATTTCATTCAAAACCCTCTCCACCCGATTTTTACAATGGTCACAGGTCATCCCCTCAATAGTCACGGTCTTGCGGACAATAACATTGTTTAATTTCTTTTTCTTCGCTTTTACGGATGAACCTCCGCCGCAACAGCTGCTCTCCCCCTTAAAATGCTTTACGGTATAAATCACACCGACGATGACCGCCACAACCAATATCCCAATGATAATGATGTTTTCCATTTTTCTTTCCTTTCTCCATCGATCCATTACAAATCTATGCTCTAACTGCATTTCGTAGTTAGTTACCGCTAACCATTGTCATTTTATTCCTTATTTTAAAAGAAGTCAACACAACATCCGCGAAAACAACTACACTTTTCAAAAAAGGCCTGCAAAATGACTTTATTTTGCGACTTTTTTCCTATATACTTTACCTTATATTGATTTAATTGATAAAAAATACTTCCCATGCCGTTTTTATTAGAAAATCATCATATAAAAAACAATTCAGAATGGAGAACAAACATGAATAATTACACAAGAATCAGTCCGGAAGAAATGGAAAAAGGGAAATCTATCATCCAGAATATCAACAACTACTATTATTCCAAAATGGTAGGTCAGTTTCAGTTAGGAACTTCCCTTTTGATTACCCTGATGTGCAACGGACATATCTTGGTCGAATCCGTTCCCGGGCTTGCCAAAACCACTGCTGCCAAAATTATGACAGAGGCGGTAAACGGTAGTTTTTCACGTATCCAGTGTACACCCGACCTTTTACCCAGTGATATTATTGGTAGCCAGATTTTCAACTACTCTACCAACAGTTTTGAAACCAAACTGGGACCTGTAATGGCAAACTTTGTACTCCTTGACGAAATCAACCGTTCCAGTGCCAAAACCCAGTCTGCCATGTTGGAAGTCATGCAGGAACAGCAGGTGACCATTGGTGGAGAAAAATATGAAGTCCCTGATGTTTTTACTGTTATTGCTACTCAGAACCCCATTGAACAGGAGGGTACTTATCTTCTTGCAGAAGCCCAGCTGGATCGTTTTTTAATCAAAGAAAAATTGCAGTATCCCAATAAAAATGAAGAATTTGAAATTTTAAACCGTATTGAACAGGATGTTTTTTCTTCTAAACAATCGGTAGCTACGATTGAAGATGTACGTTTTATACAACAACTTACCAAGCGGGTCTATCTTGATGATGCCATCAAACGTTACATCATCCAGATTGTGGATGCCACAAGAAATCCTGCCGCTTATGTAGGACCTCAGTTGGCCCAGTATATTACCTTGGGCTCCAGCACCCGCGGTGCCATTGCCTTGATGGAAGTATCCAAAGCAGTTGCTCTTTTAAACGGTAGGGATTTCGTTATCCCGGAAGATGTTAAGAAAATGATTTACAGCGTACTTAGACATCGTATTTCCTTGAACTATGCAGCAGTTGCGGATAATATTATTCCGGAAAATATCATTCACAATATTTTAGGAGTCATTCCCACACCATGATAAGCCATATTGCCAAAATCAAAGCCAAAATCAGCATTTATGCAAGGAAAAAGACCAGCAATATCTTTGACGGCTCTTACAAATCAATATACACCGGAAACGGTCTGGATTTTGAAAATCTGCGCGAATACATTCCCGGTGATAATATAAGGGACATTGATTGGAAGGCTTCTGCAAGAAGCAGAAATCTTTTGATAAAACAGTATATTGCTGAAAAAAAACATAATGTTTTATTCGTTTTTGATAGCGGACGCAACTTTACCGCAGATACCAATGCAAACGAAAACAAAAAACAGGTTGCACTGTACGCCGGTGGAACCCTTGCTTATCTTGCATCCCAAAACAGGGATAATGTAGGGGCGATATATAACCGGAACGGTATGATACAATTCTTTCCGCTGCGGGTAGGTATGAATCATTTGGAACATATTCTTACCTCATACTGCCATGAAAGCTTTTCTCATTATGATGGTGACCTTAATAAAACCTTGGATTATATTATCAAAAACATTCCCAAGCGTATGATTATTTTTCTTATAACCGACGCCGGCGGAATCCATAACATTCCGGAAAACACACTGAAAAAATTGTGCGTACAACATGATTTACTTGTTGTTAACATCGGAGATGCCACATTAACCGGAATGCATTCCTTTGACGTCAAAAAAGGTTCCTACGTTTCCGATTATATCTCCAACAACAAAAAACTAATGAGACTTGAGGAACAGGTACGTCAAAAAACTGCTTATGAAAATACCCGTAAGCTTATACAGCATCAGATTGTCAGCATTGAAATCAACAGTGAAAACGAAATTGTTGATAAAAGTATGGAACTGTTAGAAAGGCACAAATATGGAAGTCTTAACCGAAATTATAACCGTTGAATTACAGGATTCTTTTTCTTATTTTCCGGTAATACTGTTCATTTTACTTTGCCTGGCAGGCACCCTGCTCATTCTTTTTCTCCCGACAAAATGCAAAAAGAAGAAAAAGAAAATACCGGTACAAAAAAAACTTCCGCCACAAAGTATTACCGCACTAAAAGAAAAATATATTCACGTACTTACGGATATTGAAAAGAAACGAACGGAAGAACAAATCACAGACAGGCAGGCTTTTCAGGCAGTCAGTAAAGTTGTCCGGGATTTTGCTTATGCAACCACCGGCATTAAAGTGCAAAACTATACCTTAATGGAGATTCACGCCGCCAATATGCCCAAATTATATGAGTTGATTTCCTGTTGTTATATTCCTGAATTCGCCGTAGAAGCAAACGGTAATGTTTATGAAGTGATTAATAAAGCAAGGATGGTAATTTCAGAATGGAATTAATGTTTCCTGTAGCAATTTTTGTAGGAATCCCGCTTGCCATCATCTTAACTTTTATTACCATAAAAAGAAAAGATGTTTTTCAGAAAGGCAAAAAAGTTGCTAATACAAATTTTATAGAGGATACTACTCTGTACAAAAAACTTCAAAAAGAATATATGATTTTCAGTATTGCCTCTCTGGTGTGCCTGTGGGTTAGTCTCGCACTTGCTATCATTATGTTGTCACGGCCTGTAGAAGTCGATGTTGTCAGTACGGAATTACATAACCGTGACATTATCATCTGCATGGACATTTCCGATTCCATGGACGAACTCAATCTGCAAATATGTAAGGAACTGAAGGAAATCGTCAAAGAACTGAATGGTGAACGTTTTGGCATTACCATTTTCAATGCACGCTCCGTCCTTTTGGTTCCTCTTACCACGGACTATGATTATGTAATGGATACATTAAATACGTTGGAAGATGCCTTTCAATACAGCATAGACAACGGCAATTTTTTCTCTTTGGAAAACTCTGACTTATATTACTACAAATACGAAGGAACACTTAGCGAATACGGAAGTTCTTTTATCGGCGACGGTCTGGCTTCTGCACTCTACAATTTTCCAGACTTAAAAGAAAACGACCAAAGAAGCCGAATGATTATTTTTACTACGGATAACGAATTAAACGGTACCCCCTTTGTAACCGTGGAGACAGCAGCTACTCTGTGTGCCATGAATGAGGTAAACGTTTTTGCGGTAACTCCCGAAAATATCGTAGACGAAGCATCTTTCAGACAAGCCATGAACAGCACCGGCGGTGGCCACTATGAAGTTACCTCCCGTGACGTTTTTGAAGACTTAAAAGATGATATCCGTCTTACCAAAACATCATCCATGGAAGATACCAAAGTTTTCATCACGGACAAACCGGAGTTTTTATTTATTTGTTTGCTTTTGTTTATCAGTATGTATTTTATGTTCAGCAGAAAGGTTAAACTATGATTATAAATCCGATTATACCGGTTTGGCTTATGGCAATAATTTGCATTGCACTATGTTTTTTCAAACGAAAGGGAACCTTTCCTTATATCAGACAGATAATCATCATCGTCTTGTTATTTGTGATGAATTTGCGAATTATGGTGCCTAACCCCAATACCTCCACCGTACAACGTAATATAGATATACTTTTCGTAATTGATAACACCATCAGTATGCAGGCGGAGGATTACGGTACCAATAATGAAACCCGTATGTCTGCTGTACAAAAAGATTGCAATTTTATCATGGAACAGTTTCCCGGAGCTTCCTTTTCTGTGATTTCTTTCGGAAACGAAGTACGGACACTGCTTCCCTATACCATAGATACAGCAAATGTTTCCCTGGCTATACAGTCCTTAAGCGGAGAAGCAACTCTGTATGCCACCGGAACAGCTTTTGATGATGTTTTATCCTATTTGGAAAAGACGCTAAAGCGGGATAACAATCATTTCCAAATTGTATTTTTTATCAGTGACGGCGAAATTACGCAAGATAAAGATTTAGGTTCCTACCCTCGTCTAAAAGAATACATCGACAGCGGTGCGGTTCTGGGCTACGGCACCACCACCGGCGGTGTAATGCACGCCTATGCTTTTCTTGGCGACGATGAATTAGAAGAAGTGTATTATTACGATGAAAACTATGACCGTCGAACCGCTCTTTCTGCCATTAACGAAGACAATTTAAAAAGTATTGCGTCAGATATGGGAGTCAGCTACGTTCACATGACGTCCCAACCCGAGATTAACCTTACCCTGACCAATATTATTTTGCAAACCGAAAGAGTGGATGACAATGACCGGGAGGATACAGTTGACGGTTATTCTGATACTTACTTTTATCTCCTGATACCGCTTATTCCTCTCCTTGCAGCAGACTTTATCTACTATAAAAGAAAGATTACGTTTTAGAAAAGGACCCTTGATGTCATGAAAAGAAAGATAATTGCAGGCATTTTCATTATTTTGATGGTATTATCAGGTTTTCTTTTCTTTCGCTACCGTTTTTTATACAACAGCGGTAACAACTATTATGAAAGAATGGACTATACCACAGCCATAGAAAAATATGAAAAGGCCCTGGACGCAAATTTGCTTCACCGGAATGAATGCTCCATACGTATTAATCAGGCGCTTGCCATGATTTATCACATGGGGGATGATTTTGATGCTCCGGAAAATATTGAAAACAGTATTCAAACCCTGTTGGCGGCAAAAGACGTCTTGTTGGCAGAAGATTGTGCAACTCTGGAAGGTGATGGTCACAGTGCAACTGCAGAACAATTAAAAGAAGAAATAGACAAACTAATAGAAATGTTACTGGAAGAACAAACTTCACCGGAATCCTCTGATGAGTCAGACAATTCCTCCGGCGGCTCGGCCTCGCCTATTGACGAAGAACAGGAGCAGAATATACAGGAACAGATACAACAGATGCAAAACAATTCCACCCAGGAGCGCCAGGAAAATCTGCAAATTATTGAAAGTTGGGATGACAATGTAAATTACAATCTCGAAACCGGAATCTGGTAATGTTAAAAAAATACAGATACCTTTTAATCTTTTCCGTTTTTTACAACGCCAATAACCTCTTCCCAGTTATCCAGCACGTACCTGCCGATAATA
Organism: uncultured Lachnospiraceae bacterium; assembly: GCA_964651555.1. Classification (GTDB taxonomy): domain Bacteria; phylum Bacillota; class Clostridia; order Lachnospirales; family Lachnospiraceae; genus UBA3766. Next base: position 19,295 of record CAZYVY010000025.1, on the reverse strand, counting down.
GGGTCGTACATTATTCCGAGATTTTTTTCAATTTCAGAATAACAATGCTCAAAACTCAATGCTTTACGATAACAACGGTTTGACGTCATTGCATCAATACTGTCACAAATGGCAAGAATCCTTGCTCCCACAGGGATTTCCACACCCTTGGCACCGATAGGATATCCTTTGCCGTCATACCGTTCATGATGCATCAAAACAATGTTGGACAACTCACTTAAACGATGGGACTTATTTAATATATCCGCTCCTATCTGCGGATGTTTGCGGATATGTGCAAACTCTTCTTCTGTCAGCTTTCCTTCCTTGTTCAAAACAGCATCCGGCACTCCTATTTTTCCAATATCATGCAGATGACCCGCGATGTGTATTTTCTCCGTATCGGATTCCTTCAATCCCATCAGACGGCACACTACCAGTGCCATATCACTGACTCTGTGGGAGTGTCCTGCAGTGTAAGGATCTTTAGCATCTAATGCAGATGCAATACATTCTACAATCTCATGAAAATCTATTTCGTTGGAACAAAAATCACATTCATTCATTTCCATATCTTGGCTCTCTCCTGATTAGTCGTTTCTAACTTCACATTCTAACACTACTTGTTTTAGAAATCAATCAAAAAAGATTCCGCCAACAGCGAAATCTTTTTCCTTATTTTTCATCTCTATTTTCATCTTTGCTTTCTTCTTTTTTCTCTCTTCCCATACCCATACCTTGAGGAATAATATTGGTTTCCAACAATACATACCGTGAACTTTGCATATGTTCAACAACGCTCATATCTAAATCAAATAATTCACACAATTCCTGATCATCCACATCCGGTCGGAATTTTCTTCGATGCAGTTTACCGAATTTCTGATAATTATAGTTCTTCCATATAATCATCAATACCGCAAAAATAAGAATTGCAGCAAAATAGATGAAGAAGTATTCCTGAATCACATATATCATTTCTTCTGTCAGAAATAAAAATTCAAATAAATACCAGTCGTTTTTGATAGCAAGGGAACCGTAAATAAAATAACCTATGTAGCATAAAATGATAAGCCACGCCAAAATAGTCAGAATCCATTCCAATACTTTTTTCCAGCCTTTCTGTTGACCGTAAATCAAATGGCTTTCCATATCATACTCTACTTCCTGCTTCAGCGGCTTCTGATGTATATCTTCAAAACCCATAGTTCCACCTCTTTTAAAATATTATCCTCATTAGGAATAGCTTTTCTACAAACCACGATCCGGGCTGTCCCATTTTGCCGTTTCTTTTCTCTTCTTAAAAAGTGTAGGCAGACTTATAATCACAATAATTGCATTAATGTACCAATAAAGGAACGGATACCAGATTGCGGATATCGCATTCTTCATCAGGCTCTTATCATATTTTCTATCCAACAGCATGGCAACTAAGAACTGGACAATACCCACTACCGACAAGAACAAACTCCGCCAAAGATAGGGAAATACAAAAAACTCATCCTGTCTAAACCATCCTATTATCATTAATATGGTTAAAAACAACCAACACAATGCCCACACAATGGAAATAATCTGTTCGATGTATACCGGCGTCATCCTGCGGGTTTTCCAATCCTTAAAAATATTGCCATGGCGTCTTAAGATTTCCATACCGCCTTCTGCCCACCGTTTCCGTTGCTTATAGAGACCTTTAACGGTTTCCGGAACCAGCATCATGCACAATGCCCTGGGTTCATATCGAATGTCCCAAAACTTCTTTTCCAGCTTCCATGTAACCCCAATATCCTCTGTAATCATATCACGGTCCCATAAACGGCAATCCAAAAGTGCTCTTTTCCGGAATGCAACCACAACACCCGAAACAGTCATTACTTTACCCCAGATTCGTTGTGTTCTTTTAATCAGACTGATAATGCTGGAATACTCGCATAACTGGATTTTGGCCAAAAGCGAGCTTCTGTTACGTACTCTGGGATTACCCGTTACCGCACCTACTCTTTCACCATTAAACGGATTGGTAAAGTGGGGAACAATATAATTCAGCGCATCCGGCATAATATATGAATCCGAGTCCACTCCCATGAGAATCTCTCCCTGTGCAGCTATCAATCCCAAATACAAGGCATTTGCCTTACCATTGTTCTCTTTTAAATCGATAAAACGTAATTTTTCATACCGTGGCAGAAGTTCCCTAATGACCTCCGACGTCCGGTCGGAACTTCCGTCATTGATTGCAATAATTTCATAATTCGGATACTGTATCTCCGACAACTCTTTTACCGTCTTTTCAATAGTTTCTTCTTCATTATAACAGGGCACTAAAATAGAAACCATTGGCGTATCGTATAGCGGTAATGGTTTCTTTCTCTCGTTACTGAAATAAAAGATAAGCGCACCAACCAACCATGCTGCAGACATAATGGCCGGATACCAGAAAACAAAAATTTCTATAAAACGAAGCATAATCTCTCTTTACTCTCTATTCCTCAATTTCCTTTTACCAATATTTTATCGACATTTTTTTCAAAAAATTTTATATAAAAAAAGAAGAAAGTTACCCTTCTTCTTTTTATGTCCGTATTATACTACTTTGCCGCCACAGAAAGGACAGTATCTTGTTCCGTCGGGTACACCCAGGCAATGGGGACACTTTAACGGATAATTCGCTTTTTCTTCTTCTGTAAGACCGGCACCATTCATAAGATGCACCATAGTTTCTTCATCATAGTTTGGCATATTTTTATTCATCGCATGGAATGCAGCCTCTTTCTTTGCCTGCTCCTCTGCTTCTGCTGCCTGCTTTGCAGCCAACGCTTCTGCCTCTTTCTTATCTGTGTACTCCTGCTGTTTCTCCTGAATTTTGTTTCCTACAGCCATCACGATTGCAGAACCGATCGCACCACCCAAAGCATTACCCATGGCATTACCAAAACTGCTGTTGTTACTATATCGGTTATTGGAAACAATACTCCTGCTCACGTTGCTTACAATATTGGACGCCGTATTGGTTGTGGTATTATAATTATTTCTTAAATGTCTTGGAGGATTGGGGGTTGAAGATGCAAACCTTGAAATATTCGGTTGTGGTGAATGCATAGGTGGACGATTAGCACCCGGAAAGCCATTCATATTGCCTCTCTGCGGGCCACCACCATTCATATTCTTTCCACCGCCTCTTTTACCAAAACCACTCTGAAACGCCATTTTTTATCCTCCTGCCACTAAATGTAATCAAATGATGCCAACTATATACAAATTAGCTGTTTATTATCATCTCTTCGCAGTAATAGTTTATCACAAAAAACAGAAGATGTGTAGTCTTATCTTTCTTGAAAAGGAATTGGTCTTGCAACATGCTTATATTGGGTAAGCAGCCGGAAAATATTTATTCTTCACAAACAGCTATAAATTTGTGAAATGCCGCCATACCTTTTGCATCCCTTTTATAAACACCGGCGCATTCCAGCACTTTAACAAACACTTTACCAATTTCAGCCTTCACAATGCCATGAATATTTTCTTCCGTAATATCATACTGCGAAATCCATTGCGACACCCACTCTGTATGTTTGGCAATTTCATCAACCGAGCTGATATCTTCACCTTTTAATATTGCTTCTTCCAAACGAATCATTTCTCTTTTTAACCGTGAAGGAAGAACAGCCAGCCCCATAACTTCAATCAAACCGATATTTTCTTTCTTAATATGGTGATATTCTTCTGTGGGATGGTATAAGCCCCAAGGACATTCCTCCGTCGTAATGTTATTACGCAAAACCAGATCTAACTCAAACAGTTTTCCTCTCCTTCTTGCAATAGGTGTTACCGTATTATGAGGCGTATCTTCTGTATAAGCATATATAAACGCATCTTCATCCGTATAATTTCTCCAACACTGTGTAATATGCTCAGCGGCCTCCGCAATGCGTTCCCGATTCACTCCCTGCAAACGTATTACCGACATAGGCCACTTAATAATGCCTGTTTTAATGTCCTCAAAGTGTTTCATGGTAAATGTATATTCATACTCCGCTTTTGCCATGGCAAATTCATATCGTCCACCCTGAAAATGATCATGACTTAATATAGAACCACCTACAATGGGCAAGTCTGCATTTGAACCTATAATATAATGCGGAAACTTTTCCACAAATTCCAACAGCTTACCAAATACTGCCTTATTAATCTTCATCGGAATATGCTTTTCATGAAAAACAATGCAATGTTCATTGTAATACACATAGGGCGAATACTGCATATAATAAGACTCATTTTGTAACGTCACCGGAATAATACGATGATTCTGCCTTGCCGGATGACTAAAATGTCCTGCATACCCTTCGTTTTCTTTGCAAAGCAGACATGACGGATAACCGGAAGGTTTCGCCTGACCGGCCTTAACAATATCTCGAGGATCTTTTTCCGGTTTGGATAAATTGATGGTAATATCAATGGGACCGTATTCTGTCTCGCAAATCCACTTTTCATCTTTTATTATACGGTCGGTACGGATATAATTGCTCGCCTTGCTCAAATGATAAAAGTAATCTGTTGCCAGTTTGGGTGATTCCTTATACTGCTCTCGAAATTCATTTCTCACTACAGAAGGAGGCGGTGTCAACAAACCCATAATCCCGGTATCAAACAAATCTCTACCCGTTTGAGTATCTTCTGACAAAATACCGTTTTCTAAGGAATATGCCATCATTGCTTCCAAAATTGTGGCCAATGATACTTTTTGTTTCTCTTTATTTGTTATCCTTAATGCAACTGCCCTTTGAAGCTCATCCCCACAACCAATTTCCTCATTATCCGTCAGTTCAAAAAACTCCAACAAACGATTGGTAATATATATCCTGTCATCCTCTACTACCAAACCATTTTGGCAACCATATTCTACAAGTTCATTAATCAGCTCTGAAATCATACTCTTACCCCCTTGTAGCATATCCTTCCGGATGTGTTTTGTGCCAGTTCCACGCTGTGGCAATAATGGTCTCCAAGTCATTGTATTTAGGGTTCCAACCAAGAATATCTTTTGCTTTGTTACTTGATGCAATTAGGGTAGAAGGATCACCGGCACGTCTTTCTTCCATTCGGGCAGGAATGGGATGTCCGGTTACTCTTCTTGCGGTTTCAATAACTTCCTTTACCGTAAATCCTACTCCGTTTCCCAGATTGAAAATATCGCTTTCTCCACCGTTTCTTAAATATTCCATGGCCAGAATATGTGCCTGAGCAAGGTCATTCACATGTATATAGTCCCTAACGCAGGTTCCGTCCTTTGTATCATAATTATCCCCATATATACTGATTGCATCTCTTTTTCCATTGGGAACCTGCAGAATCAGAGGAATTAAATGGGTTTCCGGATTGTGGGCCTCACCGATTTTACCATTTGGATGTGCACCGCAGGCATTAAAATAACGCAGGGATACAAATCTTAAATCATGTGCCTTAGCAGTCCATTTAAACATTTTTTCCATGGACAGCTTCGTTTCACCATAACAATTGGTAGGCTCTGTTCTGTCCGTTTCCAAAATAGGAATGCTCTCCGGTTCGCCATAAGTTGCTGCTGTCGACGAAAAAACGATTTTATCAATATGATGTGCCACCATACTTTCCAAAAGAACTTCTGTTCCACACAAATTATTGCTGTAATACTTCAATGGTTCTTTCATACTCTCACCCACTTGCGAGCTGGCTGCGAAATGAATAACTCCGTCAATTTCTTCCTGCTCGAAAACACTGTCCATGAAACTCCTGTCCCTGATATCTCCTTGATAAAACTTTGCCTCAGGATGAACAGCCTCCCTAAAACCGGTCTGTAAATTATCTGCCACGACCACCGATTCTCCGGCATCGATTAATTCATATACTGTATGAGAGCCGATGTATCCGGCTCCTCCCAATACCAAAATACTCATCTTTTCTCTCCTCTTTTATATGCCTTTTTCAACTATCTCTTTTTATATAACCCTTGTTCCGCCCACTTGGCGGATCTTTAGTATCTTACATGCTCCGGCACCAAATATGCTATCCATGCCATCCCGGTATGTTTCCACAACTTCATTTTTAACAAATGCCTGTATTGTTCCGGCAAATCCGCCACCGTGTACTCTTGCCACTCCGTTTTCTTTTAACATGCTTTCACTGACTGCAAGTGCTACGGATACATTCTGGTGTTTGACATCAGCGTTTGTATATACATTCTGCAAATACTGGAAGGAGGATGCGCCGGACGCTTTAATCTGCGCAAGAAAACCATCTACATCCTGCTTCCTTAATGCCTCTGCCGCCATGGATACTCTTTCATTTTCTTCCATAAAATGAATGGCACGAAGGACGGCTCTGTCTCCCAGTTCTTGACGGATTTCAGGGATATTGCGATACAATTCCTCTTTAGAAACCTCTGCCAGTACCTCTTTGCCAAGATATTCCGCAACCGCTTTCATCTCCCTTGGAACAGCCGCATAATCTTCTGTCAAATCCGCATGAGACCCCTTTGTATCTGTAATACAAAGGCTGTATCCATGCTCATTTAAATCAAATTCAATCTGGCCTACTACCGGTGATAACGGATCCGCAAAATCAATTTCTACCATACTTCCGACAGAACATGCCATCTGATCCATCAAACCGCAAGGCTTTCCGAAATAAACATTTTCTGCATATTGTCCTGCCATGGCGATTTCCATTTCACCAATTCTTCCTTCGTTATAAAGATGTGAAACAATGGTTCCCATTATGGTTTCATAGGCAGCCGAGGATGAAAGTCCTGCTCCAATCAGTACATCGCTGGTAACATATGCATTAAATCCACCGATTTTATACCCCATCCGCTCAAGCCCTGCCAGTACTCCTTTGGTTAATGCAATGGTGGTTTCTTTTTCACTTTCTTTCTCCAAAAGCTCCTGTGTGGAAACAGAAATCCTATCAAATCCTTCCGAAACAATGTTTACCATGTCGTTTTCTGTTTTTGCCACCACGGCTATGGCGTCTAAATTTACGGCTGCAGCAAGCACTTTACCATGCTGATGATCCGTGTGATTTCCTGAAATTTCACTTCTTCCGGGGGCGCTATAAATTTCTATATCCCTCCCGGGAAAACTTTTTTCATACTCTTCCAAGGCATTTATGTACCGGTTTTTCTGGTATGCAAGTCTGCTGTAATCCACATACAACGCCATAAATTTGTCATCTAATGCTCCCGTCTCAATCATTGATTTTACTTCTGCTGCTTTCATATTTATACCCTCCAAAAATGCATCCGTTTTTATGCACTCTGTATTTTATTTGCTTCCATCTGTTCCTTAAGTTTCCGGTTTGCTTTCTCCACATTCATGCCTGCCAGAATAAAAGTAATGAGCAGACAAATCATGGCCGGCAACCAAAGATACATAAATTGTATCATATTTAAGCAAGATGTGCTCTGTACAATTGCTTCCCCATCAAATCCACTAAGGTCCAATAACCATCCTGAAATTGCAGTACCAATTCCGCCGCCTAATTTTACCCCAAGAGAAGTACAGGAATACATGCTTCCGTCAATCCGCTTCTGCTTGGTAAGATAGGTATATTCGGAGCAGGATGCAATCACTGCATTCATATCACCCTGCCAGGGTCCCATGCCGAAAGCTGCAATTGCCGTAAAAAATAACATCAAGGGCACGCTGCCTAAATACGCTGCTACGACTACCAAAAGTCTTCCTATGGTTCCGATGATATAACCGGTAAGATTTAATTTATACATTCCCTTCCACTTGCCTACCAACGCCGGTGTAAAAATCAATGCAATAATAAGCGGAATGTTTATCGCCCAGGAAAATACACCGAAAAGATTTTCATTTTTTAGAATATATATCATGTAATAAATACCAACACTAATCATTGCAGAATAAATCTGTTGTAAAATATATACACCGCAAATCATTACGTAATATTTGTTGGTAAACAAAAGCTTTGCCGTCTGGAACAGGGATAATTTATCATCCTTACTTTCCTTTTCTTGTTCTTCCTGCAACTCTTCTTCCGATAATTCTTTTACGGAAAGTGCTGAAATGGTGTTTACGATGAGACCCACAATTGCATAAATGATTGCTACCCATCTCCAGCCTGCAGCACCGCCACCCATCAAATCCACAAAACCGATGGTAATGGTCTGAATCAGGAGACTTGTTGAGAAGGCAAAGATAAAACGGTAGGAACCCATCTGTACCCTTTCTTTACTATTCTTGGTAACAAGAGCAGTCAGTGCAGAATAAGCAATGTTATTGGCAGTATAAAAAACTGCGTTTAACAGAGAGTAAGCGATAAAAAACCACGCATACTGTGCAAATTTTCCTGCGTTTACCGGTACTGCAAAAATAGCTACCAGCGTAATCGCACATCCGATATAGCCCCAGAGCATCCAAGGACGAGCCTTACCCATTTTGGTTTTCGTTCTGTCAATCATGGTACCAAAGAAAACATCCGTAATACCGTCAAGCAGTTTCGACACCGCAATTAATGTTCCGACAATACCGGGATTTAATCCCACCGTATTGGTTAAATAAATCATAACGAAGGAGGTTAGGAATGCATATACCACATTCCCGGCAATATCTCCCGATCCGTAGCCAACCTTGTTGTACCACTTTAAATATTTTTTCTCTTCCATTGTAACCCCACCTTATCCTTTCTTACTGATTACATGTTTTATAGGGAACTAAGTTTAAGTTGAAATAAAATTCTGTATCATTCAGCTGATACTGTTCTGATAAAACCGGTCCGCAGCTATTAGAGCCGATACCGCTTTGTGCATAGTCAAGGCAAAGAATACTGCTGTTACTTCTGCACAGTTCATAATTATGATTCTTGCAGGTCATCTCTTCCTGGCTGTAAACGGAGGCATTGAAAGAAAATGTCTTTTCTTCTTTTAAGCCCAGCAATCCGTGTTGCCCGTTTGAAAGACTGACGTAATCACAATCTGCATGGCTTCCGTTCTCCTGCGGTCTTACATAATCCACATGCATATCTTCGATGCTGCTTCTGTAGATGCCGTGGGATGCTGCCCTACATTTATCCCTGTAGCTTTCCATAGGACCTAAGCCATAATATTGCACCTTATCAAACTCTTTTTTTAAGAAGAGACGGATACCGAATCTGGGAAGATACGGTAACTCATCATTCTTTTTTACCTGCATGGAAAGTGCGATGCGGCCGTCATCTGCGATTCTCCACGTAGTATTTATATCTAAAATCCGTTGTACGGTAGGTGCCGACATTGAAAGCTTGGTATGAATGATAACTTCATATCCGGTCAAGGTACATGTGGTTTCGTATTCTCTTATCATCGCTCTGTGATACCATGCACGAAACCACTCCGACTTAATATACATATCGTTATCCGTAGGGGCCCTGAAGATGTTAATCTCCATAGGCTTTGTAAAATACTCTTTGCCTTCAAACTGCATACTTTCGAAAGTACCCTTATGTTTGTTGTATACATATTTGAAATTGACGCCGGCTATATGAATGCGCACTGCATCTTCTTCTACTTCCGGAATATTGTCATTATGTGCACCGCCTGTGGTTGTATCTGTTTTCTTATCATCCGCATTTCCACAAATGGTCTGTATCAATCTCTCCTTTTGGATTTCTCCATCCCGGTTCTTTAAATGAATTTCATCAAATCCCAGAAATGTGCCGATAGGAATCAGCGGGTGGTTATCCTTATATTCATATATCAGCTTAAGATATGTTTTTCCACGCTCCGGAACTTCTACCGCGAAGGGAACTTTTATTTCCTCACCGGGTACTTTATCTGTAATATCCAGACTTCCCATCTTAATCACCTTACCGTCACAGGATAACTGAAACTGTACCTTCACTGTATCCCTTAAACAGGTAAATTGAAGCATGTTTTTTAAGGTAAGCATTCCTTCCTGTTGATCATAGGACATTACCCTTACCGGGCGGTACACATTGCGGTATTCCAAAAGTCCGGTGTGAGGTCTTCTGTCGGGATATACCAGACCATCCATGCAAAAATTTGTATCATTTACTTCTTCACCGTGGTCTCCGCCATAATAAAAGATTGGTCTTCCGTCTTCTGCTTCTCCATGATAAATACCATGGTCACACCACTCCCACACAAAACCTCCGCAAAGAATGTCATTTTCATAAAAGAACTTAAAGTACTCCTCCAAATCCCCGGGACCGTTGCCCATGGCATGACAATATTCGCATAAAATCATAGGCTTATCGGGATTGCTTTCTATGTATTCCTGAATTTCTTCAAACCCGGGATACATGCGGCTGAATAAATCAATGTTTGAAAAATCATATTTTTTATTGCGGTTATGATATCTTGCGCTCTCATAATGTGTCAGTCTGGAAGGGTCAAACGCTTTTGTCCATTTCAACGCTTCTTCAAAGGTGCAACCATAAGCACATTCATTTCCCATAGACCAAATCACAACACAAGGTCTGTTTTTATCCCTGTGAACACAACGCTCGGTGCGATCCAAGGTTGCTTCAATGTACTCCGGATTGTCCGAAATTGTTTCATTCCAGTGATGCCACTTGTTTTCATCACTGTTATCTTTATGATAGATTTCTGCGGGTCCGTGGCTTTCATTATCTGCTTCATCAATCACCCAAAAACCATACTCATCACACAATTGATAAAACATGGGCGCATTGGGATAATGACTGGTACGGATTGCATTGAAATTGTGCTGCTTCATCAATTCCAAGTCCTTCATCATCTTCGGAATACTGATTACAAATCCTGTTTCCGGATCAGAATCATGACGATTGACACCTTTAAACTTAATCTGCGTTCCGTTAAAATAAACTACCTTATCAACGATTTCCATTTTACGGAAACCCACACGTTCTGTAATGACTTCACCTTCTGATTCAATGAGCAGGGTATAAAGATAAGGTGCTTCGGGATTCCACAGCTCCACTCCCTCGATTTCCATTTCTGCCCAATGCGTATATCTTTCATCAGAAGCCTTTTCGTTATTCTTTATTTTGTTGGCAGTCGCAACCTCTTTTCCTTCTGCATCCAGCAGGCAGAAAGTAACCGGTATGCTTTCCCCCATAAATTCCAGTTCTACGGCCAGTGTACCTTTTTCTCCTTCATAAGTGGGATGTACGAAGTAGTCATAGATACATTCCTTGGGACGTTTTAAAAGATATACATCCCGGAATATTCCGCTCATTCGGAATTTATCCTGATCTTCCATGTAGCTACCGTCACACCACTTTAATACCAGAACCGCCAAACGGTTTTTTCCTTCTTTTAAAAGATTGGTTACATCAAATTCACCGGTGGAATGTGATACCTGACTATAGCCTACATATTCACCGTTTAACCAAACATAGAAGCAGGAATCCACACCTTCGAAATTTAAGAACGCCTGCGGCGCTCTTTTGTCTACTGCGTATTCAAACTCATAAACATAGGTGCCGCAAGGATTCTCATGGGGGACGTAAGGCGGATCAAAGGGAAACGGATAACGGATGTTGGTATACTGATGAAAATCATATCCATACATCTGCCATACACCCGGCACCGTAATTTTGTCATATTCTTCTATATTCTCGTCTTCCTTATAAAAGTCATGTGTCAAATCGTGAATACTGTCATAGTAGCGAAACTTCCATTCACCGTTTAAAAGCTGCATACGGTCGGAAGCCTCCCTATTCTTTGCCACATCCTTCATGGGAAATGTCGCCGGTATGTAATATGCACGATTCGGCATTGTATTTTCATGTAATAAATGAATATTTTCATAATGTTTCTGAATCTTCATTTGTAACCCCTCCATGTCTTTTTTTATACTATAACCCGCATAAGTGCCGTTTTCCATTGTTTTAATTTGACTAAATATGCACAAAATGATACAGTTATATTGTTAAGCACCTGTAAATACGTCATTTCGCACAAGCATATATGTACAAAAATGTATGATTTTCACAAAGGAGGTACCCATGTATATCAATGAAGCTTATCTGAATCACTCCAGAGTAGATTTTAAAGATACCGGCAAACCACTGATTGTCTGTAACTGCGGAACCTATAAATTATTTAACCGCCGCATTGTGCCAACCCTTCGTCCCAAAGGACGTCTGGACTATCAACTGCTTTACATTGCTTCCGGAAAAGGACATTTCTTTTTTGATCATGAAGATGTGGTAATTAATGCCGGGCAGATGGTACTGTACCGCCCCAAGGAATATCAAAAATATGAATATTACGGGGAAGACCAGACAGAGGTGTTCTGGGTTCATTTCACAGGAAGCGATGTTAAAAAAATGCTTAGAAGCCACGGTATGACAGACGATATGCACTATTTTTATGTGGGAACTTCTTTGGAATATCAAAGACTTTATAAACAGATGATTCAGGAACTGCAAACCTGTAAGGATAATTACCGGGAACTTTGTGCCCTGCTGTTGCAGGAACTTTTTATCAATATACACAGACAAATCGGAACCACCGTTCCTAAAGCGCGGAATTACTTTGAACACGAAGTTGAACTTGCCGCAAAGTATTTTGATGAGAATTATAATCAAGAAATTAACATTGCAGATTATGCCGCCGAAAAAGGCATCAGCACCTGCTGGTTTATCCGTAATTTTAAGCAGGTGATGGGCACCACTCCCATGCACTATATTCTTTCACTGAGAATTACCAACGCACAAAGTTTACTGGAAACTACCAATTACAATGTTACCGAAATCAGCAATATTGTAGGTTATGATAATCCGTTGTATTTCAGCCGTCTTTTTAAAAAACAGAAGGGGGTATCGCCGCTGGAATATCGAAAGCGGATACACGAAAAGAAGTAGGTTGTTTTTTACCAACCTACTTCTTCTGTTTATTTTCCTTCATTCACCTTATAAACTCTCTATTCTTTTACCTGCATCAACTTCTCCCACATTCCCTTGGTCTGTTCGCTACACTCGATTGTATATACTCTTTCTACCTCGGCATAGATCCCTGCATCTATATCTTTTAAACTTTTACCGGTCTCTTTTTCCCAGCCAAGCAATGCTTTGGCCGCCATATTACGCCAACGGGTAATGGGTGACTGAATGCAGGCTTGTATCATCTTATGCCCTTTACCGATATGCTTATCCAGATGCTGTACAATGATATCCAATTTAATTTTACCCTGTACTTCACCCAAGCCGAAATCATTGCCCATCGCATTCGGGAAATCATCATACTCAATTTCCCGGTCACACAAGGCAAGAAACTCATCTACACTCTGATTATTGTTAAACAGATAGTAGCAGAAATTGTAATATTTCTCAAAGTCCATCTTCATCAAACGAAGCAGATGCTCTGACATATTGATTTCATACATCTTGGCAATTCTCATACATTCATGGGTACTTTTTTCAAGATTCTCCACAATATAGGTATGAATATCCAAGCGTTCCAAAACTTCTTTTACCTTAGGTTCTATTCTGTTGGCATTTATGATTTTACTGTCCCGGAAATATGCCGCAATATCCGCAAGTAATGCCACCTGCTCCGCATCCCAGTTATGCTTTTTGCATTCCTCCAGATACAGTATGGTGAGTTCCACAGGATACTCCAGTGCAGACATACCCTGGCATGGGCCTTCATCCAACAGGCCCGACATAATGTCCGATGCTCCCTGAAATTCCTCATCCGAGAAATTACCGGTTTGAAGACGTTCATACAGCTCACATTTCATGGCACATTCAAAGCCAAGATAGGAATATAATACAGCATTTTTACAACCATGACAGAGAAGCCATTCTTTCTTTTCTTCGGTATCCGCCTGCATCATTTCCACCACGTTGATTTTACCCCAGCCGCGTAACTTCTTCGCCAGTTCAAAATACAAATCCTGCTTCTTTTCCTCGCTCCATCCGGCAGTATTGCTAATTACATAATCGGTAAATTCTTCACAATATCCCAACGTTTTAAGCATATTGCAGACCGCTTCGTTTCCGGATAAATTAAATAATGACATAAGGCTCAGCCCCAGCTTTACCGTTTCTGCCTTTTTCCCATACTCTGTAAAACAAACCGCAAGACGGGCAATTTTGTCTGCATCATACTCTTCCCGGTTCTCATAGATGCTCTGTAAAAGACCGTTACGCATGGTTGCCGTCTTAACATCTCCCGCTTTCTCGCTTTCAAACTTGTCCATGGCATCCACCGGGTCCATGGTAAGATATTCTTTTAAGACCGGAATAAAAGAAGCATTTTCATCTGCAACTGCTGTGTGATGCCCAATAATGCCTTCCAGCGCTCCGGGAGCAAAACGAATCTCCTTATCACTGTATTCTCTTTCTTCTACCACAAAATCAGCAGGTAAGTTTCCCTGTTCTTTTATACATTTTTTGATTCTTGCGTAAATACTTTTCTCTGACATCTTATCCTCTATCCTTTCCGACACCCATCTTTTATGGTCGGACATATATATAAAATATAATTCTTTTATCCTTACACTACTGTCGGTTATAATAATCAATTCCCGCACTGGGATTAAAATATGTTCTGATATATCCGTCTTGGGAAACCACCACAAACTCATTGGTTTCTTCCACATAATACACGTCATCCCCATCCTCTGACTCAATTTTGTGCAAAGCATACGGATTGATAATGACTTTGTAGGCTGCAAGTTCATATTCTTCCGGAGAAGCAAAACCCATTTCCATACCGTGTTTCTCGTAATGCTGTTCTAATAAATTATCATTTCGGAAGGTGATTTCAGCTACGGTAACCTCCTGTACAGTCTCTGAATCTTCTATACCTTCATATACTTCCTCGCTGACAACAGCTACCGGCTCACTGTATCCCTGTTCTTCAGCAGACTCCCCACCGAATCCAAGCAGTGACGCGATAACTACAACTATAACAGCAATAATTGTAATAATTACTTTACCAAATCCTTTTTTACCATTTGTACCTTGTGATGATTGTTTCTTCATTTTGATACTCCTTCAATTTTAAGTCATCATAGACTATATCTTCGATTTCTCCATATTGTTTACATTATATCCTTTCCATCAATGTTGTGCAATCTATTCCTTTTTCTGCTTAAAAAGACTTTTTATTATAATAAAAAATATTTCAACCAGCATTTTCTTTTCTTCGGATGTGGCACTCATCAGTCCGCATATTACATGGAGTAATTCCGTAATCCGCCCGTTCTCCCCTGATATCAGTGCCGGAATACCAATGCGATGAATAAACCGGATAAAATAATATCTTTGCAGATTTGTTAATTTTTTTATCAGATTATCCATAACATAGTTTATTTCTTTTGATATATCCGTCTGTTCTGCTTTTACAAATGAATCTCTTTCTACGAGAAAGGCAAAGGGATCATGTTGCCCCCAAAGAGGCGTTTGGGCATAATCACCCCTAACCTTGGTTTTTACATAAAAACTCCGGCCCGGATTATCTTCTAATAGCTGGCCGATAATACTGTCTGCCGGATAAAAATTATTCAGCTTATCCTTCAACTCCCGATACCCGTCTGAATAGTTTCCCGCAAACTCAGGATTAACCCCCGGGCCGTCAAAATTATCCATACGCAATATTTTATCCCTGATATAAGGATTGGACATCACATAGGCAGAACAAATATTACTACCGCCCTTAGAATGCCCTGTCATATAAATTTTCTTACTTGCTGCATTTTTCATATATCGAAATGACTCTAACTGCGCACCTGTCCCCATTATATGATAAGCCAGTTGAAAATTTTCTTCCCACCCCGTCAACGTGCCGTCCGTACCGCGCATGGCAACCACCGCTACCCCGTCATAACCCACATCAACGGTAAAAGCCGCCCATTGCGTTTCCTTGCTTTCTACAGCCCGCATATGGTGAATCCTGCAATTACTATATCTTCTCGATTGAGCTAATTTACAGATAAAAATTTGTTTATCCGAAGAATACTGTTTATGAAAATTTTGTTGTCCCAGAATCAACTTTGCAAATTCGGTAACCACAATTTGTTTTTTATCATAATCCGCAATAAGAAGTTCAAACGGATAATAAGATAGCTGTGCAAAAACAAGGGCATCCACTTCATTATAATTCTGCCCCGTTAATATTCTCTGCTCATAAGATAAATAGGTGTTTATATTAAAATACGGATTCATATTACTCTCGGAATTTTTGCCATATATTTATAATACGTCACCTTCCTATCCTTTGTTACATTATACAAAAAACCTCCCGGTCTTTGAACCAAGAGGTTTCGTTTTGGTATAGTATTAAATTTCGCCCTTTGCCCGTTCCAGCACTTCAATCACCTTATCGCACCAGGCATCAAACTCGGGATCATCCTTCTGACACTCCTCCGGATGAGCCATAATGTAATCCAGTGCAATACGCACGCCCTGGTCAAAACGAACCGTGGTCTTCATATCGGGCACTGCTCTTTTTAACTTGCTGTTATCAAAAACAACCGAAACAGACTTATCGCCGATTAAACTACCCGTAAAATCATATCCGTACTTGTCACCGGTAGCCGCAAGGAATTCGGAAGATACATAATAGGGCTTTAACTCTACACCCAAAGCATCCGCGATCGTAGCATAAATCTGATTCCAGCTTAAGGTCTCATCTCCGGTAATATGAAAAGCTTCGCCGATTGCATGACGATTGCCCATAAGACCTGTAAAACCAACAGCAAAATCCTTGTTAAAAGTAGCTGTCCAAAGAGAGCTTCCATCACCTTGGATAATGACAGGCTTGCCAGCCTGCATTCTTTTAATCACTTGCCAGAAGCCGTTTTTACCGTGTACTCCCAGCGGAATATTGCGTTCATCGTAGGTATGGCTTGGACGCACAATGGTTATCGGGAACCCTTCTTCGCGATACTTCTTCATCAGAAACTCTTCGCAGGCAATTTTATCCCTGGAATACTGCCAGTAAGGATTGGCAAGCGTTGTTCCTTCCGTAATCACATAAGAAGCCGCCGGTTTATGATATGCAGATGCAGAACTAATATAGATATACTGTCTGGTTTTTCCCGCAAACAGGCGATAATCTCTCTCCACCTGCTCTACATGAAAACCAATAAATTCGCACACGGTATCAAAAGATAAATCCTTGATTTTCTCCGCAACATCAGCCTCATCATTCACATCAGCGATAATCTGATGTACGCCCTCGGGAACAACAGAGCTACGATTTCCTCTGTTAATCATCCAAACTTCCCAATTCAATTCATTTACCAGACGTTTTACAATCGCTGTGCTGATAATCCCCGTTCCGCCAATAAATAATGCTTTCATTTTAATACCCCTTTCTTTTTTACATCGCCATAAAGGCATACCTTAAGATAAAAACAATTGCTACAATTAAAGTTAACGGCTTGATTTCTTTAAACTTACCAAGCAAAACTTTTATCAAACAGAATGTAATCAGACCCATGGCAATACCATTTGCGATGGAATAGGTAAACGGCATAAAAATTACCGTGCAGAATGCCGGAAGTGCCTCACTCATATCTGAAAAATCCACATCTTTCAGGTTCGCCAACATTCCGATACCAACAAAAATCAACGCAGGTGCTGTAGCAGCTGAAGGTATAATCGCCACAAACGGAGCCAGTAAAACTGCCGCAAGGAATAAAAGTGAAGTAGTCAAACTTGTCATACCTGTACGTCCACCCGCACCTACACCGGCACTGGATTCTACCATGGTTGTAACGGTTGAAGTACCCACCAAAGCACCTGCCGCTGTGGATATCGCATCGCACATAAGTGCTTCTTTCATACGATAAACTTCGCCATTCTCATCTACCATACCTGCCTGTTTTGCCGCACCAAACAAGGTTCCGATGGAGTCAAACATATTAACAAGCGAGAAACTGATTACCAGAAGAATAACAGTAAAAATAGTTTCCACCAGATTTCCACCGCCAAACAAGCCTGCAAAATCCAACCTAAAGAAAGAAACTTCCCAAAAATCTTTTACTTGTCCCACAAAGTCCAGATTAAAGTTTGAAAGTTGGGTAACTCCCAATGGAATACCGATTATGGTTGCAACAATAATACCGATTAAAATGGATGCCGTTACCTTTTTGTAAGAAAGAACCGCCATCACAACAAGACCAATCAAAGCAACAATGCCGCCCATAATCGCACTAATCTGTTCCGGTGTTGCTCCCTCTTCTCTCCAAGCCGCAAAATTAACCATGGCTACCAATGTAGAATCATTACCCACCACAAGTCCTGCGTTTTTTAAGCCTATTATCGTAATAAAAAGACCTATTCCGGGAGCAATGGCTCCCTTAATGCATTGCGGAATAGCCCTAATAATTGCTTCGCGCAAACCTACCGCAGTAATAAAAATAAACAAAATACCGGAAATAAATACAATAACCAGTGCCTCCTGATAGCTGTAACCCATGCCTAGCACAACCGTATATGCAAAGAAAGCATTTAACCCCATTCCGGGTGCCTGCGCAAAGGGAACTTTCGCATAAACTGCACAAAGAAAAGTTCCGATAAAAGCTCCAAGACAGGTTCCGATAAATACACCGTTATATACCTTGGTGGCCATATCCGTATCGTCCATAATCACATAAGGGTCAGATAAAATCTGGGGATTAAGAATCAAGATATAGGCCAGTGTAATAAAGGTTGTTATCCCCGCAAGAATTTCAGTTTTAACTGTCGTATTATATTTTGACAGTTCAAAGTATTTTTTCATTGTGTATCTCCTCTATAGGTAATATTGGTATGATTATACCATTTTTTACAACAAGATAACAATGGATGCTGATATCTTTTCATGCAAAAAATATTTCTTAAATGAAAAAACCTCTCTCAGATTTCTCCAAGAGAGGTTTTGTGATTCATTAAGTAATGAAATTATAACTGAGGACCAGCACTTACTAATGCCTTACCAGCTTCATTTCCTTCATACTTAGCAAAGTTCTTGTTGAAACGAGAAGCAAGATCTTTTGCTTTCTCTTCCCACTGAGAAGCATCTGCGTATGTATCACGAGGATCAAGGATACCTGTGTCTACGCCGGGAAGCTCTGTAGGTACTGCAAAGTTGAAGATAGGAATATTCTTTGTATCAGCCTTTTCGATTGAACCATCAAGGATTGCATCGATGATACCACGTGTATCCTTAATAGAGATACGCTTTCCTGTACCATTCCATCCTGTGTTAACTAAGTAAGCCTTAGAGCCGTTAGCTTCCATCTTCTTAACAAGTTCTTCACCGTACTTTGTAGGGTGTAACTCTAAGAATGCCTGACCGAAGCATGCTGAGAATGTAGGTGTAGGTTCTGTAATAC
>CAZYVY010000024.1:0-29276 GCA_964651555.1 uncultured Lachnospiraceae bacterium | reverse complement strand
GGTTTGGACCCTATCGTGCGTAATGAAATTCTGGAAATTTTCCAGGAGTTTGTAATGGAAGAGGATCATACGATTCTTTTATCTTCTCATATCACAGGGGATATTGAGCGTATTGCGGATATGGTTGTATTTATCGACAAGGGACGCATTGTATTAAGCGGTGAGAAGGATGTTATTCTTGAAAATCACGCAATGATCAAATGCAGCAAGAAGGATGCGGAATTCATTACAAAAGAAGACATTGTATCCATAAGACAGTCTGCATTTGGCGTAGATGTTTTGGTACATGATAAAAAGGCCTGCGCAAGAAAATACGAAAAACTTACCATGGAGCAATGTACTCTGGAAGAAATCATGATACATTATGTAAACCACGCAAACAACGAAAGCAAAGAAGCGTAGAAGGAGGGGATATCTATGAAAGGATTGATTTTAAAAGATATCTACTGCCTGCGTACGCGCATTATGACCTATGTATTGACTTTGATTGCTGCCTTGGCAATCGGAATTCTGATTTCCCTTAGCAGTGAATACGGAAATTTAACACTGGATGTGTTTATGAGGGAAGATACATCGGTATCGGAAGATGATATGGCTGCTTATAAAGTGATTATCTCAGGCGCCACTTTTTTGGCTATTTTACTTCCTTTGGGAGTGGGCTTTGACGGTATTATGACCTTTCATATGGATGAGAAGGCAAATTTCGGTGATGTGCTTCGCACTATGCCGGTAAAACCTGTGGAAATTGTGCTGGCAAGGTTTAGTACTGCTTATGGTTTTCTTCTGACAGGTTATGTATCGTCTATCTTGATTGCCTTACTGATTTCGCCGGTGGTTAAGGTGTTTACATTGGGCGAAATGATTCATGCAGGGACCGTGATGACCTGTGCACTGGCTGCCGGTCTGGGAGTGGTATGTTGTGCCCTTTTTATGTGGAAAACGAAGACCTGTGAGAAGATTATCGTCGGTGTTTGTTTAGGGGCATATGCAGTATTTGCAATTGGGATTGTAGCACTTGACAAGCGTTACGGAGACCAACTTGATGCTATTATGATTGCATTCTGGGACGAAGTAAAAATTCTTTTTGAGAATTGCTTAGCTTGGTTGATTCCGGTGGCTTTACTTATGACTGTGGTATGTTTCTTCGTATCTGTGATGATTGTGAAAAGAAAGGGGCGAGGTGTGCGATGAAATCATTATTATATAAAGATTATGTGGCCACAAACGGCCCTACAACGATAGGCGGATTCGGACTTCTTACAGTGTTTATTTGCGTATTTACGGTTTGGAGTACTGTAAACAGCAATATGGAAGTGTTGTTGGGCTTGTGGACACCGATGGTGTTTATGGGTGGATGTGTATATTTGCTTGCATTGATGACTCAGTTGTTCCAGGCGGATTCCGGGAAAAACTGTCGTGATTACCTGCTTACCATGCCTGTGGATAAAAAAGAATATCTGTTGTCTAAATATATCTATTATCTGGTGGCAAACTATCTTGTTTTATCCTGGGGAGTTTTCTTGAGTATGATTGCGGCAACGGCGGTAAAAACAGAAGGTATGATGATGATGGTATCCACGGTTCAGTTAATGGGACCCATTGTGATTCCGGTAATGCTGATTATGGCTGCGGTTACATTTCCCTTGTACATATTGTATGGCAAGAAAAAGGGAGATATGATTTTTAGCGGATTTTCTGTTACGCTTTGCATTCTGCTTTTTATCTGGCTGTTGTTCGGTGATATTTCCGGGCTTACAAATATGGATTTTGAAAGCAATATGAAATGGGTGGAAGAACATACGGGATTGATAGTGATTTTAACAACGGTATTTCCCATTGTGACAGGTGTAATTTATTATCTGTCATACAGAATTACTGCGGGCATTTTTGTAAGAAAGGAGCGTGACATCGATGAATAAAAAGAAAGATTTGACAGTCATGCTTGTGTTTTTATTCTTTGCATTTGCACCCCTATGGATTGCGGCCTTTGCTTACTATGGAAGCGGACATGAATACGGGGATGCGGGCACGCAGTTGCTTTGTTCTGCGGCTATGCTTTGTCCTACAGTTTCCGTGTTTATCACCGGAGCAATTTGTAAGGAAAAGATTGATTTCGTCGGGGAGAATTCCTTGAAATTGGGGATTTATTTCAAAGATAAAAAGTGGATTTGGATGTTGGTGGCAATCTTTTTACCCATCATTTATACGGAACTTGGTGGATGGTTATTTATTGCGCTGAAACCGGAATGTTTTGATGCGACTGTTTTAACAGAAGATATGGGAATGGATCCTGCTATGCTTGCGATAATGCCTTTGTATTCAGTTGTGAACTGTATGATGTTTTCAATTGGCGGTCTTGGTGAAGAGATCGGTTGGCGTGGTTTTATGATGCCCCGTTTGGAGAAGGAGATGGGGATCGGTCCTGCCATTCTTGTAGGCGGTATTATCTGGGGCGTATGGCATTATCCCATTAATTATTACGGACATAATTTCGGCACCGGATACTGGGGCGAACCCTGGCTGGGATTTATTCTTTTTACAATATTTACGATTTCTATGAATGCCCTGCTTACCTTGGCGGTGAAAAAGACAAATTCCGTGTGGTCGGCTGCTTTTATGCATGCGGTGAATAACGGTGCGGCGACATTTTCCCGAATGGTAATTAACGGAGAGAATCTGACCGGTTTCTGGGCAGAAAGTACTGTACAGTTTGTGATTATGATGGGACCGTCGCTGGTGTTTGGAATTATTGCTTATATCTGGTTGATTAAGTTGGAGAAAAAGGAAAAGGTTGCGAAGGCAATCGAAGAAGCGCAGGCAGCGTAGAACCTTGGATTACAAAAAAATTTAGAAGTCTGACAAGAGAAATTACAGTAAAAATTTGTCATCAATATAAGTTGACAAGTCATTGTAAAAAATGCAGAAATCCTTTAAAATAGTTCTTAAGGAAAAACATATATAGGGGAGGCAATTTTATGACTTATCAGGAAGTATTTCAGGCAGTCAAAGACAAGTTTAAAGATGCGGATGTGAGCCACATCAATGAGAAGCTGGCTTTCCAGTTTAACATTACCGGCGAGGGCGAAGGTATTTTTTATGCAGAGGTTAAAGACGGCAAGCTTTCTATTGAGCCTTATGAGTATTACGACAGGGATGCAACTTTTATCTGTAAGGCGGATACGTTGCTTAAGATTATGGACGGTAAGATGGACCCCATAATGGCGTTTACCATGCAGAAGCTTAAAGTGGAAGGCGATATTGGTAAGGCGTTAAGATTGAAAGAAATGATAAAATAAAAGAATTGAAAGCAGTGTGTTTAAGCGAAAAATTAAGCACATTGCTTTTATTTTATGCAAAAACAAATAAAACATACTTTTTTCACAGAATATTCATTTTTAGTTGAAAAAACAGTAGCAATATATACATAGTAGTGAATTAGAAAAAGATATATTTGCGAAAAACTGATTATATATGGTGAAATTTGATTTTTGGTTTGATAATTTGCATATTTTTTCCAAAACGCAAAGGAGTAAATTGACATGACACAGAAGAGTGAATCAAAGTATCAAAAGAAAATTATAACTATACCAAACATATTGTCCATGTTCAGATTATGTTTGATTCCGGTAATTGTATGGTTGTATTGTGTTCGACAGGATTACGTTTGGACAATTATAATGTTGACTGTTTCAGGTATTACGGATGTGGTAGATGGATTTATCGCCAGACGTTTCCAGATGATCAGTGATTTGGGAAAAGCGTTGGATCCGGTTGCGGACAAATTAACGCAGATTGCGGTATTAAGTTGTCTGGTTACCCGTTTTCCGCTTATGCTGATTCCCTTGATTATTTTAGTTGTTAAGGAGTTATTTGCGGGAATAACCGGTCTTATGATGATAAAAAAGACCAAGGTGGTAAGAGGTGCGCTCTGGCATGGTAAGGCGACGACAGTTTTGTTATATCTTATGATGGTGGTTCACTTACTCTGGTATGATATCCCAACGGTTGCGTCCATTTGCTGTATTGCCTGCGGAACAACGATGATGTTGATTTCAGCAGTTCTTTATGGAATCCGTAACATAAAAGTTCTGCTTGATAAAGGTACAGAGGGCGAGAAAGCACAGGAGAGTGATTAATATGCTGAAGAAAAGAATCGGGACCGGTTTTATTATTTTGTTTGTGACAATAGGAATTTTTCTTTTTTCGCATCTGGAATGGTTTTTATCCGGTGTCATTGCCGTTTTGAGTGTAATGTCAATTACGGAATTATATAAGGCTACCGGCATAAAAGAAAAAAGGACGGTTTACATAACGACGTGCGCGTTAGCAATTGTTTATTCATTCATCAATATTCCGGGATATCAGTATATGACTGCGGTTGTTTTTATGACTGCGTTTGTTTTTTTTCTGTTTTTAATGCAACAGGTAAAAAAGCATATAGAATTAAAATCCTGGATGTCTGCACTAATAGCGGTTGCTATTGTTTGCTTTTATAAAACGATGCATAGTATTCGTATGATGGATGGTGGTTTATATTATATGATTTTTGCGGTGGCAATCAGTATGATTACGGATGTTATGGCATTTTGTGTGGGCAAATGTATAGGAAGAAATAAGCTGGCGCCGAATATCAGCCCGAAGAAGACGATAGAAGGTAGTGTTGGAGGAACGTTACTTGCAGTTGTCATTTGTATGACAGTCGCGTACATATTACAGAGGAATGGATTGATAGAAGTGCATTACGGTGTATTATTCGGCTATTTAATTCTTGCTTCCGTTATCGGTCAATTTGGGGATTTGGCTTTTTCGGCGGTAAAGAGGATTGCAGGGGTAAAAGATTACGGTAATATTTTACCCGGGCATGGTGGTATTTTAGACCGGTGTGACAGTCTGATTTGGGTACTTCCTTTTACCTGGTTGTTTTGCTTGCGGAGAGCACCGATGATAATATTATAACAGTGGGATTTTACTGTGGGAAAAGGCTGTCTGTTCAACTTTATTTTGAACGGACGGTCTTTTTGATTGTTTTATTTGGACAAAAGCAGGTAACTGTCTAATGACAGAAAGATATACTTTTCTTAAAATATAGACATCCTGATAGATATAGCGGGAATTTGTATAATAATGAAGATACAAAATAGGTAAGGGGTGAGGATGATGATACATAAATACCAAAATACAGTCTTTAGGGCTATAATCATTCTGATTCTTATGATATTGCAGATTTGGTTTCTTATCATGCTTCCGCAATGGTTGAAAGAGAATGCGTTGATTGTTTATAATCTATTATCAGAATAAGTGAAGTATATGTGGGGAATCTGCAGTTTGAGCAACACCTCTTTCCAGAAAAAAGTGTAAATTATAAGATTCACAACCTGCTACTGCGTTTAAGAAAACCATAGGAAGCTTTTTAGCAGATGCTTCGGATATACTCAGCCCGCCGGGTTTTGTCAGATGTAAATCTGCACTATCCATTAACAAAGACATGTTTTCTGCATAGCCTAATATATGTATCCGGTTGTTATTTTCATAGTCTTGTAATAAATGGTGATAAAGTTTATGGTTATTTCCACAGACAATGGTGACAGCTTGTTTGTGCCGGAAGTGAGAAAGTGATATACGGCAGAATTTTCATCAAAAAAAGCAGAATGTTCTTCTGCAAACTTATACCCGTGTGAAAAAGCAGAGGGGGCGTGGCGGTATATTTTGCTATGCCAATCCGAAATAAATTGGGAAGCTTTTTTTGAGATAAAACGAAAAGAGTCAATGATTTGGCATGATGCATCATGAAAAGTGAAGTATTCTGCAATTGCTTTGGCACAGGAATTGTGTCCCTCACCTTTATTGCAGCTAAGAATAAGAAGTTGCATCATCATTCTCCTTTGTCAGTTACTTTTTCCCTCTGTAATATAATGAAATATTAATGTAATAATCTCGGGCGGTTGTAACGTTGGATTAAAATGTATGGTATAATGTCGGAAGACATTATACCTTGGCCGAATGGCCATGGAAGATACCGTAATTACGGAGTAATTATGGTATATTAAATACCAATACATAGATAAAATACATTATTACGCAAAATGGATTTTTCCAAATGATAAAACACCCGAGTCCCGTGATGCACAGCATCATATGAATAAATTCGGCAATGCAAGTTTCCTGAATCATAATGAGGAGTTTTGAAGAATTGCAGTTATTCATTTTTTTGGCAGGCATTGCCCAAGGGACAACAATGAAAAAGATTTTGGGAAAAATAACGGAGAAATACAGTTGCATAAACATTTATTTCTGCTCAACGTCAGGTCCGCATGCGGCAAGAAAAAGTTTTAACATGCGCAGGGCATAATTCCGCTTTCGATTGGTTGTCTTGTTTAAAAGCGATATGGCAGCAATTTCTTCATCGGTGTTTTGGACTGATTCGGCAATGGATGTTACTTTGCCAAAGAGGATGTAATCTGTGGATAAATCCAGTACAATGGAAAGGGATATCAGGGTATCTATACTCATACCGCAATCCCCACGTTCTATATCGGCATAGTATTTGGGGGAGCGGTTAATTTTTTCAGATACTTCTTCCTGAGTAAAGCCTAATAGAAGACGTTTGTTTCGAAGACGTTCTCCGACTTTCCAATGAATGTATTTTGGATGCATAGTCAACCTCCTGTTTTTAACGTAAAAAAAATACGGCTTTAACATACCATGCCCCCATTATCCGCTTAATATGCGTTTGACAATACTGGTTTAAAACGTATATAATAAGTACACTTTAAATGGAAAAAAAGAACGATTGGAGAGAGACAATTGTTGGAGTTTTTGAAAGGAAAAAATAATACTGTCTATTTGTCGGATTTGTGCCTTTTGGGCGGTTTTTTTGTGCGCGGGAAGCTTGTTGAAGAACATTTACTGTCAAGGAAATATGAGGGCATACTTTTATTCGACGACAGACCTTATTTTGTATATATCCGTTATGGTTTTTACAGCGGAGCTAAGATTACAGGGATAGCAGTGCCATCCTATCCTGATGTTGAGTCTGCATATAAGGCCGGTGGAGATTTTAGCAGAATATACAAAAAATACAAAAACGAAGACCGAAATAAGGTTTTTTCGCGCAGAAAGGTCAGAAATATATATGGATTTATTACACAAATCATTTCTTTTGCCGTTTTTCTTCTATATTTGGAACGTGTGAGCCTTGTTGTTGAAATGGGGATGAATCCTGTCTCTCTTATATTAAGTGTTGTTTATCCGCTGATTATTGCACTTTGTTATTATGTGCGGAAACAATGTCTGTAAAAGAAAAATGTATAGAACTGGAAAAAGGAACCATACTAATAACATCATAAAAAAGCGAGGTGTTATGTATGGCATTAAAAGAAAAAGAAATTCAGGCAATTGAAGATTTGTGTACGCAGGAGCAGTGTTGTATTGATAAGTATACAAAGTACAGCGATGAAGCGAAAGATCCTGTTTTAAAAGATCTTTGTAAGCAGATTGCCGGTAAGGAAAGAGAACATTTACAGTCATTAAAACAGGTGTTGCAGGGCAAAGTTCCCCGGTGCGACTGCAATGATAACAGTGGTGTGCAGTATCAGCCTGTTGCAACGTATAATCCCATGACGGAAACCGAGGATAAGAAGTCTGACAGTTTTCTTGTGACAGATTTGATTGCTACGGAAAAGCTGGTTTCTTCTGAATATAATACCAATGTATTCGTATTTGCAGATGCGGCAATCAGAAAATTGCTTGCAGATATCCAGATTGAAGAACAGAACCATGCTGAAATGCTTTATAAGTATAAAACAGCAAACGGCATGGCATAAGACTTAGATTTGGTAAAGAATGTGTAATTATTGTTAAAACCATTGACTTAAACTTGTTTGGATTCATATAATGGATGTTATAAAAGGGAGTAGTTACCATCAGGGGATGGTGCTCGAGTCGTCATCACGGCGTAAACCCGGTTCGAGCAGGTAAGTAACGAGACTTTTGTTGTGTTTTATATACAACAAAGGTCTCTTTTTTATTTCCCAATAGGAGGTTTTTATGAAAAATTGGTATGTGATAACGAAGGAAGAAATGTTCCATGCACTGGACACGGACGGAAATGGTTTATCTGCCAAACAGGCAAGAGAGGTTCTTGAAAGAACCGGTGAAAACGTATTACAGGAAGAAAAGAAGAAAAGCGTATTCCGTATTTTTATGGAACAGTTTAAAGATTTATTGGTACTTATTTTGATTGTGGCAGCGGTTATATCCATGTTTTCGGGAAATATGGAAAGTGCTATCGTTATTCTTGCAGTGATTTTATTAAATGCAGTTTTGGGCACGGTGCAGTACGTAAAAGCGGAAAAGTCTCTTGCAGGATTAAAGGCATTATCTTCTCCTAATGCGAAAGTAATACGAGATGGGGAGAAGGTGGAAATACCATCCCGACTGGTGGTTCCCGGAGACCTGGTGGTTTTGGAAGCCGGAGATTTGGTGGTAGCTGACGGAAGGATTTTGAATAGCTTTTCATTGCAGGTAAATGAAAGTTCACTGACGGGAGAGTCAACCGCGGTGGATAAAAAAGACGAAGTGCTTGCAGGAGAGGTTGCATTGGCAGAACGTGTCAATATGGTTTATTCGGGAAGCCTTGTTACTTATGGCAGGGCAGAAGTTTTAGTAACAGATACCGGTATGAATACGGAAATCGGTAAAATTGCCGGACTTTTGAACTCGGCAAAAAAGAAGAAGACACCGTTGCAGGTTAGTCTTGATAAATTCTCGGCGCGACTGGCATTTTTAATCATGGCTGTTTCTGTCCTGGTTTTTATTCTGAGTTTATACCGTAACATGCCTGTTATAGATGCTCTTATGTTTGCTGTTGCACTGGCAGTTGCGGCAATTCCGGAAGCATTAAGCTCCATTGTGACCATTGTGCAGGCAATGGGTACACAAAAAATGGCAAAAGAAAATGCAATTATTAAAGACCTGAAAGCTGTGGAAAGTTTGGGATGTGTTTCTGTCATCTGTTCGGATAAAACAGGTACCTTAACCCAGAATAAAATGACGGTCGGAGATGTATATATTGATGGAAAACAAATATCATTTGATGAATTGAATTTGAAAAATCAGTTGCACAGATATTTGATGTATAATGCAATTCTTACTAATGATTCCACCATTGTAGACGGTAAGGGTGTGGGAGACCCTACTGAATATGCGTTGCTTGAAATGTTCCGTAATATTGCAGGAAAACAAGGAATTACAGAAGCAGATATCCGGACCGGAATGCAACGTATCGGTGAAATTCCTTTTGATTCGGACAGAAAGTTAATGAGTACCCATTATAAATTACACGGCAAGGCAACCATGTTGACCAAGGGTGCCGTAGATGTACTTTTGGGAAGATGTACAAAAATCCGTGATTGCCGGGGAGTACGTGAGTTGTGTGAGGAAGATATTGATAGTATTCAGTCACAGAATAAGTATTTTTCAGAAGAAGGCTTGCGCGTTTTGGCATTTGCATATAAAGAAACGGAAGAAGAGATGTCCTTTGAGGCAGAGAGGGATATGATTTTCATCGGATTGATATCCATGATGGATCCGCCAAGACCGGAAAGTATTCAGGCGGTAGCGGATGCAAAGAGCGCAGGTATACGTCCGGTTATGATTACGGGTGACCATAAAATAACGGCAACGGCTATTGCAAAAAAGATCGGTATATTCGAAGAAGGTGACATTGCTGTTACCGGTGTGGAATTGGATGGAATGAGTGATGAGGAGTTGGATGCGAATATTGAAAAAATTTCGGTATACGGAAGGGTATCTCCCGAAAATAAAATACGTATTGTTGATGCATGGCAGAAAAAGGGAAGAATTGTGGCAATGACAGGTGATGGTGTTAATGATGCGCCTGCATTGAAAAAAGCTGACATTGGTGTGGCTATGGGGATTACCGGTACGGAAGTATCCAAAGATGCCGCATCCATGATTCTTTCTGATGATAATTTCGCGACAATCATTAAAGCAGTATCCAATGGACGTAATGTATATCGGAATATAAAGAATGCGGTACTCTTTCTTTTATCGGGAAATACAGCTGCTATTATGGCAGTATTGTATACTTCTTTGGCGGGATTGGCATCGCCTTTTACGGCAGTTCACCTTCTGTTTATTAATCTTGTAACAGATTCTCTTCCAGCGCTGGCTATCGGTATGGAACCGCCTGAGAAGGATAATCTGAAAGATAAACCCCGTGACCCGAAACGTGGGATTCTCACAAAAGATTTTATGTTAACCATGGTGGTGCAAGGAGGTATGATTGCTGTAGTTACCATGGTGGCATATTATTACGGCTTGCAACAGTCTGTGGGTATGGCTTCCACCATGGCTTTTGCAACACTGACACTGGCACGTCTGTTCCATGGCTTTAACTGCCGGAGTAAAAAGAGTATTTTTAAAATCGGATTTAAAAATAATTGGTACAGTCTGGGAGCATTCGGCGTGGGTGTTATTTTGCTGGCCCTGATTTTGTTTGTACCTGTTCTTCACGGAGTATTTGAAGTGGAGGCAGTAACATTGGCCCAGGCGGGAATGATTCTGGGGCTTGCGGTTGTTCCTACCGCAATTATTCAAATTATTCGTTTTATTTCTTCTCTATTTCAAAAAAATGTGGTAAAATAATTACCGGAGTGCAGGCGAAGACGTCGGTTGACACCGACGTCTTTTCGGCGCTGAAACAAAACAGGCATAAGACATGCTGCGGCAAACTATCCGCATTGCTGTTACAGGGATATCAATACAGTCTGCATTCTGTGACAAGGAGATAAAATAATGAATAATTCAGATGTTTTGGAAATCAGAAAACGTTTTAAAAAAGAAAAAAATACTATCGGACGTATTACCGGCTGTTACGTTACCGGTGCCGACAAGGAGATAAAAACCTACATCGATACGGATTTTGTGGATTTGGAGGAAGCAGAACAGTTTAAATATATAGAAATCATAAAGAAGGGGCTATCCGGAGTTTTGAATAAAAACCTTTTAAGCCTTGGATTTTCAGAAGAAGCACAGGGGGCAGGGGGACAGCAACAGTCTTTGCTTGCGTTAAAAAATTCTGAGTTAAAAAATAAAGAAATGCTGGAAGCATTTTACCGGCAGGTCATTGATACATATTATTATGTGGGAAATTATCTGATTCTTTTGATTCATGATGTATATGATGTAATCACCAAAACCGAGGATAAAATGGCTTTGGACGAGTCCGAGGAAGTTTATAGCTATATTTTGTGTTGTATCTGTCCCGTGAATTTATCAAAGCCGGGATTAAGCTATCATGAAGAAGAAAATATTATTGCAAACCGCAACCGTGACTGGGTTGTGGACATGCCGGATGCGGCATTTTTATATCCGGCATTTAATGACAGAAGCTCAGATGTGAATGAAGTTTTATATTATGTCAAAAATATTGAAGAAATGCATAGCGAGTTTATTGAGAATGTGTTAGGATGTATAGAAACGGTGCCTTCTACGGTGGAAAAAGAAATTTTCAACCAGATTGTGGAAGAGGTCATCAATGATGCACCGGGATATGATACGTTTGAAGTAGTTCGTTCCCTTAACAACCAGTTAAATGATATGGTGGATAATATGGTTTTTTCGGAACCCATGACCATCATGAAAGAAGACATGGTTGATTTAATGCTAAAAAGCGGTCTGAAGGAAGAACACATTCCCATAGTGGAAGAAAAGTTTGAGAAAGCCACGGGAGATGATGTGAAACTTCACATTGATAATATCCGTGAAAAGAAAAATTTCGAGGTTAAGACCGATGATATGCAGATTAAGGTGAAGACCGAGTCTGCCGATATTGTAGAAATTCGGGTAATTGACGGACGCAAGTGCCTTGTCATTCCCATGAATTCCGATATTGAAGTAAACGGCATTGTGAAAAGAATCGTTCGGGAACTGAATGATGCTGAAGAGGAAGAAGCATAAAAGATGAGCTTAAGAAATAATAATCGTAAGCGGCACTGAGCCGCGGAAAGGTCGTACAAAATGGAAGTAATGTTTGTGGTAGGCGGTATTTTCGGTATTGCAATTCTTGCAGCAATTATTGCAGCAATCGCTACAGTTGTTTCTGTGCCGGGTGCACTTCCCAAAGAGGATGAAGACGAAGCATAAAAGCGTCTGAAGGCGGAGAGAAAGTATGCTTAGAGAATGTGATATTAATGTAATATCTGATGGAAAAAGATATCAGGCGAATGATATGGTCAGACTGGGATGCAATGATTGTATGGGCTGTCATTCCTGTTGTGAGGGAGTGGAGGATACCATTGTACTGGATCCATATGATATTTGTCGCCTGACGTTGAATCTCGGAATGGATTTTCAGCGTCTGATGCAGGACGAGCGTATTGCGCTTCACGTGGAAGAAGGATTGATTTTACCGCATCTTGCCATGTCCGGAACAACAGGAACTTGTTCTTTTTTAAACGGGGAAGGTCGATGCAGTATTCATGCATATCGTCCGGGAATTTGCCGTTTGTTTCCATTGGGACGTATTTACGAAAGGGAAGGATTTTCTTATTTTTTACAGGTTAATGAATGTGTAAAAGAGAACCGTACCAAGGAAAAAATTAAAAACTGGATTGATACACCTCGGCTGAAAGAATACGAGGGATTTATTTTGAAATGGCATAATTACACTAAAGAAATGCAGGCATTTCTTTTGAACAGGGAAGATGCTAAAGATTGGAACTTGCTTCATCTTCAAATGTTTTATATAATGCCTTATGGGTCTGCGGATACTTTTTATGAGGAGATTGAGACAAGGCTTGCAGATATTTACAAAAAGATGATATAGGATGGGAGACTTTTATGAAAGAAGAAAGAAGTAGTTTTTCCGGAAAACTGGGATTTATTCTGGCGGCGGCCGGTAGTGCGGTAGGTTTGGGTAACCTTTGGAGATTCCCCTATCTGGCAGCACAGCATGGCGGCGGTATTTTTATTTTGGTTTATTTGATTCTGGTTGTGACTTTCGGTTTTTCTATGTTAATTCTGGAACTTGCCATCGGAA
Organism: uncultured Lachnospiraceae bacterium; assembly: GCA_964651555.1. Taxonomy (GTDB): domain Bacteria; phylum Bacillota; class Clostridia; order Lachnospirales; family Lachnospiraceae; genus UBA3766. The sequence continues at coordinate 16,213 of CAZYVY010000024.1, read as the reverse complement.
GAAAGACGAAGCAGAGTTCGATTACCGCATATACCAAATTACATAAAAAATTTGGATTTTTAGGCTATCTTGCAGCTATCGTACCGATTATTATCCTGCCGTATTATTGCGTAATCGGTGGTTGGGTTATTAAGTATATGGTAGAGTTTATGACCGGTGGCGGTCTGGAAACATCAGGAATTACTTATTTTGGTGATTTTACGGCGAAGGTTGGTGAACCTTTGATTTTCTTCATTATCTTTCTTTTGGCAACCATGGCAATCGTGCTTGGTGGTGTGCAGAAAGGGGTAGAGAGGGTAAGCAAGGTTCTGATGCCGGTATTGCTTTTGTTGTCTATCGGTATATCTGTTTATGTTGCAACGATTGACGGTGCGTGGGGAGGAATTAAGTATTATTTGCTGCCTGATTTTTCACATTTCTCTATGTCAACCGTGTGTGCGGCTATGGGACAGTTATTCTTTTCTTTAAGTATTGCAATGGGTATTATGGTATCCTACGGTTCTTATGTAAAAGACGATATCGATTTGAGTGGCTGTGTTAACCAGATTGAAGTTTTTGATACTTCTGTAGCTTTGTTATCCGGCTTTATGATTGTGCCTGCAGTTTTTGTTTTTGCGCCGGACAAACTAAATACCGGAGGTCCCGGTCTTATGTTTGAAACCCTTCCTTTGGTATTTAAGGAAATGCCCTTTGGACAGGTGATTGGTGCTGTTTTCTTTGTGTTGGTATTGCTTGCCGCATTGACAAGTTCAATTTCCATTATGGAAGCGATTGTGTCCATGGTAATGGATAAATTCAAGATTAAGAGATGGATTGCGGTAGTCGGTGTAACCGTATTCTCTATCCTGCTCGGTATACCTTCGGCGTGGGGCTTTGGTTTATGGGGCGATGTTAAGATTCTTGGAATGGATTTCCTGACATTTTTTGATTTCCTCGCAAACAGTGTATTGATGCCTATTGTGGCATTGGCAACCTGTATTTTAGTTGGCTGGGTGGTTAAGACCAAAACCATTGAGGATGAAATTACTAAGAATGGAGAGAAGTTTGCAAGAAAAGGAATTTTTCGCGTAATGGTTCGTTACATTGCACCGATTTTCCTTGTGATGATTCTTGTGTTCTATACACTGGCTCAGTTCGGACTGGTAAATTATTAAAATAAAAAATGTCCCATTCGCTGAATTGGTTTTTGTGAAGGTAAATTGCGTGGATTATTTTATATTCCGACAGAACGCGCTTGCGCTCGGTTGAATACGTGGCAGTACTAAACTCGCAGTGCATTTCATTGCTACTCGTTAAGTGCTGACGCATTCAAAACGGTTCTTTACGGAATAAAAATATCCACGCAATATTTAGTTTGAAACCAATTCGGCGAATGGGACAGTAACAAAATAATAAGAGAGATGTGTATAGCAGACGCTATTTTAGGAAAGAAAAGATATGCAATACAAACAAATTACAAAAGGCAAATTTCATAGCAGACCTAACCGTTTTATCGCAAATATCTATATTGACGGTAAGCTGGAAACCGTCCATGTAAAAAACACCGGACGATGCAGGGAATTGTTGCTTCCGGGTGCAGACGTGATTTTAGAAGTATGTGATAATCCAAACCGAAAAACGGCATATGACTTGATTGCGGTATACAAAGAAGGAACGGGGCTTGTAAATATGGACAGTCAGGCACCGAATAAGGTGGTGGCAGAGTGGCTTGCAAGACAGGAATTTGATTATGTGAAACCGGAGTATACCTACGGCAAATCCAGGTTCGATTTTTATATGGAGAAGGATAATCAAAAGTTTCTGATGGAAGTAAAAGGATGTACGCTGGAAATTGATGGTACAGGATACTTTCCGGATGCACCTACGGAGCGCGGTGTGAAGCATTTGCGTGAGTTGGCAGCAGCGGCAGGAAAGGGGTATCAATGCTATGTGGCTTTTGTGATTCAGATGGAGGGAGTGAAAGAAGTTCTTCCATATACGGTGACACATCCGGAATTCGGTGTTGCACTGCAGGAAGCAAGGGATGCAGGGGTTGGAGTGTTGTATCTTCAATGTAAAGTTAAACCGGATATGTTGGTGATTGGTGAGGATGTTTTAACTATTGTATAAATTGTAGAAAACAAAAGTATTCTTCTTGCCAAATGTCATATCACGACAGTATAATTAAACGAGGGAAATATGGAACCCTGAAATGATATTGGTGAGGTATAACATGAGCAGAATTTTAGAGTGGAAACATTATGAAGATACAGCACGCAAGGCGGTGGCCGAAGGTGCGGTTTTGTTGCGTAATGAAAATAAAGTACTGCCCTTGGAGGAAGGCTGTAAAGTAGCACTTTGGGGACGTATGCAGAACAACTATTACAAGAGCGGTACCGGTTCGGGTGGTCTTGTAAATGTGGATCATGTTGTAGATATTCCCGAAGGATTGGAATTGAGTGGAAAAGTGAGCCTGAATGCCAAATTGCGTGCTTTTTATGAGGAGTGGGAAAAGTCGCACCCGATTGTGGAAGGTATCGGTTGGGGACAGGAACCATGGTCGCAGGAGGAAGCAGAAGTTTCAGAAGACTTTGTTAAAGAAATTGCAGCTGAAAGTGATGTGGCAGTTGTTGTATTGGCAAGAACTGCAGGCGAGGACCGCGATAATCAGAATGTAAGGGGAGCTTTCTGTCTGACAGAGCAGGAAGAGGCATTGCTTGCCAAGGTACGTAAATACTTTTCTAAAATGGTTGTCATTTTGAATGTGGGTAATATTATTGATTTTTCTTTTGTGGATGATGTTAATCCGGATGCAGTTTTATTGGCATGGCAAGGCGGTATTATGGGCGGACATGGTATTGCAGATGTCATTACCGGTAAAGTTTGTCCTTCCGGTCGCTTGACAGATACGATTGCCGGTGCTATTGAAGACTATCCTTCCAGTGAAAATTTCGGCACCGGTTTGGAGGATGTATATGCTGAAGATATTTATGTGGGATATCGTTATTTTGAAACATTTGCGAAGGATAGGGTAAAATATCCTTTTGGCTTCGGCTTGTCGTATACTGAATTTGAAATCGCGGATGTGGAACTGGATTATACAATAGAAGAGGTTTATGTAACGGCGAAAGTAACCAATCAGGGTGAAGTTGCAGGTAAAGAAGTTGTACAGGTTTATGTATCACCTGCACAGGGAAAGATTGGACGCCCTTTACGGGAACTTGTAGGATTTACCAAAACAGGGGTGTTGGAAGCCGGACAATCGGAACAGATTGAAATAGTAATTCCGTATACCGCTTTTTCAACCTTTGATGACAGCGGTGTAACGGGTCATGCATTCTGCCAAGTGTTGGAAGCCGGAATTTATGAGTTTTATGTTGGCAAAAATGTCAGGGACAGTAAAATAGCCGGCATTTTAGAAGTGGAAGAAACCGAAGTTATTTCACAATGTAACGATATTTTAATGCCGGTACAGGGCTTTGAAAGAATCCGTCCTGTAATAAAAGACGGTGTGGTAAAAATAGATAGAGAAGCTGTTCCTCTTGCAAAAGGAACGATGAAAGAACATCGTGCGGACAGACTTCCCCAGGCATTGGAGATTACCGGAGATAAGGGGTATACTCTGGAAGATGTTGCGGATGGCAAAGTTAGTATGGAGGCATTTACGGCGCAACTGGATGCGGCGGACCTTGCATGTCTGATTCGTGGTGAAGGGATGGGAAGTCCCAGGGTAACACCGGGAACCGCTGCGGCATTTGCAGGAGTATCGGAGAAACTGTGCGGTTATAAAGTTCCATCCGTATGTTGCTCGGACGGACCTTCAGGTATGCGTCTGGATTGTGGACGTAAGGCATTCAGCCTTCCCAACGGAACACTTTTGGCATGTACGTTTAATGAAAAATTGAATGAGGAGTTGTTTACACTTCTGGGTATGGAAATGATATCCAATGAGGTGGATGTGCTTTTGGGACCGGGAATGAATATTCACCGGCATCCCTTAAACGGACGTAATTTCGAGTATTTTAGCGAGGATCCGTTTATTACGGGGAAAATGGCTGCGGCACAGTTGCGGGGGCTTCATGCAAGTGGAGTAACCGGTGCAATCAAGCATTTCTGTGCCAATAACCGGGAGTATATCCGTAGGGAAATGAACAGTGTGGTTTCTGCAAGAGTGTTAAGGGAAATATACTTAAAAGGCTTTAAGATGGCCGTGGAGGAAGGCAATGCAGATACCATTATGACGACTTATGGTGCATTAAATGGTGTATGGACAGCCGGACATTATGACCTTACCACTGTTTTGCTTCGCGAAGAATGGGGCTTTGAAGGCTTTGTTATGACAGACTGGTGGGCAATGATTAACGAAGAAGGAAAAGAACCTTCATTGAATGATTTTGCTTCTATGGCACGTTCTCAGAATGATGTGTATATGGTTTGTCCCGATGCATCCGTTAATTCTTCCAATGATAATATTCTTGCAGAACTGGAAAGCGGCGAGCTGACCTTAGGAGAATTGCAGCGTAATGCAATGAATGTATTGAGATTTTCAATGAAAACACCTGCATTTGCAAGAATACGGGGAACTCTTGAAGAGGTAGAAGTCGTTGGTGGGCCTAAGCAGGATATTGAAGATTTTGATTCCGTAGAATATTATGAATTGCTTGAATCATACGAAGTAAATATGGAAAAAGCAGATACGTCCAAGGGACAGAGTTTTGTGTTTGCGGTAGATGTGGAAGCGGGTACCGAGTATGAAGTGGAATATGTTGCCAAATCCGATTTGGGGGAACTGGCACAACTTCCGGTTACACTTTTTTATCAGGGATTTCCGATACAGACCTTTGCCTTTCAGGGAAGCGGCGGCAAAGAGACCGTCGTAAAACGTAAATTACAGTTTCGTCATCGTTATGCGGTATACCGCTTATATTTCCCCCAAAATGGTTTGCAGATGGTTTCCATGAGATTCCGCCGTTTGGGAAAGTGCGGAGAAAATACCGATGAATTTATTACCTGATATTAATGATTAGGAGTATGAATACAAAACGGTTGCTATGGCAAAGTGAATATCTAAATATTAAAAAAATATAAACTGAGATTTGACAAACAGATTATATTTGATTAGTATAAAAAGACAGGCTGTCAGATAATATATCTATGAGGAGTAAACGGCTTATGAAATCAAAGGTGGCGATATTAACAGATACCAATAGCAGTATTGCGATAAAAGAGGCAGAAGAATTGGGGATTTATATGATTCTTATGCCTGTGTTGATTGATGGAAAAGAGTATTTGGAAGAAAAGGATATCAGCAAAGAATTTTTCTTTGAAAAACTGAAATCGGGTGCAGAAGTTACTACTTCCCAACCATCTCCGGGTATTATCCTTGAAATGTATGATAAAATATTGCAGGAGTATGATGAGTTGGTGTATATTCCTATGTCCAGTGGACTTTCCGGCACCTGCCAGACTGCGAAAATGCTGGCTCAGGATTATGAAGGAAGGGTACATGTAGTGGATAACGGTAGAATTACCATTACCATGATGCAGGCGGTTTTTGATGCCCTTGCTATGGCCGGAGAAGGAAAGAGCGGAGCCGAAATCAAGGAATACTTGGAAGAAGATGCGTTAAATGCACCGATTTATTTGGTGGTGGATGATTTAAATTATCTAAAAAAAGGCGGTAGAGTAACCGCTGCCACTGCAGCAATTGCAACAGTGCTGAATATTAAACCCGTGTTGCATGTAAATGGTGGAAAAATTGATACTTTTGCTAAAGTACGCGGAAGTAAGCAGGCTGTTAAAACGATGTTTAAGGCCATCGAAGCTGAAAAGAGTCATCGTTTTGCCGGCAAAAAGTACAGAATAAATGCTGCATATGCAGGTGATGATTCCATAGGAGAGGCATGGAAGAAGGAACTGATGGTACAGTATCCGGATGTGGACATTAAAGTATATTCCCTGCCGATGAGTATCAGTACCCATGTAGGTCCGGGAACCATAGGAGTAACTATTTATTCCTATTATGAAAATTAGCAGATGAAGAAGATATTTTTATAAAAAACATATATAAAGTGATAAATTCACTTAAGGAGGAATCATTTTTATGGAAAAGAAATGTTTAATGCAGGAATTGGCGCAGAATGCATACCCCGGAAGAGGTATTGTAATCGGCAGGTCAGAAGACGGAACCAAGGCGGTTTGTGCATACTTTATTATGGGTAGAAGCGTAAACAGCAGAAACCGTGTGTTTGTGGAAGAAGGAGAAGGTATTCGTACACAGGCTTTTGACCCTTCCAAATTAACTGATCCCAGTTTGATTATTTACGCACCCGTACGCGTTCTTGGAAATAAAACCATTGTTACCAATGGTGACCAGACGGATACTATTTATGAAGGAATGGATAAGCAGCTTACTTTTGAACAGTCATTAAGAAGCCGTGAGTTTGAACCGGATGCACCTAACTATACACCGAGAATTTCAGGTGTAATGCATGTAGAAGGTGGCACATACAACTATGCTTTATCTATTTTAAAGAGCAATAACGGACGCCCTGAAGGTTGCAATCGTTATACGTTTGCTTATGAAAATCCTATGGCGGGCGAAGGACATTTTATTCACACATATAAGAATGACGGCAATCCGCTTCCCAGTTTTGAAGGTGAGCCTAAGTGGGTAGGTATCGGCAACGATATTGATACATTTACCAATGATGTATGGACAAACTTAAATGAAGAAAACAAGGTTTCTTTGTTTGTTCGTTTTATTGATATTGCCACCGGTACATATGAAACAAGAATTGTAAATAAAAACCAGTAAAATATGTAATTGATGAAGGATGAGCAACGGTTTGTGTCTGCTTGTCCTTTCAGATGTTATAAATAAAAGAATATAATGGAGAGAAAACATGAAAACGTTAGAATTAAAATATGGATGTAATCCCAATCAGAAGCCGGCAAGCATTTTTGTAAATGATGGAAGAGAACTTCCCATTAAGGTGCTTTGCGGTAAGCCCGGTTATATTAACTTTATGGATGCGTTTAATGGTTGGCAGCTTGTAAAAGAATTAAAGCAGGCAACAGGTCTTCCGGCAGCAACTTCTTTTAAGCATGTATCACCGGCAGGGGCAGCAGTAGGTCTTCCTTTGGATGAGACTTTGGCTAAGATCTACTGGGTAGATGATTTGGGAGAGTTATCACCTTTGGCTTGCGCTTATGCAAGAGCAAGAGGCGCGGACAGAATGTCTTCTTTCGGCGATTTTATTGCACTGTCCGATGTGTGTGATGTTTCAACTGCTAAGATTATCAAGAGAGAAGTATCTGATGGTGTAATTGCTCCCGGTTACGAGCCCGAAGCATTGGAAATCCTTTCTGCAAAGAAGGGTGGTAAGTATAATGTAATCGAAATCGACCCCGAATATGTTCCTCAGGAAATCGAACATAAGGATGTGTTTGGTATTACTTTTGAACAGGGTAGAAACAATCTTCCCATGAACAAGGATTTATTAAAGAACATTGTAACAGCTAACAAGGAAATTCCTGAACTTGCTGCAATTGACTTAATCATTGCATTGATTACGTTGAAATATACCCAGTCAAATTCAGTTTGCTACGCAAAGGGCGGACAGGCAATCGGTATCGGTGCGGGACAGCAGTCACGTATCCATTGTACAAGACTTGCAGGCACCAAGGCTGATAACTGGATGCTTCGTCAGTCGCCTCAGGTGCTTGGTCTTCAGTTTGTAGACGGTATCGGTCGTGCAGACAGAGACAATGCAATTGATAACTATATCGGTGAAGATTATATGGATGTTCTTGCAGATGGTGCATGGCAGAGAATCTTCAAGGTAAAACCGGATGTTTTCACCAGAGAAGAAAAGAGAGCATGGCTTGACCGGATGGAAGATGTTGCACTTGGTTCAGATGCATTCTTCCCCTTCAGTGATAATATTGAAAGAGCAAAGAAGAGTGGTGTTAAGTACATTGCACAGCCCGGCGGTTCCGTACGTGATGATTTGGTTATTGAATGTGCGGATAAGTATGGTATGGCAATGGCATTTACAGAGATTCGTTTATTCCATCACTAATTTTAAATAAAAGAGAACGTTAAAATGAATAGTTTTAAAAAAGGTTTTTTGGACGGCGTTCCCATTGGTTTAGGATACTTTTCGGTATCCTTTACTTTTGGTATTTTAGCTGTGGCAAATGGATTTTATATCTGGGAAGCTGTTTTGATTTCTATGACGAATTTAACATCTGCCGGTCAGTTTGCCGGACTTACCGTTATGGCCCAGGCCGGCAGTCTTGTGGAAATGGCGTTGACGCAGTTTGTTATTAATCTGCGCTATTCCCTGATGTCACTGTCGCTGTCACAAAAAGTAGATGAAAAAATGAATACGGGGCGCAGACTTTTCTTTGGTATGTTCCATACAGATGAAATTTATGCGGTAGCAATCGGGCAGAAGGGTAAAATAGGGGCAAAGTATTTTACCGGTCTGATTATTGCTCCATATTTTGGTTGGACTTTGGGTACTTTGGCAGGCGCTGTGCTGGGTAATGTACTCCCTGAGATTCTATGTAATGCCTTGGGTGTGGCGTTATATGCCATGTTTATTGCAATTGTAGTGCCTGAAATGAAAAAAGCACGGCCTATGTTTTTGATTGTAAGTCTTGCTGTCATGATAAGATGTGCATTTTATTGGATTCCTGTTTTAAGAGAACATGTATCAGACGGATTCGCGGTGATTATTTGTGCAGTTGTTGCATCTGCCATTGGTGCAGCAGTATTTCCGCTTCATGAAGAAGTACAGGAGGTGGCATAATGGAAGCAAAGACATTTTTGGTTTATCTTCTTGTTATGGCACTTGTGACTTATGCAATTCGTGTAGTGCCGTATGTATGCATGCGTAAGGAAGTAAAGAATAAGTTTTTTAAATCGTTTTTAGGCTATATTCCATATACCGTTTTGGCTGCCATGACGTTTCCGGTGATTCTGGATGCTACATCCGGTCCCATAACCGCAGGCGTTGGTTTTCTGGTCGCTTTGCTTGTGGCATATTTTGAAAAAGGGTTGCTCCAGGTGGCCATTTGGGCATGTGCGGCAGTATTGGTGATGGAATTAATCTTGCAGTTTTTATTCTAAAAAAACTGTGAACGCAAAAGAAAAAACTATGCTGATAGAAGAAAATATGATATGATTTAAAATAGATTTCTGATATACACATGGCACCGCGTTGACGGTGTCGGGAGGAAATATGATTGGGTTTTATGATTATACGGTGATTCTGACATATCTGAGTGTGCTTTCATCAATAGTGGGTATGTGTTTTGCGGTACAGCAGGAATACACATTTACAATTATGTGTTTGTTGATTTCAGGGCTTTGCGATATGTTTGACGGTATGGTGGCAAGAACCAAGAAGAACCGGACGGAACTTGAAAAAAAGAACGGAATACAGTTAGATTCATTGGCCGATGTTGTCTGTTTCGGTGCATTCCCGGCAGTGATAGGCTATACGCTGGTAATGGAAACAAAGTATTGTTTTGTTTTCAGTATTGTAGTAGGAGTGTATGTTTTGTGTGCGGTAATCCGTCTGGCATATTTTAATGTGACGGAAGAGGTGCGCCAACAGGAGACACAGGCAAAACGTAAATCTTATGAGGGACTACCGGTTACTTCGGTCGCACTGTTGATTCCCGCTTTGTTCTGTACAAGGGGATTGCTGGGTGATAAGTTTCCATATGTGTATGCAATCGCTTTACTTATTATTGCGGTATGTTTTATTACTAATTTTAAGGTTAAGAAGTTTGGATTGGTTGGAAATCTCGTTTTACTGGGTATTGGGGCATGTATATTTGCAGTGCTTGTTATACTGAAGTTAAACGGACTATAAAATAAAGGAGAGGCAGAAGCCTAATGATGAAAATGAAAAAGAAATTGTTTGTTTTGGCGTTAGCTGTTTTATCCTGCTTTGCAATTACTGCATGCAGTGATGAAGGAAAAGAATTGCAGGATATGAATCTTAATAAGTATCTGGAACTGGGACAGTATACAGACTTGTCGGTGGATGTTGTTTTACAAGAGGTAACAGACGAAGAAGTAGAAGAACAGATGGATTACTTGTTTTCCATCCGTGCCGCACAAATTGGCGTAACCGACCGTGCAGTGGAAGATGGTGATACCGCAAATATTGATTTTACCGGATATATGGATGGCGTTGCTTTTGATGGTGGTACCGGTGAAGATTACGATTTGGAAATTGGTTCCGGCACATTTATTGATGGCTTTGAAGAAGGTCTGATTGGAGCAATGCCCGGAGAAACAGTGGAATTAAATCTTACCTTCCCCGCAAATTATTATAGTGATTTGGCAGGACAGGATGTTGTATTTATGGTAACGGTAAATTATATCATTCCTGAAATTACTGACGAGACAGTTGCTGCGCTGGAAAGTGATTACTACGGAACTGTTGCGGAACTGGAAGCATATTCGAGAGAAATCGTGCAGGCAGAAATGGATGATGAAAATTATGATAATGTGGTAAGAGCTGCAATGAAGAAAATTATTGCTGATACAACATTTAAGGAAGTACCTGAATTCCTTATCGAACAGCAGAAGACAATCATTGAAGGACAGATGTCCAGCACTTTGGAAAGTCTTGGTGTGGATATTGATACGTATATGTCAGTAATTTACGGTTCGACATTGGCTGATATTGCTGAAACAAACGTAAAGGAAAGAATGGTAATTCAGGCACTCGCCAATGAAAACGGCATTGTGGTGACAGACGAAGAATTGGATGCAGAGTTACAGCTTATTGCAGATGATTACGGTGTAACAAATGAACAGATTCTGGAAATGATGGGCACTGACAGAGAATATTACAGAGAATATATGTATGGTGTAAAGGTATATGATTATGTATACGAAAATACTGTTGTAAATGAAGCGGAGTAGTGGATTTTAAGACGAGGGGATTGTATGAGAAGAACAATCGGAAGAGTTGGATGTCTGATAGTGTTGGGAATGGTGTTAACGGTGTTTCAAGCTTGCAGGAGTGCTCAGGCAGGAGAAAATACCCGGCTGGGTATGGAGTCCGTTGAACAGTTGAAATATGAGGAGGCGCTTACTTACTTTGAAGCAGCACAGACTGCTGAAGAGGCGGAGGTTTATGTGCAACGCGGTATGGGACTTGCTTATATGGGACTGACAGAGTATGAACAGGCACTTGTGTGTTTTCAGTCGGCATTGGAACAGGGAGGTAACAAACCGTCGGACATTGATTATGATATGAATTACTATATGGCAGTCTGCTATTATAAGTTGGGTGCCTATGAAGAGGCTATGGGCAGGTATGATGCAATTATTGCATTAAGACCCAAAGAAGTGGATGCATATTATCAGAGAGGGCTTGTAAAACTTGAGCAAGGTGCATATCAGGATGCGGTAGCGGATTTTGAACATGCAATTTCATTGGATACAAAAGACTATGGATTATATATTGATGTTTATTCGGCATTGAAAGAACAAGGGTATGAGCAGGAAGGTTTGGTATATCTGAACAAAGCTATGGAAAGTGATGACAAGAGTATGTCAGCTTTTGATCAGGGACGTTTGTCTTTCTACCTGGGAAATTATACCGATGCCAGAAATTATCTTGAAAATGCCAGAAGCAAGGGTAATCGTGGCGAAGAAGTATTTTTGTTACTTGGGCAGTCCTATGAAGCATTGAACGACAGTGCGTATGCGTTGACTTTGTACGAGGAATATATAAAAGAGAGTCCCAGTGCTGCAATTTATAATCAAATGGGATTGTGTTATGCGGGAAAAGGAGACTATGAGAATGCTCTGGCTTCTTTTGAAAAAGGCTTAAGCGTAGAAGGTAATGCATATCGTCAGGAATTAAGTTATAATCAAATTGTTGCTTATGAGAATCTGGGTGATTTTGATAGCGCCAAGAAGTTGATGAAAACTTATTTGGAACAATATCCGGATGATGAAAGAGCACAGCGGGAATACGAATTTTTACAAACAAGATAATGTATTTATAAGAATAAAAAGACTCAAACACTATTATGTTGTTTGAGTCTTTTTGGTTTGCATAAAATAACAAAATAGCGTAAACAGGCGTAAACACGTCACTTTGTAATAATGTTATGTAAATCAGTGATTGGGCGATAAAACACAACATATAGTATTTTGGTAAAAAATGTTTGGAATATATTGTGCTTTGGCGTTGACTTTTACAGAGGCATTTGTTACAATAATTTTACATCGCGTTTTGATGAGCAATCATTGGCGATATGTTACAAAAAGAGCAATACACAGTGTATGAAGGGAGTACGGTAATGTTTGGGGTTATCAAACGAGACGGAGAAAAGTCGGATTTTAATTTAGCCAAAATCAGCGATGCCATTATGAAGGCATTTAATGCAACGGAAGTGCAGTATAACAAGGATATTGTGGACTTGCTTTCATTGCGTGTAACCGCAGATTTTCAGAGCAAGGTAAAAGATGGTTATGTGCATGTGGAAGATATTCAGGACAGTGTAGAAAAGATTCTGGAACAGTCTGGTTATGTAGAAACTGCAAAGGCGTTTATTTTATATCGTAAGCAGCGTGAAAAAATGCGTAACTTAAAGTCTACCATTTTAGATTACAAGGATGTTGTAAACAGTTACGTTAAGGTAGAAGACTGGCGAGTAAAAGAAAACTCGACCGTTACTTATTCCGTTGGTGGTTTGATTTTAAGTAACTCCGGTGCCGTAACCGCAAACTACTGGTTATCTGAAATTTATGATCAGGAAATCGCAGAAGCGCACAGAAACGCAGACATTCATATTCATGACTTATCCATGTTAACCGGTTATTGTGCAGGATGGTCATTAAAGCAGTTAATCCAGGAAGGATTGGGGGGTATTACAGGTAAAATCACTTCGGCTCCCGCAGCACACTTATCCGTATTGTGTAACCAGATGGTTAACTTCCTTGGTATTATGCAGAACGAGTGGGCAGGCGCACAGGCATTTTCTTCTTTTGATACCTACCTTGCACCTTTTGTAAAAGTAGATAACCTTTCATACGGCGAAGTAAAGAAATGTATTGAAGCGTTTGTATATGGTGTTAATACACCCAGCCGTTGGGGAACCCAGGCTCCTTTTACCAATATTACTTTGGACTGGACCGTTCCAAACGACTTGGCAGAACTTCCTGCATTGGTTGGTGGTAAGGAAATGGATTTCTGTTACAAAGATTGTAAAAAAGAAATGGACATGGTAAACCGTGCATTCCTTGAAACAATGATTGAAGGTGATGCAAACGGTCGTGGATTCCAGTATCCGATTCCTACTTACTCCATTACCGGTGACTTTGACTGGTCTGATAACTTAAACAACCAGTTATTGTTTGATATGACAGCGAAGTATGGTACACCGTACTTCTCAAATTACATTAATTCCGATATGGAACCCAGTGATGTTCGTTCCATGTGCTGTCGTCTTCGTCTTGATTTAAGAGAACTCCGTAAAAAGAGTGGTGGTTTCTTTGGTTCCGGAGAAAGCACAGGTAGTGTGGGTGTTGTTACCATTAATATGCCCAGAATTGCTTACCTTTCAGCAAACAAGGATGATTTCTATAAGAGATTGAACAGACTAATGGATATTTCTGCACGAAGCTTAAAGATTAAGCGAGGTGTTATTTCCAAACTTTTGGATGAAGGCTTATATCCTTATACCAAACGTTATCTGGGACATTTTAATAATCACTTCTCAACCATTGGTTTGATTGGTATGAACGAAGTTGGTTTGAATGCAAACTGGTTAAGAGCAGATATGACTGCAAAGGAAACTCAGGAATTTACCAAGGAAGTATTGAATCACATGAGAAACCGTCTTTCTGATTATCAGGAAGAATACGGTGATTTATACAACCTGGAAGCAACTCCTGCAGAAAGTACAACCTATCGTCTTGCAAAGCATGACCGCAAGAGATGGCCGGATATCAAGACAGCGGGTAAGCAGGGGGATGTGCCTTACTACACTAACTCTTCACACTTGCCGGTAGATTATACAACAGATATTTTTGATGCGTTGGATATTCAGGATGAGTTGCAGACTCTTTATACATCAGGCACCGTATTCCATGCATTTTTAGGTGAGAAGCTTCCTGATTGGAAGGCAGCAGCGAAGTTGGTAAGAACCATTGCAGAGAATTATAAATTGCCTTATTATACCATGTCACCCACATACTCAATCTGTAAGAATCACGGATATCTTGCAGGTGAGCAGACAACCTGTCCTGAGTGTGGCGCAAAGACTGAAATTTACAGCCGTATAACAGGTTACTACAGACCGGTTCAGAACTGGAATGATGGTAAATTGCAGGAATACAAGAACCGTACCGAATACGACATTGAAAATTCTAAATTGAAGGTTCCCGTTCAGCAGGCAGTAAATCTTACAACTTATGAGAAAGATAATGATTTTACCATTGCACCGGCAGAAGAAGTGAAATATCTTTTTACAACCAAGACTTGTCCAAATTGTAAGATTGCAAAAGAATATTTGCAGAACGAAGCTTATGTGGTATTGGATGCTGCTGAGAATCCGGAATTGGTACAGAAGTACGGCATTATGACTGCTCCTACTTTGGTTGTAGTAAATGGAACAGAAGCAAAGAAGTACGTCAACGCATCCAATATTAAGAGATATGTGGATGAGAAGGCATCGGTTTCCGTATAGCATTTTTTCATAAAGTGTGATACGATAGTAAACAGATTGCGATTCGTAAGAACGGACAGACATAAGAAAAGCGTCGAACCGCAAAAGGTCGGCGCTTTTTTAGAGAAAAGGAGAACATATAATGATTAATAAACTGACTGACAAAATTGTAAAAACCAATGCGCCCATTGTAGTGGGACTTGACCCTATGATGAAGTTTATTCCCGAAAGTATTAAGAAGAATGCTTTTACAGAATACGGTGAAACTTTAGCAGGTGCGGCAGAAGCAATCTGGCAGTACAACAAGGGTCTGATTGATGCTATTTATGATTTGATTCCTGCTGTAAAGCCTCAGATTGCCATGTATGAACAGTTTGGTGTGGAAGGTTTGATTGCTTATAAAAAGACGTTAGATTACTGTAAAGAAAAAGACCTTGTGATTATCGGTGATATCAAGAGAGGTGATATCGGTTCTACCTCCAGTGCTTATGCAACCGGCCATTTAGGTAAAATCACCATTGGTGGCAATACCTATGCTCCGTTTGATGAAGATTTTGCAACCGTAAATCCTTATCTTGGTTCCGACGGCGTGAAGCCTTTTATCGATGTATGTAAAGAAGAAAAGAAGGGTATCTTTATTCTGGTTAAGACATCTAACCCCAGTAGCGGAGAATTTCAGGATCGTCTTATTGACGGCAAGCCTTTATATGAATGGGTTGGTCAGAAGGTAGACGAATGGGGTTCAGATTGTATGGGTTCTAACGGCTACAGCTATGTAGGTGCAGTAGTCGGTGCAACTTATCCGGAAATGGGTAAGATTTTAAGAGACATTATGCCTAAGTCCTATATTCTAGTGCCCGGATATGGTGCGCAGGGCGGTAAGGGTGCTGATTTGGTACACTTCTTCAATAAAGATGGTTTGGGCGCAATTGTGAACTCTTCCAGAGGTATTATTGCGGCATATCAGAATGAGAAGTACGCATCTTTCGGTGAGGCAGGTTATGCAGATGCGGCACGTCAGGCGGTTATTGATATGAGGGAAGATATCGCGGGTGCATTAGGAAAGTAAGATGTAGAACAGAGCGGGATGTGCAAAGCATATCCTGACTCTGTTTTGTGTTTTTAGAAGTTAGAGATTTTTTTTTGTGGCACAGCAATTGCAGAGAACGGTTTTGGAGAAAATGTGAGGAGTATACTTGGGAAACTCATTGAAAAGACAATCAAAATATGGTACTATGGGTACGGTTTTTGAATTATTTGATAAAGAGCGGTAATAAACCGAACAAAATAGGAGGTTATAGATAATAATGGAACAGTACAAAAAAGAATTTATTGAGTTTATGCTTGCTTGATTTCCAGACTTCCTAAAATGCCGAAGAATCCAGTATTTTCAAGGTTTTGCGGATTATTTCTAAAAAGACAGAAGTATCGTAATTTATCGCAAATTGGTGTAATTTCACACCGAAATGGTGTAGTAGATTGTAGCTGATTTGGGGACGGAGACGTCAAATATCATATT